>DATBDW010000108.1:0-17010 GCA_036269735.1 Actinomycetes bacterium
GCAATATTCCCCACTGCTGCCTCCCGTAGGAGTCTGGGCCGTGTCTCAGTCCCAGTGTGGCCGGTCGCCCTCTCAGGCCGGCTACCCGTCGTCGCCTTGGTAGGCCATTACCCCACCAACAAGCTGATAGGCCGCGACCCCATCCTTGGCCGAAAAACTTTCCAGTCCATGTGATGCCACACGAACTCGTATCCGGTATTAGCTCCGGTTTCCCGGGGTTATCCCAGAGCCAAGGGCAGGTTGGTCACGTGTTACTCACCCGTTCGCCACTGATCCCCAGGGCAAGCCCTGGTTCACCGTTCGACTTGCATGTGTTAAGCACGCCGCCAGCGTTCGTCCTGAGCCAGGATCAAACTCTCCGTAAATGTCTTGTGCAGCGACCCCGCCCACGAGTGGACGGGGACTGCTGACAATTCGTAGAGTGCCGACGATCTGGCGAGACCGTCGACGATCTAGGCACATAGAGACGTAACTAGCATCATTACTAGGTTGTCTTGTCTGTACCAAAGGAATCTCCGTCGGAGCCTGTTGCTCGCGACCCGGAAAGGGTCGTTCGCGCCAGTCCCCGGACGGGGTTTTTGGCATTGACTTTTGGCACACTGTTGAGTTCTCAAGGAGCGGGCGCGCACCGATAAGAGCCTTCCGGCTCGTTCTCGGGGCAACCGTTCAAACCTACCCAGGCGGGTGGAGGGTGTCAAACCGACTCCGATCCCTCCCGCCCCGCACGACACTCACCCCCACGACCGAGGTCGGGGCGCCTGTGACGCGTGGTTGGGGCCACCCCGGGACCGGCCACCGAGACGGTGTCCGTCACTCCCTGCCGGGCGACGTGGAGAACGATAAGCGGCGGCCGGCGCGAACACAAATCCGCTGGTCAGCGGCGACCCAGGTGCTCACGGACGGCGTGCCGACCAACGTCGTCGGCCCTGAGTCGTTTCCGGCGCCGTTTGCGCCGGCGCCTCCGCCGCCGTCGCGGCCCGGGTCAGCGCAGCACGACGTCGTGGTCGGTTTCCGTCGATGCTCCCTGTACCGCCGCCGTGGGGCACCGTCAGAACGGCCAGGACAGGGCGAGCTGCCCGCGTCAAGGCCCACCCACGCCGCAAATGATCACGGAACCGTGATCGTTTCGCCTCAACCGAGGCGAATGAACCTCGGTTGGGCGCAAGTGATCACGGAACCGTGATCATTTTCGGCCGCGGGGCAGTCAGGTGCCGGTGACGCGGGCGGCAGCAAGGCTGCGCTTGCCGCGGCGCAGGACCAGCCACTCGCCGGCCAGCAGGTCCGCGGCCGAGACGGCGGCGTCCTCGGCGGAGACCCGCGCGTTGTTGAGGTAGGCCCCGCCCTCGGCGACGGCCCGCCGCGCGGCGCTCTTGCTGGGGGCCAGGCCGCTCGCCGCGAAGAGGTCCACGACCAGGGGCCAGCCGGATACGGCCACGTCCACCTCGGCAACCGGCAGCTCGGCCAGCGAGGAGGCGAGCGTGGCGGGGTCGAGGTCGGCCAGCTCGCCCCGGCCGAACAGCGCCTGGCTGGCCGCGACGACCGCGTCGCGCTCGGCAGTCCCGTGCACGAGCGCGGTCAGCTCGTCGGCCAGCGCGCGCTGCGCCTCGCGCGCCGCGGGGCGCTCGGCCACCGCCTTCTCCAGCGCTTCGATCTCGTCCCGCGACCGGAACGAGAGCACCTTCAGGTACGAGATGACGTCACGGTCGTCGCTGTTGAGCCAGAACTGGTAGAAGGCGTACGGCGACGTGAGCGCCGGATCGAGCCACAGGGCCGCGCCCTCGCTCGCACTGAACTTGGTCCCGTCGGCGCGCGTCAGCAGCGGCGTGGCGAACGCGTGCACCGGCGCGTTCTCCACCCGGTGGATCAGGTCCAGCCCGGCGGTGAGGTTGCCCCACTGGTCGCTGCCCCCGAACTGCAGGATGCAGCCGTGCCGACGGTGCAGCTCGAGGAAGTCCAGCCCCTGCAGGAGCTGGTAGCTGAACTCGGTGTAGGAGATGCCCTGCTCCGAGTGCAGCCGCGCCGACACCGCTTCCTTGGTGATCATCTTGTTGACCCGGAAGTGCTTGCCGATGTCGCGGAGGAAGTCGATCGCCGACATCGGCGCGGTCCAGTCGAGGTTGTTCACCAGGACCGCGGCGTTGTCGCCCTCGAAGGAGAGGTACGGCGCGATCTGGGCCCTGATGGTCTCCACCCAGGAGGCCACGGTCTCCTTGGTGTTCAACGTCCGCTCCGAGGTGGGCCGCGGGTCCCCGATCAGGCCGGTCGACCCGCCGACCAGCGCGAGCGGCCGGTGGCCCGCCTGCTGGAGGCGCCGGGCGGTGATCACCTGGACCAGGTGACCGTGGTGCAGGCTGGGCGAGGTCGGGTCGAAACCCACGTAGTAGGTGACCGGGCCCGCATCGAGGGCCTCGCGCAGCGCACCCAGGTCGGTGCTCAAGGCGATCAGGCCGCGCCACTGCAGGTCGTCGAGAAGCTCGTCGGCGCCGGTCACGGTGGGTCGTCCCTCTCTGGTGGGGGTCGGTCGGTCGCCCCTCAGCCTGCCCTAGCCGCGCGGCGGGCGGCGACGCGACACCGCAGGTCGGTACGCCGACACGCTCGGCTCGCCCGCCAGCCAGAACCGCCACGGGTGCAGCGCACCGTCGCCGGCGACGCCGACCCGGGGGCCGTGCAGCACCTCGCCGGCGTCCCGTCGGCGGCCGGCGGGCCGGGTGACCGTCAGCGGCGAACCCGGATCGGTCGCGTCGGCGCCGTTGCAGCCACCGTCGACGCCGAGCGCGCTGGTCAGCCGGGCGGGGCCGCGGGCCAGCTCGCGCGGCGCCTTCGCGGTCGGCCGGCGTACCGCTGCCAGGTCGGCGCCCTCGAGCACCTCCCCGGCGCGCAGCAGCACCGCGGAGGCCTCGCCGACCGGCCCGCAGACGAGGTTCATGCACCAGTGCATGCCGTAGGTGAAGTACACGTAGACGTGGCCGGCCCGGCCGAACATCACCGCGTTGCGCGGGGTGCGGCCGCGGAAGGCGTGCGATCCCGGGTCGGTCTCCCCGTCGTAGGCCTCGACCTCGGTGAGCCGGACCGCCACCGGTCCGCGGTCGCTGCAGTGCGTCACGACCGCGCCGAGCAGGTCGGTCGCGACCTCGAGGACCGGACGCTCGTAGAAGGCGTGGGTCAGCGGCGCGTCAGCGGGCACCGGTCGCCCAGGCAGCGTGGGCGTGGGCGGCGTCGGCGAGTGCGGAGAGCTGCTCGCCCACCCGGGCCGGCGCGGTGCCGCCGTGGGTGGACCGGGCCAGCAGCGACCCGCGCACCGACAGGACCGAGCGCACGCCAGGGGTGAGCCGGGGGTCCACCCCGGCGAGCGCGTCGTCGTCGAGGTCCCAGAGCTCGAGGCCGTGCTCGTCGCAGTAGCGCACCAGCCGTCCGCTGACCTCGTGCGCCTCCCGGAACGGTGTGCCGGTGCGGACCAGCCACTCTGCGACGTCGGTCGCGAGGGCGTGCCCGGTCCCGGCAGCCTTGCTCATCCGCTCCTCGCGGACCCGCAGGGTCGCCACCATGCCGGCCACCGCAGGCAGGACGAGCAGCAACGTCTCGACCGAGTCGAAGACGGGCTCCTTGTCCTCCTGCAGGTCGCGGTCATAGGCCAGCGGCAGGCCCTTGAGCGTCGTCAGCAGTCCCGTCAGGTTGCCCACGAGGCGCCCGGACTTGCCCCTGGCGAGCTCGGCGACGTCGGGGTTCTTCTTCTGCGGCATGATCGACGACCCGGTCGCGTACGCGTCGTCGAGCTCGACCCAGCCGAACTCGGTCGTCGCCCAGAGGCAGATCTCCTCGCCGAGGCGCGACAGGTGGACGCCGATCAGTGCCGCGACGAAGCAGAGCTCGGCGACGAAGTCGCGGTCCGACACCGCGTCGATCGAGTTGTCCATCGGGGCCGTGAAGCCGAGCTCGACCGCGACCGCGACCGGGTCCAGCGGCAGCGAGGAGCCGGCGAGGGCGCCGGCACCCAGCGGGCTCAGCGCGGCCCGCTTGTCCCAGTCGACGAGCCGCTCGACGTCGCGTTTGAAGGCGTGCACATGGGCCAGCAGGTGGTGGGCCAGCAGCACGGGCTGGGCGTGCTGCAGGTGCGTCATGCCGGGCATCGCGGTACCCCGGTACCGCTCGGCGAGCCCGACGAGCGCGGTCTCGAGCTCGGCGACCCGGCTGGCGATCTGCCGCGCGGCGTCGCGGAGGTACAGCCGGAGATCGGTCGCCACCTGGTCGTTGCGACTGCGGCCGGCCCGCAGCTTGCCGCCCAGCGAGCCCAGCCGTTCGAGCAGCCCGCGCTCGAGAGCCGTGTGCACGTCCTCGTCCTCGACGGTCGGCCGGAACGTCCCGTCCTGCACCGCCGCGTCGAGGTCGTCCAGCGCGCCCAGCAGCTGGCCCAGCTCGGTGTCGTCGAGCAGCCCGGCCGCGTGCAGGACGCGGGCGTGGGCCCGGGAGGCGGCGATGTCGTAAGGAGCCAGCCGCCAGTCGAAGTGGACGCTGACCGACAGCCGGGCCAGCGCCTCGCTCGGCCCGGAGCCGAACCGAGCGCCCCACAGCCGGGTAGGCGTGCCGCTGACGTGCTGCGAATCGCTCACGCCTGGATCGTCCTCCTCCATGCGGTCCGAGAGCGGGTGGGTCACTCGGGGGTGCTGCCCGTGCCGCCGGTCCGCTGGTCGCGCCGGGCCGCCATCTTGCTCGGCAGGCCCCACAGCTCGACGAAGCCCTTGGCCAGCGACTGGTCGAACACGTCCCCGGAGTCGTAGGTCGCCATCTCGTACTCGTACAGGGCCTCGGCGCTGCGCCGGCCGGTGACCACTGCGGTGCCCGCGTGCAACGTCAGCCGGATGTCACCGGACACGTGGGCGTTGGCGTCCTCGACGAAGGCGTCCAGGGCCCGCTTGAGCGGTGAGAACCACAGGCCGTCGTACACGAGCTCGCCCCAGCGCTGGTCGACGGTGCGCTTGAACCGCGCCAGGTCGCGCTCGACGGTGACGTTCTCGAGCTCCTGGTGCGCGGTGATGAGGGCGATCGCACCGGGAGCCTCGTAGACCTCGCGGCTCTTGATGCCCACCAGCCGGTCCTCGACCAGGTCCAGGCGCCCGACCCCCTGAGCGCCGGCCCGGGCGTTGAGGGCGAGCACCGCGTCGAGGGGGCTGACGGGCGTTCCGTCGATCGCGACCGGCACGCCCTTCTCGAAGGTGACGACGACCTCGTCGGGGTCCCGCGCGGCGGCGGGGTCGGCGGTGTAGTCGTAGACGTCCTCGATCGGTGCGGTCCAGATGTCCTCGAGGAAACCGGTCTCGACGGCGCGACCCCAGAGATTCTGGTCGATCGAGTACGGCGACTTCTTGGACTGGTCGATCGGCAAACCCTTCTCCTCCGCGAACGCGATCGCCTTGTCGCGAGTCATGCCGGAGTCGCGGACCGGGGCCAGCACCGTGAGGTCCGGCGCGAGCGCACCGATGCCGACCTCGAAGCGCACCTGGTCGTTGCCCTTGCCCGTGCACCCGTGCGCGACCATCGTCGCGCCGTGGTAGCGAGCGGCCTCCACGAGGTGCTTGACGATGACCGGCCTCGACAGCGCCGAGACGAGGGGGTAGCGGTCGAGGTAGAGCGCGTTGGCCTTCAACGCCGGCAGGCAGTAGTCCTGCGCGAACTCGTCCTTGAGGTCGAGCACGAGCGACTCGACCGCGCCGCAGGCCAGCGCTCGCTCGCGGACGGCGTCCAGGTCCTCGCCGCCCTGTCCCACGTCAGCGGCGACTGCGATCACCTCCGCGCCGGTCTGCTCGGAGATCCAGCCGATGGCGACGGAGGTGTCGAGACCTCCGGAGTACGCGAGTACGACGCGCTCGGTCACAGGTGTTCCCTTTCGTTGGAGCCGTTCAGGGGCTTGTCGGCCACGGCCAGCAGTCGCGCGGCGACCGCCGCGCCGCCGTCCGGGTCACGTGCGATGAGCAGGACGGTGTCGTCGCCGGCGATCGTCCCGAGCACGTCGGGTGCACCGGACCGGTCGATCGCCGAGGCGAGGAACTGGGCCGCACCCGGTGGCGTGCGGAGCACGGCAAGGTTGGCCGACGACTCCGCGGAGACGAGCAGCTCGGCGGCCAGCCGGGACAGCCGGGCACCAGCCTCGCCGTTCACGGCGAGGCGGGGCGTGCTGTCGCCGCCCTCGGCCGGCACGGCGTAGGCCAGGTCGCCGGCGCCGTCACGGATCTTCACCGCACCGAGCTCGTCGAGGTCGCGCGAGAGCGTGGTCTGGGTGACGACGAGGCCGTCATCGGCGAGCAGCCGCGCGAGCTCGCCCTGCGAGTGGACCCGGCGGGTCTCCAGCAGCTCGACGATCCGGCGGTGGCGCGCCGTCCGGGTGGTGGCCAGCTGGCTCATGCGACCGCGCTCTTCTCGAGCAGCCAGGTGAGCAGCGCCTTCTGGGCGTGCAGCCGGTTCTCGGCCTCGTCCCAGACGATGCTCTGTGGCCCGTCGATGACCGCGGCCGCGATCTCCTTGCCGCGGTACGCCGGCAGGCAGTGCAGCACCACGGCGTCACCCGCGGCGCGGGCCAGCGCTGCCGCGTCGACGGCGAACGGCGCGAACGGCGCGGCCCGGTCGCCGGACTCACCCTCCTGCCCCATGGACACCCAGGTGTCGGTCGCGAGCACGTCCGCGCCGTCGGCCGCGGCGTGCGGGTCGGCGACGTGCGCCACGGACCCAGCAGTGGTGGCGGCGATCTCGGCCGCCCGGGCCAGGATGACCGGGTCGGGGGCGAACCCGTCGGGAGACCCGATGCGGACATGCATGCCCGCTGCGGCGCCGCCGAGCAGGTAGGAGTGGGCCATGTTGTTGGCGCCGTCCCCCAGGTACGTCAGCGTGAGCCCGGCCAGCGTCTTCTTGTGCTCGCGCACGGTCTGCAGGTCGGCGAGGATCTGGCACGGGTGGAACTCGTCGGTCAATGCGTTGACCACCGGGACCCGGCTGACCGAGGCCATCGTCTCGATGCGGTCCTGGCCGAAGGTGCGCCACACGATCGCCGCGCACTGGCGGTCGAGGACCCGAGTGGTGTCCGCCACGGGCTCACCGCGCCCGAGCTGGCTGGACTGCGCGTCGATCACCAGCGGGTAGCCGCCGAGCTCGGCGATGCCGACCGAGAAGGAGACCCGGGTGCGGGTCGAAGGCTTGTCGAACAGCACGGCGACCGCCCTGGGCCCGGCGAGCGGCTGCGAGCCGTGCCGGTCGGCCTTCATCCGGTCGGCCAGGTCGAGCACCTCGACCAGCTCGGCGGGCGAGAGGTCGTCGTCGCGCAGGAAGTGGCGGGGTGCCGACGCAGGCTGGCTCACGGGGCGTCCTTTCCGTCGGTCGGTGTCGACGGGACGCTAACGGTGTCCAGTGCACGGGGCAGGGCCGCGACGAAGGACGTGGCCTGCGTGTCGGTGAGCACCAGCGGCGGGACGAGCCGCAGCACGGCGGGTGCGACCGCGTTGACCAGGAACCCGAGCTCGCGCAGCGCAGCCTCGGCCCGCGCCGCGACGGGAGCGCGCAGCACGATCCCGAGCATCAGTCCGGTCCCGCGCACGTGGTCCACCATCGGGTGGCCCAGGTCCTCGGTCGCGACGGTGAGCCACTCCCCGAGCGCCTTCGCACGTTCGAGCAGACCGTCGCGCTCGATCGTGTCGAGGACGGCGAGGGCTGCGGCGCAGGAAACCGGGTTGCCCCCGAAGGTCGTGCCGTGCTGACCGGGCTGCAGCAGGCGAGCGGCGTCGCCGAACGCGACGCACGCGCTGATCGGCAGGCCGCCGCCGAGCCCCTTCGCCAGCGTGAGCACGTCGGGCTCCACGCCGACGGCCTGGTGGGCGAACCAGGCCCCGGTCCGACCGATCCCGGTCTGGACCTCGTCGAGGACGAGCAGGACGCCGCGCTCGGTGGTGACCCGGCGCGCCGCCGCGAGGTAGCCGTCCGGCGCGGGCACGACGCCGCCCTCGCCGAGCACGGGCTCCAGGACGACGGCGGCGGTCCAGGCGCCCACGGTCGAGCACAGAGCCGCCGCGTCGCCGTACGGCACGAAGGAGACACCTTCCGGCAGCGGTTCGAAGGGCGCACGCTTGGCAGGCTGACCGGTCAGAGCGAGGGCCCCCATCGTGCGGCCGTGGAAGCTTCCTTCTGCCGCGACGACCGATGCCCGGCCGGTCCGCCGCGCCATCTTGAACGCGGCCTCGTTGGCCTCGGCACCGGAGGATGCGAAGAACACCCGCCCGTCGCGACCGGTCAGGGACAGCAGCCGCTCGGCGAGCAGCATCGACGGCTCGTTCGCGACGAGGTTCGACGTGTGGCCGAGGGTGGCGACCTGCCGTGACACCGCCTCGACGACCGCGGGGTGCGCGTGGCCCAGCGCGTTGACCGCGAGGCCGGCGACCAGATCGACGTACGACCGGCCCTGGTCGTCCCACACCGTCGCGCCCTCACCACGCACCAACGTCAGCGTCGGCTCGCCGTACGACGGCACCATCACGTCCGACCAGCGACTCATGGGTGCACCTCCGTGCCGACGCCCTCGTCGGTGAAGACCTCGACGAGCAGCGCGTGCGGCACCCGGCCGTCGATGACGTGGGCCTTCGGCACGCCGCCGCGCACGGCGCGCAGGCACGCGTCCATCTTCGGCAGCATCCCGCTGGACAGCGTCGGCAGCAGCGCCTCGAGCTCGTCCGCCGTGATGGTGGGGACGACGTCCTCCGGCGAGGGCTGGCTGCCGTCGGCCGGCCAGTCGTTGTAGAGGCCCTCGACGTCGGTGAGCATCACGAGCTTCTCGGCGCGCAGCGCGACCGCGAGCGCGGCGGCGGCGGTGTCCGCGTTGACGTTGTAGATCCGGCCGTCCGCTCCGCGGCCGCGCGCGACCGAGGACACCACCGGGATCCGGCCGTCGGCGACAAGTCCCTGCACTACCCCCGGGTCGACCTCGACAACGTCGCCGACCAGCCCGAGGTCGACCGCCTCACCGTCGACCTCGAGCAGGCGCTGCTCGGCCACGAACAGGTTGGCGTCCTCGCCGGAGAGTCCCACGGCGAACGGGCCGTGCGCGTTGACCAGCCCCACGATCTCGCGCTGCACCTGCCCGACGAGCACCATCCGCACGACGTCCATCGCCTCGGGCGTGGTGACCCGGTGACCGGACCGGAACACGCTCTCGATGCCGAGCTTCTCCAGCTGACGGGTGATCTGCGGGCCGCCGCCGTGCACGACGACGGGGCGCAGACCGGCGTACCGCAGGAACACGACGTCCTCGGCGAACGCCGCCTGCAGCGACGCGTCCGTCATCGCGTTGCCGCCGAACTTCAGCACCACGGTCTTGCCGTGGAACCGTTCGAGCCAGGGCAGTGCGTCGACGAGGACGCCGGCCTTCTCGAGGGCGGCCGCCTGCCGGTTGCTCACGACGTGCCCCTCATGTCGAGTACGCCGAGTTCTCGTGGACGTAGGCCGCCGTGAGGTCGTTGGTCCAGACCGTCGCCTCGTGCTCGCCGGCACCCAGGTCGACGGTGATCGCCACGTCCCTGGCCGAGAGGTCGCACTTCGCCCGGTCCTCGCCGGCCGCCCCGTCCCGGCAGACCCACACACCGTTGAGCGCGACCGCCAGGTGCCCCGGCTCGAACACCGCGTCCGTGGTGCCGACGGCGCTGAGCACCCGGCCCCAGTTGGGGTCCTCCCCGTGGATCGCGCACTTGAGCAGGTTGCTGCGTGCCACCGCTCGGCCGACGGTCACGGCGTCGTCCTCCGAGGCGGCCCGTACCACCTCGACCGCGATGGTCTTCGACGAGCCCTCCGCGTCGTCGACGAGCTGGTGGCTCAGGTCGGCGCACACGGCGCGTACGGCGGCGAGCAGCTCGTCCTCCGTCGGCGTCACGCCGGAGGCCCCCGACGCGAGCAGGAGCACGGTGTCGTTGGTCGACATGCAGCCGTCGGAGTCGACCCGGTCGAAGGTCGCGGCCGTCGCGGTGCGCAGGACGGAGTCGAGCACGTTCGCGGACGCGACCGCGTCGGTGGTGAGAACCGCGAGCATCGTGGCCAGGCCGGGCGCGAGCATCCCTGCGCCCTTGGCCATCCCGCCGACGAGGAACCCGCCGCCCGCGGCGACCGCCTGCTTCGGCACGGTGTCGGTCGTCATGATCGCCCGCGCCGCGTCGTCGGCTCCGGCCTGGGCGAGCAGCGGTACGGCGGCGTCGACGCCGGCCAGCAGCCGGTCGACCGGCAGTCGCTCGCCGATCAGCCCGGTCGAGCACACCGCGACGTCACCGGCCGCGACGTCGAGCGCGAGCGCGACCCACTCGGCGGTCGTGTGGGTGTCCTGGAAGCCGGCCGGGCCGGTGCACGCGTTGGCGCCGCCGGAGTTGAGTACCACTGCGTCCACCCGGCCGCCCCGCACGACCTGCTGGGTCCACAGCACCGGCGCGGCCTTGACCCGGTTCGCCGTGAAGACGCCGGCGCCGCTCCGCGCCGGCCCGTCGTTCACGACGAGCGCGACGTCGAGCACCCCACTGGACTTCAGCCCGGCCGCGACACCCGCGGCCCGGAACCCCTCCGGCGCGGTGACGCTCATGGCGCGGTCCCGTTGACCGGGAGGCCGGCGGTCTCGTCGAGACCGAGGACGAGGTTGGCGTTCTGGACGGCCTGCCCGGCGGCACCCTTGACCAGGTTGTCCAGCGCCGCGACAACGACGGCCCGGCCGCTGTGCGGGTCGGCGGCGACCTGCAGGTGCACGCTGTTGCTGCCGGCCGTCGCGGCCGTGGCCGGCCATGCGCCCTCGGGCAGGACGTGCACGAAGGGCTCGCCGTCGTACGCCGCGTGCAGGGCGTCGCGCAGCTGCGCCTCCGTGGTCGCCGCGAGCCGGGCGGTGCAGGTCGCGAGGATCCCGCGCGGCATCGGTGCGAGCACCGGTGTGAAGGAGAGGGTGACGTCGGTGCCGGCGGCCGCGGTGAGCGCCTGCTCGACCTCGGGCGTGTGCTGGTGAGTGCCGCCGACCTTGTACGGCGACATCGACCCCATGACCTCGCTCGCGAGCAGGTGCGGCTGCACCGACCGGCCGGCGCCGGACGTGCCGGACGCCGCGACCACGACGACGTCGGCCGGCTCGACCAGACCGGCAGTGAGCAGTGGCGCGAGGGCGACCGAGATCGCCGTCGCGTAGCACCCGGGGTTCGCGACGCGGCTGGCGCCGGCCAGCGCCGCCCGCGCGCCACGGAGCTCGGGCAGGCCGTAGGGCCAGGTCCCGGCGTGCGCGCCGGGGTAGTAGGTCGACCAGGCGGTGGCGGACGCGAGCCGGAAGTCGGCCCCCAGGTCCACGACCGGCAGGTTGGCCGGCAGCTGAGCGACCAGGGCCGCCGACTCGCCGTGCGGGAGGGCGAGGAAGAGCAGGTCGGCCTCGGCGAGCGGGCCCGGCTCGGTGGCGCTGAAGGTCTGCCCAGCGAGCTGGGCGAGCTGCGGGTGCAGCGCGGTCACCGGCCGGCCGGCCCCAGCTCCGGCCGCGACCGCGCCGAGGCCGAGGCCGGGGTGGCCCAGCACGAGCCGCAGCAGCTCGCCACCGGCGTACCCGCTGGCGCCCGCGACCGCGACCGTCCGACCCATGCGCATGATTATGCGGGTGTCTGCATGCTCATGCAAACGGGTTGGTCGGTCAGGCGGTGCGGGCGGTCAGAGCAGGCTTGGAAGGAGGAGGGAGCTGGCGCCCGCTCGCGGCCGTCCGCCGTCGCCTCACACTCCCGGACTTGTGGTCGCCGGCCGCGTTGACTGGCGCGTTGGGGCCGCTTCTTTAGCGGTACAGAACAGCCGGAACGCGCCAGTCAACCACCTGGAGTTGGTCGGTCAGGCGGTGCGGGCGACCACCGCGTAGCGCTCGTCCTCGACGTGGCGGCCCCACAGGGCGTCGTCGTCGCCGAGGCAGACCACCTCGAGCCGCTCGACCAGGGGGTCCAGGGCCGCGACCAGGTCCTCGGCCCGGACCCCGCCCTGCCACGGCAGGTCCGCGGTCCCTTGCGCGTACGGCGTCAGGTCGCCCGCGGACCACCAGCGCCCCTCGACGAGGACCAGCCGCCCGCCGGGGCGGACCAGCCCGACCCAGCGGGCCAGCACGGCTTGCGGGTCGGGCAGCGTCCAGAGCAGGTGGCGGGCCAGCAGGACGTCGAACGTCTCGGCACCGACGGGCGGCACAGCGGCGTCGCCCACGAGGAACCGGGCGCGGCCGAGGGCTACCTGCTCGGCGCACTTCTGGTCCGCCAGGGCGACCATCGAGGGCGCCAGGTCGACGCCCACCACGCGATGGCCGGCCTCCAGCGCCAGCTGGGGGAGCGAGCCGGTGCCGCAGCCGAGGTCCAGCACCGAGGCGGGCCCGGCCGGCAGCCAGTCCGAGAGGCGGGCCCGCCAGGCCTCGCGCGCGGGCCCCTCGCGCAGGCCGTGGTCGACCTCGTCGTCGTAGCTCTGGGCCTGGCCCTCCCAGAACTCGCGGACGGTGGGCAGCGTGCTGTCGGACATGCCGGACATCCTGTCAGTCCGAACCGACGCGCTGCTCAGCCGATCGGGTCGTCGGGACCGTAGGGGCGCAAGCGCAGGGTCCGGGCGTCCGCGGCGACGATCTCGTCGGCACCGGCGGCGAGGGCCGCGAGGTCGTCCTCGACGTGCACGAACCGCCCGGACAGCGCGTCGAGCCGGCCGGACACCGCCGCCGCCATCCCGTCGAGCACGGTGTCCATCGACGTCCAGTCCTCCTCCGGGACACCGGCGAAGATCGCCGCACCGTCGGTCATCGAGGTGTGCACCAGACCGGGGCTGACGTCGAGCACGACGACGCCCGTGCCTGCCGTCTCGGTCGCCAGGAAACGGGTCAGCCGCATGAGGGCCCCCTTCGCGACGCCGTACGCCGACGTACCGGGCAGCTCCTTCGCGCCGCCGAGGCTGTTGACGTTCACGACCCAGCCGCGGCCGCGGGCCACCATGCCCGGCAGGAGCGCGTGCGCGACGAGGGCCGGGCCGCGCAGGTCGATCTCCACGACCCGCCACCAGGCATCGATGTCCCAGCCAAGGAACGGCGCCGCGTCGCCCGTGACGCCGGCGTTGTTGACGAGCACGTCCACGTCGCCCAGCGCCTCGGCGGTCTCGGCCACCCGGCGTACCGCGTCCGGGTCGGTGACGTCGGCGGTCACCGCGACGGCCGTGCCGCCGTCAGCCTCGACCAGGGCGACGGTCTGTGCCAGCTCGTCGGCGCTGCGCGCGGTCACCACGGCGGTGCGCCCGTCACGCGCCAGCCGCCGGGCCACCTCTCGCCCGATGCCGCGCCCCGCACCCGTGACCACCGCGACCGTCATGGTCCGTGAGCCTGCCAGACCGCGGTGGTCGCGACGGCTGTTCAGGCCAGCGGGTCGTCCGGCCCGTAGGGGCGCAGCCGCAGGGTCCGCGCGTCGCCGGCCTTGATCGCGTCAGCCTGCGCCAGCAGGGCGTCGACGTCGTCGCGGGCGGCGTGGACGAACCGGCCGTGCAGGGCGTCGAGGTCGCCGCGGGCGAAGCGGAGCACGAGCCCGGTGATCTGCTCGACCGGGTTCCACGACTGCTCGTCCGGCGGCCCCCACATCGTCTCGGTCATGTCGGTGCGGACCAGGCCGGGGCTGGTCTCGAGGACGGTGACACCGGTGCCGTCGAGGCCGGCCGCCAGGGTGTCGGTGAGCCGGCCGAGCGCCGCCTTCGACACGGAGTACGCCGACCAGCGCCCGCCCGGCTGGGGGCGCTGGCCCATCCCGCTGCCGATGTGCAGGAGCCGGCCGCTGCCCCGGGCCACCATCGCCGGAAGCACCTCGTGGGCGAGCAGGAAGGGACCGCGCAGGTTGGTCTCGACGACCCGCCACCACTCGTCGGCGTCGACCTCCCACGGGACGCCGGTGGCCCGCTCGCGGAGACCGGCGTTGCTGACGACCAGGTCCGGCGGGCCGAGGTCGCGGCTCACCGTGTCGACCGCTGCGCGCACCTGGTCGCGGCGCGTGACGTCGGCCGAGACGGCCACCGCCCGGCCACCCTTGCCGGCGACCTCACTCAGCACCACGTCCAGGGGCCGGCGGCTGCGGCCGAGCAGACCGACCGACCACCCCTCGGCGGCCAGGGCGAGCGACACGTCGCGGCCGATCCCCCTGCCCGCACCGGTGACGAGAGCGACGCCGCGCACTGTCGTGTCCGTGGCCGTGGGGTCCGTCACCGTCAGGTCCGCTGCACGGCGCCGGTCCGGCTCGCCGCCACGGCGACCGCCGCGTCCCGGGCGGCCGCGGTCTCCTCCGACGTCAGCGTCCGGTCCGGCGCACGGAACCGCAGGCTGTAGGCCAGCGACACTCGGCTCGCTCCGATCTGGTCGCCGCGGTAGAGGTCGAACAGCCGTACCGACTCGAGCAGCTCGCCGGCCCCGTGGCGCAGCGCCGCCTCCACGTCGGCGGCGGCGACGGTGTCGTCGACGACGAGGGCAACGTCCTGGGTGGCTGCCGGGTACGTCGAGAGCCGGGGTGCCTGCACCGGGGTGGTGTCCTCGCCGAGCAGCTCCAGGTCGACCTCCATCGCGCAGGTGCGCTCCGGCAGGCCCAACGCCGCGACCACCCGAGGGTGCAGCTCGCCGGCGTGTCCGACGACGTGCCCGTCGCGCAGCACGGCGGCGCACCGGCCGGGGTGCCACGGCGGGTGTTCGTCGGCGCGCACCGTCACCTCGACGCCGGCCTGCCGAGCGACCAGGCGGGCCGCCTCGACGGCGTCCGACCAGACCGCCGGCCGGCCGGGACCCCACCAGCCAGGCAGCTCGCGGGCGCCCGCGAGGGCAACCGCGACGCGGGCCGGCTGCGCGGGCAGCGCCGCGTCCAGCTCCTTGATCTCGGTGTCGGTGGGCCGCCTGTCCACCGGCGGTCGCGGCGGCACCGGCAGCGGCTCCGGGCCGGGCCGGACGACGGGGCCGATCTCGAAGATCGCGATGTCGGTGCTCCCGCGACCCACGTTGCGGCGCAGCGCGGCGAGCAGGCCAGGGAGCAGCGAGGTACGCAGCAGCGGCTCGGCCTCGTTGAGCGGGTTGGCCAACCGCAGGGCGCAGCGCCGGTTGTCGTCGGCCGACAACCCGAAGGCGTCGAGGTCGGCTTCGGACATGAACGGATAGCTCGGCGCGTCGACGTACCCGGCATGCGCCAGGGCTGTGCCGATCCGCCGGCGCAGCCGCTGCCGCTCGGTCAAGCCGCGCCCCGGGGGCGCCTGCGGGAGCAGCGCGGGCACCGAGTCGTAGCCGACGAGCCGCACGACCTCCTCGTCGAGGTCGGCCGGGTCGGAGACGTCGGGCCGCCAGCTCGGCGGGGTCACCCGCCACGGAACGGCGGACCGGTCCACGACGCAGCCGACCTGCTCGAGACGCCGGGCGACCTCGTCCTCGCCGATCGGCAGCCCCGCGGTCCGCCCCGGGCGCGCGGGGTCGAGCTCGATCCGGCCGACCTCGCGCGGCAGGTCGACCTCGGTCGACCCGGTGTGGACCGCTCCGCCCAGCTCGACGAGCAGGGACACGGCGCGGGTCGACGCGACCGGCCCGAGCTCCGGGTCGACACCGCGCTCGAACCGCTTGGACGCCTCACTGGACAGCTTGTGTCGCCGCGACATCCGGGCGACCGACATCGGGTCGAAATGAGCCGCCTCGATCACCAGGTCGGTCGAGGCCGCGTCGATCTCGGTGGTCAGCCCGCCCATCGTGCCCGCGAGCCCGACCGGTCCGCGGTCGTCCGCGATGACGACGTCCTCGGGGTCCAGCTGCCGGCGTACGTGGTCGAGGGTCTCGAGGACCTCGCCGGGTGCGGCCCGGCGTACCGTCACCGCTCCCTGCAGACGACCCCGGTCGAACGCGTGCAGCGGCTGGCCCAGCTCGAGCATCACGTAGTTCGTGACGTCGACGGCGAGCGACACCGGACGCATCCCGCAGAGGACTAGCCTGCGAGCCAGCCACGTGGGCGTCACCGCAGCAGGGTCCAGCCCCGTCACGGTGCGCAGGACGAGCCGGTCGGCGGCGGTGGGGTCGACCACGACACCCGGGTGACCGGTCCCGTCCACCGGCAGGGGTTCGAGGTACGCCGGGTCGCGGAACTCGACGTCGTAGGCCGTGGCCGCCTCGCGGGCCAGCCCGCGCATCGACAGCCCGTAGGCGCGGTCCGGCGTCACCGCGATGTCGAGCACTTCGTCGCGCAGGTCCAGCAGCCCGACCGCGTCGGCACCGGGCGACGCGTCGCGGACGGTCTCGCTGGACAGCACCAGGATGCCGGTGTGGTCGTCGCCGACACCGAGCTCACGGCTCGAGCAGATCATCCCGTCGCTGACATGGCCGTAGGTCTTGCGCGCCGTGATCGCGAACCCACCGGGCAACGCCGACCCGGGCAGTGCCACGACGACGTGGTCGCCGACGGCGAAGTTGAGCGCGCCGCAGACGATGCCGCGCGGCTCCGGCTCGCCGACGTCGACGGAGCACCACCGCACGGTCTTGCCGTTGGACGCGGTCTCCTCGTCGAAGCCGAGAACGCGGCCGAGCACGACCGGGCCGGTGATGTCGTGGCCGGGTCGGTGGATGGTCTCGACCTCGAACCCGGCGGCCACCATCCGCTCGGCCAGCTCCGCGGCGGCCAGACCGGGCGGCAGGTCGGCGTACTCGCGCAGCCAGGACAGCGGCGCCCGCATCAGATCTCCGTCCCGAACGGGCGCGCGTAGCGCACGTCGCCCTCGACCATGTCGCGCATGTCCTCGGCACCGTGCCGCGACATCAGGGTGCGCTCGATGCCCATGCCGAACGCGTACCCGCTCCATTGCTCGGGGTCGATGCCGCAGGCGATCAGGACACGCGGGTTGACCATGCCGCAGCCACCCCACTCGATCCAGCCCTCCGAGCCGCAGGTCCGGCACGGCCGGTCCGGGTTGCCGACCGACTCCCCGTGGCAGACCCAGCAGCGCAGGTCCATCTCGGCGCTGGGTTCGGTGAAC
>DATBDW010000109.1:0-5943 GCA_036269735.1 Actinomycetes bacterium
TGAAGTGCTGCATCACGCCGGGCAGGTCGCAGAACCGGACGTCGACGAACTTCACGTCCTCCTTCTTGATGAAGCGCAGGACCTCGTCCGCGTTGCTGAACATCCATCCTCCTTGGAGCAGCGGCCCGGTGCCGTTGCGAGCGACGCTAGGGGGGCCGGATTTCCCGACCGTGACCCTCGTGTTTCGGCCGTGTTACACCGGCGGCGCGGTCGCCGCCACCCACCGTCGTACCGTAGGCGGGTGGTCGAGCGGAAGGACGTGGCGGGCTGGCTGGACGGACCGGGGCGAACCGGGTCGCGTCCCGGAGAGCCCGGTGGGTACGCCGGTGAGCGGCTCGGCCTGCCCGAGACCGGGCCCGGCTCGGTGGCCGGCTTCGGCCGCCGGATCGTGGCCTACCTGATCGACTCGCTGGCCTGCAGCCTGATCGCCTACGGCCTGGTGCGCGACCGGGCCCTGACCCTGCCGGTGTTCGCGGTGGAGGTGGCCGCGCTGACCTGGCTGGCCTCCGGGTCGGCCGGCCAGCTCATCTACGGGCTGCGGATCGTCCGCCTGGACGGGAAGCCGGTGGGGCTCCTCCGGGCGGTGCTGCGCACCGTGCTGCTCTGCCTGCTGGTCCCGGCGCTGATCTGGGACCGGGACGGCCGGGGGCTGCACGACAAGGCGGCCGGCACGGTGGTGGTCCGGGCCCGCTGACCGGAACTTGTCAGCCGCTCAACGCCCTATCGGGCGTTGAGCGGCTGACAAGTCGGCACAGGGGGCCGCTAGCCGCGCGGGCCCTTGGGCATCCGGACGTTCTTGGGCATCGGGCCCTTGGGGATCGGCAGGTTCATCGTCCCGAGTGCCCTCAGGCGCCGGGTCACCTCGCCCGCTTGCGCGGTACTGAGGTTGCGGGGCAGCTTCATCATCCGGCGGTTCAGCCGGCGCAACGGGACCTGCCCCTCGTAGCTGCCGGCCTGCAGCTCGTAGACCGGCACGTCCGGCACGAACCGGGCCACCTTCTTCTTCTCGGTGGCCAGCAGCGCGGCCACCCGCTGCGGGGAGGAGCCTTCCCCGACCAGCACGACCCCGGGACGCCCGATGGCGCGGTGCACGATGTCTTGGTTGCGCGTCGCCGCCACCGCGGGCGTCACGCTCCAGCCCTTGCGGAGCATGTTCAGTGCCGCCGCGGCGGCGCCGGGCTGGCCCTCGACCTGGGAGAACGCGGCCCTCTCGGCCCGCTTCCCGAACACGATCGTCGCGGCCAGCACGCCGCCGAGCACACCCAGGATGCCGAAGTAGATCGGCAGGCCGACCAGGAACCCGATGGCCAGCACGACGAGAAAGGCGAGCACCCCGGAGGCCGCCGTGATCAGGCCGATCATCGGGTCGACCTTGCGGGCCATCGTGTAGGTCGCCCTGATCTGGGCGAGCCGACCCTTGGGGGCTGCCGCGTCGTCCGTACTCTCCGTGCTGTCCTTGCCCGTGCTGCCCCTGCGCGCCATGCGCCGAGGATACGTGCCGCCGAGGCTCGGGCGAGCCGCCCCGTCTCGGGGTTCGCTCAGGCGGTACGCCGGTCCGGTACGGCGACGGGCACCGGCAGCTCGACCGGCGGCCACCCGCGCGACTCGAGCGCGTCCCGGGCGTTGCGACGGGACCCGTCCGTGACCGGGCGGGTGGCGGCGAGCACGAGGGTGCCGACGAGCTCGGAGAAGGACACGAGCGGTGGCAGTGATCGGGTCATGCCCCTAGCCGACCCGACCGTCGTTACCGGTGCGTGTCGTCCGTGCTACGTCCTGACAAAGACTTGCCGGGCCGCGAGGAACCGACTCACGCAGTCGGCACGCCGGCACGGGCCTCGAGCGCCTGCCGGTAGAGCCGGCCGGCCCGGTACGACGACCGGACGAGCGGGCCGGAGAGGACGCCCGCGAAGCCGACCTCCTCCGCCTCGGCCTGCAGCTCGACGAACTCCTCGGGCTTCACCCACCGCTCCACCGGGTGGTGACGCGGCGAGGGCCGCAGGTACTGGGTGATCGTGATGAGCTCGCAGCCGGCCGCGTGCAGGTCACGCAGCGCCTGGCTGACCTCGCTGCGCTCCTCGCCCATGCCGAGAATCAGGTTGGACTTGGTCACCAGCCCGACGTCGCGGGCCGCCGTCAGCACGCCCAGCGACCGCTCGTAGGTGAACGCCGGCCGGATCCGCTTGAAGATGCGGGGCACGGTCTCGACGTTGTGTGCGAGCACCTCGGGACGCGAGTCGAACACCTCGGCCAGCAGCTCGGGCTTGCCGTTGAAGTCGGGGATCAGGTTCTCGACGCCGGTGCCGGGGTTCAGCGCATGGATGGCGCGCACGGTCTCGGCGTACAGCCATGAGCCACCGTCGGGCAGGTCGTCACGCGCGACGCCGGTGATGGTCGCGTAGCGCAGCCCCATCGCCTGCACGGACTCGGCGACCCGGCGCGGCTCGTCGCGGTCCAGCGGCTCGGGCTTCCCGGTGTCGATCTGGCAGAAGTCGCAGCGCCTGGTGCACTGGTCGCCGCCGATGAGGAAGGTGGCCTCGCGGTCCTCCCAGCACTCGAAGATGTTGGGGCAGCCCGCCGCCTCGCACACGGTGTGCAGGCCTTCGCGCTTCACCAGCGCCTTGAGCTCGGTGTACTCCGGGCCCATCTTCGCCCGCGTCTTGATCCAGAACGGCTTTTTCTCGATGGGGGTCTCACTGTTGCGAGCCTCCACGCGCAGCAGCCTGCGTCCCTCCGGAGCGACGGTCACGCGCCCCAGCCTACGTGGACAGAGTTCGCCGCGTCGGGCTGCCGTCCCCACCTCGAACTGTGGAGGCGTCCAGCCGCGACACGCCGTCGAAGCGGTGTGTCGCGGTCCACAAAGAAGGACGTCACCTGGCGGGCAGGACCTCGGCGAGCCGCTTCTCGACGAACGGCAGCGCCTCGCCGACCGTGACGTCGCGTCCCGCCTCGAGGGTCAGCGACGTGACGCCGGCGTCCGCGATGCCGCAGGGCACCATGTTGGCGAACGCCGTCATGTCGCAGTCGCAGTTGAGCGCGAACCCGTGCATGGTCACGCCCTGCGAGACCCGGACTCCGATGGCGGCGATCTTGCGGTCCGGTCCGTTGCCGTCGACGACCCAGACGCCGGAGCGGCCCTCGACCTGCGTCGTCTCGACGCCGAGGTCAGCACACGCGAGCATCAGGGCGGACTCGAGACGGCGGACGTAGCCGACGACGTCGAGCGGCTCGGGCAGCCGCACGATCGGGTAGCCGGTCAGCTGTCCCGGCCCGTGCCAGGTGATCTTGCCGCCCCGGTCGACGTCGATGACCGGCGTACCGTCGAACGGCCGCTCGATGTCCAGCGTCCGTTTGCCGGCGGTGTAGACCGGCTCGTGCTCGAGGAGAAGCACCGTGTCCGGACGGGTCCCGGCAGCCACCTCGGCGTGCACCTCGCGCTGGCGCTCCCATGCGTCGAGGTACGGCACCACGCCGGCCTGCACCATCTGCAGCGCACCTGGCCCGGTGCCGACGTTCTCGGTCATTCGTGCACTGTACGTCGGGGTGCCCGACGGGTCGGTTCGCGCGCGGCCACCGGGGCTTGCCACACTCGGGGCCGTGAACGATCTCCGGGTGGCCCTGGTCGGCTACGGGATGGCGGGTCGGGAGTTCCACGCGCCACTGCTGCGGGAGGTGGCCGGCGCACGCATCACTCACATCGTCACCGGCGACGCGGAACGCGCCGCGGCGGCCCGTGCCGAGAACCCCGGCGTCACCGTCGTAGCCGAGCCCGATGCCCTGTGGCAGCTGGCCGGCCGCCTCGACGTCGTGGTGGTGGCCTCGCCGACCGGTGCGCACGCCGCCCAGGCCCGCGAGGCGGTACGCCGGGACCTGGCCGTCGTCGTCGACAAGCCCATGGCAGTCTCAGCGGCCGACGGCCGGGAGCTGGTCGAGCTCGCCGAAGAGCGGGGCGTCCCGCTGACCGTGTTCCAGAACCGGCGGTGGGACCCTGCGCACCTGACCACCCGCGCAGTCCTCTCCTCGGGAGCCCTGGGCGAGGTGGTGCGCTACGAGGCGCGCTACGAGCGGTGGCGGCCGGTGCCGAAGAACCGCTGGCGCGAGCAGGAGAGCAGCGAGCAGGGCGGCGGTCTGCTGATGGACCTGCAGACCCACCTCGTCGACGGCGCCCTCGACCTGTTCGGGCCGGTCGCCACGGTGTACGCCGAGCTGGCGTCCATCACCACGGTCGGCGACGACGTGTCGTTCCTCGCGCTGCGCCACGTGTCGGGGGTCGTGAGCCACCTCGGCGCGACGTCGCTGGCGGCCGTCCCGGGGCCGCACACCCGCCTGCTCGGCCGGGAGGCGGCGTACCTCGTGGCCGCGGTCGAGGGCGACCCCTCGCCGTGCGAGAGCTGGGACGACGAGGACGTGGAGCACCGGGGCTGGCTGGTCCGGGGGGAGGAGCGCGAGGCGGTGGCGCGCGCACCCGGCGGCTGGGTCGACTTCTATGTCGCCCTGGTCGAGGCGCTGCGGGAGGGTTCGACGCTGCCGGTCGACCCGCGCGAAGCGGTGGCGGTGCTCGGGATCCTCGATGCCGCGCGGACGTCGGCCCGCGACGGTGTGGTCGTCGACGTCCCGTGACGCGTGGGTCGCTGCTCCTCGTCGGCGACAGCCATCTGGCGGAGACCACGACGCGCGATGTCGCGCCGGTCGCGGCGCGGCTGCGGCGCCTGGGCTGGGAGCTCACGAGCCTCGCCGTCGGCGGCCTCGACACCCGCGCGGCACGACGGTTGCTGCCGGACCCGTTGCCGGCGACCGACGCGACGGTGGTGTCGTTCGGCTCCAACGACGCCGCGCCGTGGAAGCAGGTGCCGCTCGCGGAATTCACGATCTGGTACGCCGAGCTGCTCGCCCGGATCGCGTCGCCCGTCACGGTCGTGATGGGGCCACCACCGGTGCGCGAGGACCGCGACGACCCACGCGGCCGGACCAACGCGGTGCTCGACGACTACGCGGCAGCGGCCCTGCAGGTGGCGGAGTCCAGCGGTGTGCGCTTCCTCGACCTGCGCGAGGTGCTCGACCCCGCGACCGACCTGGAC
This sequence comes from Actinomycetes bacterium, assembly GCA_036269735.1. Taxonomy (GTDB): domain Bacteria; phylum Actinomycetota; class Actinomycetes; order JACCUZ01; family JACCUZ01; genus DATBDW01. Next base: position 5,076 of record DATBDW010000109.1, read on the forward strand.
GAGGACGGGCTACACCTCGCGGACAGCGGCGCCCGGGCCGCGGCCGCGGCCCTGGACGGCGCGCTGCGCGGATGACTCAGCCGGCGGCGCCGGCCAGGAGGCGGGGCTCGAGGCGGGTCTCGGTCACCGAGTCGTCCGTACCCAGCTCGACGCGGTAGGCCGCGACACCGGCCCGGTCCGCGACGACCTCCAAGAGCTCGGTCCCGTCGTAGACCAGGCCGACCCCGTCGTCGGTCGCGTAGGACGTCGGGAGGGTACGGTCGCCGACCAGCCGGTGCAGCAACGGACGGCGCTGCTCCTCCGAGTCGTAGTGGACGCCGTTGCCGTAGGGCAGCAGGGCGAGCCCGTCGAGGACCGGCCGCAGGTCCATCCCGAAGCTGTCGGTCGGGCCGCCGACGTGCCAGCAGATCGACCCGGCACTGACGCCACCGAGCACCACACCGCTCTCCCAGCACTCGCGGAAGACCTCGTCGAGCCGGTGGGTCCGCCAGACGGCGAGCAGGTTGGCGACGGACCCGCCGCCGACCCAGATGACGTCCTGGTCGAGCAGGTGGGCGCGCACGTCGGGGACGTTGGGCATCGAGAACAGTGCGAGGTGCGATGCCCGCACGTCGGATCCGGCGAAGGCGTTGTAGAAGCCGAGGGTGCCGTTCGGGTGGTCACCCGTGGCGGTGCCGACGTAGCAGAACTTCGGCTGCGGCGGGTCGCCGGCCAGCTCGATGGCGTACTCGATGAGCGGCCCGCGGCGCCACTGGAAGAGACCGAGGTCGCTGGGGAGGAAGCCACCGGAGGTCGCGAGGATCTTCACTCACTGCACCCTACGCAGCGGGGATCCGGTGCTGGCGCGGTGTCCGATCGGACCTCCGCG
>DATBDW010000110.1:0-2104 GCA_036269735.1 Actinomycetes bacterium
GAGCTCGCCCCGACGCTGGCCGCGATCGCGGCACTCGCGTCGACCCCCTCCAGGCTGCGCGGGATCGGGCACCTGCGCCACCACGAGACCGACCGGATCGCCGCGATGGCGCACGAGATCTCCGCGCTGGGCGGCGACGTCCGCGAGACCGAGGACGGCATCGAGGTGCGGCCCCAGCCCCTCAGGGCCGGGACGGTCTCGACGTACGACGACCACCGGCTCGCGACGATGGCAGCGGTGCTCGGGCTCTGCGTCGACGGCATCGCGGTGGTCGACGTCGAGACCACCGCCAAGACGCTGCCCGGCTTCGTCCAGCTGTGGACCGACATGCTGGCGACCGGCTCGTGACACCGCGGCGACGGCGCGACCTGGACGAGGACGACGTGCGGGTCCGCCCCGGACGTGGGTCCCGGCCCCGCACCAAGGAGCGGCCGCAGCACGAGGACGCCACCGAGGGGATGGTCGTCACCGTCGACCGCGGCCGGCTGACCGCACGGGTCGGTGGCCACGAGGTCGTCGCGATGAAGGCCCGCGAGCTCGGCCGCGGGGCAGTGGTCGTCGGCGACCGGGTCGCTCTCGTCGGCGACGTCAGCGGTACGACGGACACGCTGGCCCGCGTGGTGCGCGTCGAGCCCCGCCGGTCGACCCTGCGCCGGACCGCGGACGACGACGATCCGGTGGAGCGGGTCATCGTGGCGAACGCCGACCAGCTGGTTGTCGTCGTCGCGCTGGCCGACCCGGAGCCCCAGCCGCGCCTCATCGACCGGTGCCTCGTCGCGGCGTACGACGCCCGGCTCGATCCGTTGCTCTGCCTCACGAAATCCGACCTGGCCAGCCCGGACGCCCTGCTGGAGAACTACCAAGCCCTGGACGTCGCGCACGTCGTCGTCCGGCGCGACCAGCCGCTGGACGTTCTGCGCGAACACCTGCGCGGGCGGGTCAGTGTGCTGGTGGGATCCTCCGGCGTCGGCAAGTCCACGATCGTCAACGCACTTGTGCCGGGCGCCGGCCGGGCCACGGGCGGAGTCAACGCGGTCACCGGCCGGGGCCGGCACACCTCGTCCTCGGCCCTGGCCCTCGAGCTGGCCGACGGTGGGTGGGTCATCGACACGCCCGGCCTGCGCAGCTTCGGCCTTGCCCACGTCGACCTCGCCCGGGTCATCCACGCCTTCCCCGACCTGGAGCCGGGAACCGCCGACTGCCCGAGGTCGTGCACCCACGACGAGCCCGAGTGCGCCCTGGACGACTGGGTGGCCGCCGGGCACAGCAACCCGGCCCGGCTCGCGTCACTGCGCCGGCTGCTGCGCAGCCGGGAGCCCGCTCCCGAGGAGGACGGGGCCTCAGACCTCGACGCTCCCGCCTGAGCGCCAATAGACGCCGCCCTCGCGCGCCAGAAAGCCCTCGTCCACCAGGTAGCGGCGCAGCGCCGCGTAGTCGTCGAAGAAGGCGCGCAGGACGACGTCGACCTCGGCCTCGGCGTACCGGCGGCCGGGCTCGAAGGTGCGCGAGACGTGGTCGAGCACGACGAGCCGGCGGCTGCGCCGAGCCGGCATCTGGTCGATCCGCCCGGCCGGCATGAACCGACCCAGCACCACGTCGTCGGGGGGCTGACGCTCCCCGACGGTCACCGGCTGCCGGCGGGTGCGGAGAGGCGGGACCTCAGCCGGGCCCGGTGGCGTTCCAGGTTGCGGGTCGGCCCGGCGTACACCGGCCAGCTGGCCGCCGGGTGTGCGAGCCACGCCTCACAGACCGACATGGCCGGGGCTGCCTCGCCGGCCCGCTCGAGCAGGACCGCGGCGCGCTCGTAGGTGTAGGGCGTGTCCGCCTGGCTCGCCACCTCGTGGAGCAGGGTCTCGAGCTCGCGCACGTCGGCACGGGACAGGCTGGCCAGGCGGGCCATCTCCGGCGTTCCGTCGAAGGTCCAGCCGTCGATGCTGAACCGGGGAACGGGGATCGGCGCGGACTCGAGGGCGACCTCGGGCAGCCGGCGTCGGAACATCGGCAACGTCATGTGCCGGGACATCGCTCGAGACATCGACATCGACGGGACCTCCCCCGATCGCTCATGCGCCTTGCGGCACCGGGTCACGGTGATGATCGGAAG
>DATBDW010000111.1:0-58398 GCA_036269735.1 Actinomycetes bacterium
CTACTTCTTCCGGCTCTCGGCGTACGCCGACCAGCTGCTCGCGCTCTACGAGGAGCACCCGGAGTTCGTCCAGCCGCCCAGCGCGCGCAACGAGGTCGTCTCGTTCGTCAAGCAGGGCCTGCAGGACCTCTCGATCTCGCGTTCGACCTTCAACTGGGGCATCCCGATCCCGTGGGACGACAAGCACGTTCTCTACGTGTGGATCGACGCCTTGCTCAACTACCTCACGGCGGCGGGGTACGGCGACGAGTCGGCCGCCGAGAAGTTCGCGCACACCTGGCCGCCGGACATCCACCTCGTCGGCAAGGACATCCTGCGGTTCCACGCCGTGATCTGGCCCGCGATGCTGCTGGCCGCCGGCGTACCGCTGCCGAAGACAGTCTTCGCCCACGGCTGGCTTCTGGTGGGCGGGGAGAAGATGAGCAAGTCCAAGCTGACCGCGATCGCCTCGAGCGAGATCGTCGACGTCTTCGGCTCGGACGCCTTCCGCTACTACTTCCTGCGGGCGATCCCGTTCGGGCAGGACGGCTCGTTCTCCTGGGAGGACCTCAGCGCGCGCTACAAGGCCGAGCTCGCGGACCAGCTGGGCAACCTCGCGTCGCGGTTGACCTCGATGGTGGGTCGCTACCGCGACGGCGTGCTGCCCGCTCCGGCCGACGAGCCGCTGCTGGCCGGTGCGGCACTGACGGCGGTGGCCGACGCCGACGCGGCGATCGACCGCCTGGAGCTGCAGGCAGCGATCGTGGCCGCGATGGACTACGTCCGGGTCATCAACAACTACGTGACCGAGTCGGCGCCGTGGCAGGTCGCGAAGGACGACGCGCGAGCAGCGGACCTCGACCGGATCCTCTACGCGACCGCCGAGGCGCTGCGGGTCGTCGCCGTGCTGCTCAACCCGGTGATGCCCAAGGCGTGCGCAGTCCTGTGGCAGGCGCTCGGCGCGGAAGCCACCCTCGGCCCGATCGCGGACGCCCGGGTGCAGGACGCCGGCCGCTGGGGCCAGCTGCCCGCCAGGGCGCCGGTCCTGAAGTCGGCCCCGCTGTTCCCGCGCATCGAGGACCCCGAGCCGGCGTGAGCGAGCGGCCGCCGGCACCCGCGCCACTGCAGGTGCCGGTGGCCGACTCGCACTGCCACCTGGATATCGCCACCTCCGCGGACGACCGGCTCGAGGTCGGCGACGCCCTGGCCCGGTCCGCCGCGGTCGGCGTACCGCGGATCGTGCAGATCGGCTGCGACCTGCCCGGCGCGCGATGGGCGGTCGAGACCGCACGGCGGTACGCCGACATCGTCGCCGGCGTCGCGCTGCACCCCAACGAGGCGCCGCGCCTTGCCGAGAAAGGCACTCTCGACGCGGCACTCGCCGAGATCGACGCCCTCGCCGCCGACGACGTGGTGCGGGCTGTGGGCGAGACGGGCATGGACTTCTTCCGCACTCCCGCCGAGGGGCGCGCAGTACAGGAGGCTTCCTTCCGCGCGCACATCGAGATGGCCAACAGGCACGGCAAGGCGCTCGTCATCCACGACCGCGACAGCCACGACGACGTGCTGCGGATCCTCGAGGACGCCGGCCCCCCCGACCGGGTCGTCTTCCACTGCTTCTCCGGCGACACCGCGATGGCCGAGCACTGCGTACAGCGCGGCTGGTGGCTGTCCTTCGCTGGCACGGTCACGTTCAAGAACGCGCAGGGTCTGCGCGACGCCCTCGCCGTGACGCCGCTGGACCGGGTGCTGGTCGAGACGGACGCACCGTTCCTCACCCCGACGCCGTACCGCGGCCGGCCCAACGCCTCGTACCTCGTTCCGCACACCGTGCGCGCGATGGCCGAGGTGCTCGGCGTCGGCGAGGACACGCTCGGCACCGCGATCGCCGCCAACACCGAGGCCGCCTTCGGCCCCTGGTGACCCGCCAGAAGAAGATCGTTTGCGACCTGGTTCCCCGACACGCCGGTCTACCGACTGGCGTGTCGGGGACTCAGGTCGCAAACGAGCAGCCCGAGAGGCATGGGGCGGGACGGGCGGGTCAGCGTCCAGCCGGTACGAGCGGCTCAGCCGCCTGCTGCTCGCTGGAGTCCGGCACCCCGTCCAGCATGGCTGTGAGCTTCTCGCCCTCGACGTCGAGGTCGGGGAGCAGCCGGTCGAGCCAACGCGGCAGCCACCACGCGTGTTCGCCGAGCAATGACATCACCGCGGGAACGATCGTCATCCGGACCAGGAACGCGTCGGCGAAGATGCCCACCGCGAGGGCGAAGCCGATCGACTTGATGACCGCCTCGTTGGCCGTCACGAAGCCACCGAAGACGCCGACCATGATGATTGCGGCCGCTGTGACGACCCGAGCACCGTGCCGGAAGCCGAGCACGACCGACTCCTGGGCACTGGCGCCGTGCACGTGCTCTTCCCGCATCCGGGTGACCAGGAAGACCTCGTAGTCCATCGCCAGGCCGAACAGGATGCCGACGAGAAGGATGGGCAGGAAGCTGATGATCGGGCCGGTCGAGCTGACGCCCAGCAGGTCCGCGCCCCAGCCCTTCTGGAAGACCGCGACGACGGCACCGAAGGCAACAGCGACACTGAGCAGGAAGCCGGCGGCCGCCTTGAGGGGCACCAGGATGCTACGGAAGACCAGCATCAGAAGGACGAAGGCGAGCCCCACGACAACTGCGAGATAGGGCAGCAGTGCGCTCGACAACTTCTGCGACACGTCGATGCCCACGGCGGTGGTCCCGGTGACGTACGTCGAGGCGCCGGTGTCGGTGCGCCAGCCCGCCGCGTCCGAGCGGATGCCGTGCACCAGGCTCTCCGTGGCGGGGCTGGTTGGGGAGCTCTTCGGCATGACCGACCAGATCGCGGTGGTCCCGTCCGGGGTCAGGGTGACGGCGCTGACCGCGACCACGTCGGCGACCTTGGCCAGGTTGGAGCCAATCGTCGCGGCCGCCTGCTTCGGCTGGTCAGCGCCCACGAGGTCGGCGACCACCACGAGGGGTCCGTTGAAGCCGGGGCCGAAGCCCGTGGCAAGGGCGTCGTAGGCCTGGCGTTGCGTCGTTCCGCGTGCTGCGCTGGCGTCGGAAGGAAGGGCCAGGCGGAGGTCCAGCGCCGGGAGAGCCACCATGCCGAGCGCGACGACGGTGACCACCAGTGCGACCGCGCGGTGCCGGAGCACCCCACGGGCCCATCGCTCGCCGAAGGGAGCACGCGACGGCGTGACCTGGCCGGCCTCGGTGTCGCGCGCGGTTCGCCCCCGGCGGCCGAGCACCCGCCGGCCGGCGAAGCCGAGCAGGGCGGGCAGCAGGGTCAGCGCGATGAGCACGGCAAGGAGCACCGTCCCGGCCGCGGCCAGGCCCATCTGGGTCAGGAACGGGATGCCGACGACCGAGAGTGCGGCCAGAGCGATCACCACCGTGGCGCCGGCGAAGACGACTGCCGACCCGGCCGTCCCGACTGCTCGACCAGCGGCCTCTTCCGGCGTGCGGCCGCGCAGCAGCTCGTGCCGGTAGCGGGACACGATGAACAGCGCGTAGTCGATGCCGACCGCCAACCCCAACATCAGTGCGAGGGCCGATGTCGTGGAGCTCAGCGCGAGGAAACCGGTCGCGATCTGGATGCCCAGCACGCCCAGCCCGACGCCGATCACGGCGGTCAGGAGCGGCAGGCCCGCGGCCACGAACGAGCCGAACGTGATGACGAGCACGAGGGCGGCAACGAGGAGACCGATCCCCTCGCTGGCGCTCTGCCCCGCCTGTGGCTGCACAGCGTCGCCCCCGAATGCGACGGACAGGCCCGCGGAGCGCGCATCGTGGCCCGCGGCGAGCAGGCGATCCTGGTCGGTGGTGGTGAGGTCGGTGGCCGGCACCTGGTAGGTCACCGTCGCGTAGGCCGTGTGCTCGTCCGCCGACACCGCGCCCGTCGTGTACGGGTCGCTGACCGCGACCACCTTGGGCAGCCGCGACAGGTCGGCGACCGACGCCGCGACGGCCGCCTTCTCCCGCGTCGCGCTCAGCGTCGTGCCGGCCTTCGCGACGAAGACGACCCGAGCCGAGGCGACATCGGCGTTCGAGCCGGTCCGCTGCGAGAGCAGGTCGAGTGCGCGTTGCGACTCGGTGCCCGGGATGGAGAAGGAGTTGGAGGTCGGGCCGGCCAGCGTGGCCGCGCCGACTCCGGCGCCGGCCAGCACGAGAATCCACAGGATCAGGACCATCCGGCGACGCCGGAAAGCGAGCTGGCCGAGGCGGTAGAGGAAGGTTGCCATGCAACGAAGTTAGCCGATCGACTAAGAATGGGCAAGCCGATCGGCTAACTTGCCTAGGATCGGGCCCGGCGAACACGCGAAAGGGTGGGTCGAGGGAGATGGCACGACCGATCGGACCGCGTGGCCAGGGGCGCGCTCGGGTGCTGGACGCTGCGTTAGAGCTGTTCGCAGAGCACGGGGTCAGCGGCACCTCGCTGCAGATGATCGCCGACCACATGGGGGTGACGAAGGCTGCCGTCTACTACCAGTTCCAGGCCAAGGAGCAGATCGTCCTGGCGGTGCTCGAGCCGGCTCTGACTCAGATGGCCACGGTGGTCGCCGCCGGCGAGGCGGCGCCGACCCACGGGGAGGCGGCCGAGGTGACGGTTCAGGGCCTGGTCGACCTGATGATCGACCATCGGCAGGTGGTCGCGGCGCTGTCCCACGATCCCGAGTTCGGTCGGGTGATGGAGTCGAACGACGAGTTCCGGACCCTCGCCGAGCGGCTCGGCCAGCTCCTCACCGGGCCGGACCCAGATCCTCGACGCCGGGTCGCCACGTCGGTCCTCGGCGCCGGTCTGGCGCGGGCCGGGACGGACCCCACGCTCGCTGACGTCGACGACGACGCGCTGCGGGTCGAGATGCTCCGGTTGTGCCGCCTCCTCCTCGACGCGGGCGTCAGCCGCTGATCAAGGCCCGAGAGCTGCCCCACTTGAACGAGCATTTTGCGGCCCGCCGTGGGGCCGGTGGGACTCGTGTTGCCCCTGCCGGAGGCCGCCCGCTACCGTCGTCGGCTTATGGGCCAGCAGCAGGGAGCCGGGCGGCACGCCGTCGGGCGCCACTCCGCGGGGTGGCGCTCCCGCCTGCGGTCGGCCCCCGTGGTGGTGCTCCAGGTCGCGGTCGTCGTCGCGCTGCTCGCCGGCACCACGGCCTTCGTCCAGCTGGACAAGACGGTGACGGTGTCCGTCGACGGGCACGCCCGTCACGTGCACGGCTTCGCCCGCACGGTCGGCGACCTGCTCGACGGTGAGGGCATCGGGTACGACGTGCAGCACGACCTCGTCTCACCGTCGCCGGCCAGCACCCTGCACGACGGCGAGACCGTGCTGGTCCGCTATGGCCGGCCGGTGGTGCTGACCGTCGACGGCGAGACGCGCACGGTGTGGACGACGGGGCGCACCGTTGCCGAGGCCCTCATGCTGCTCGGCGTCCGCTCCGGTGGCGCGTACGTCTCGGCGTCGCGCAGCAGGCCGATCGGTCGCGGGGGCATGTCCCTGGACGTCCGGATGCCGCACCACCTGACGTTTCTCGCCGACGGCAAGCGCCACGAGATCACCACGACCGCGACCACGTTGCGCAGCGCGATGCAGGATGCCGGTGTGACCGTGCGCCGCCAGGACCGCACCTCGACCGACGTCGCGGGTCAGCCGTTCTCCGAGGAGGTCGTGTCGGTCACTCGTGTCGACGGGAAGCGCACCGTCGAGCAGCGCCCGATCCGGTTCGACACCGTGAAGAAGAAGTCGAAGACCATGTACGTAGGCCAGACCAAGGTCGTCACCCCGGGCAAGGTCGGCATCGAGGTACGCACGTTCCACGAGACCTACCTCGACGGCAAGCTCGACTCGCGCAAGCTGGTCGAGAAAGAGGTCACCGAAGAGCCAGTGACCCAGGTGCTGATCGTCGGTACCAAGAAGCTGCCCCAGCACGCGCCCTCGGCCGACGGGCTGAACTGGGCGGCGCTGGCCAACTGCGAGTCCGGCGGCAACCCCCAGGCGTACAACCCGGCCGGGCCGTTCTACGGGTTGTACCAGTTCATGTCGAGCACCTGGCAGGCCGTCGGCGGCGTCGGGCTCCCGACCGATGCCAGCTCGTCGGAGCAGACCTACCGCGCACAGATCCTCTACAACCGCAGCGGTGCCGGCCAGTGGCCGGTCTGCGGCCACTACCTGTTCAGCTGAGGCGGCCGCCGATGGCCGCCGAGGACGCCGCCCTGCTCGGGCCGGCGGAGGTCCGCGAGATCGCGGCGCGTCTCGGCGTACGCCCGACCAAGACTCTCGGCCAGAACTTCGTCATCGACGCCAACACCGTGCGGCGCATCGTGCGCGCCGCGGAGGTCACGCCCGAGGACCACGTCCTCGAGGTCGGACCCGGCCTCGGCTCGCTCACCCTTGCGCTGCTGCCGGCGACCGCCGGTGTGACGGCCGTCGAGATCGACCCGGTGCTGGCGGCCGAGCTGCCGGCGACGGTACGACGGTTGGCTCCCGCGCTCGCCGACCGCCTGACCGTCGTCACCGCTGATGCCCTGCGGATCGACGCGCTCCCCGGTCCCGACCCCACCGCGATGGTCGCCAACCTGCCCTACAACATCGCCGTACCCGTGCTGCTGCACCTGCTCGACCAGGTGCCCTCACTGCGGCGGGTGCTCGTCATGGTGCAGGCCGAGGTGGCCGACCGGCTCGTCGCCGGACCCGGCAGCAAGGTCTACGGCGTGCCGTCGGTGAAGGCGGCGTGGTACGCCGACCTGCGGCGCGCCGGTGCGATCGGGCGCTCGGTGTTCTGGCCCGCACCCAACGTCGACTCCGGGCTGGTCGCGATGACTCGGCGCGAGCCACCGGCCACGACCGCGAGCCGGGCGGAGGTTTTCCGGCTCGTCGACGCGGCGTTCGGCCAGCGCCGCAAGACGCTGCGCGCCGCCCTGGCCGGCTGGGCGGGGTCGGCGCCGGCCGCCGAGGAGGCCCTGCGCGCGGCGGGGATCGACCCGCGTACCCGCGGCGAGCGGCTCGGTGTCGCCGATTTCGCCCGGCTGGCCGAGCACGGCCCTCCTAGGCTCCCCACGTGACGTCGGTGACCGTGCGAGCGCCAGCGAAGATCAACCTGGCGCTGGCGGTCGGTGCCGCGCGGGCCGACGGCTTCCACGAGCTGTCCACGGCCTACCACGCGGTCTCGTTGTACGACGAGGTCGTTGCGGCCGAGGCCGACGAGCTGTCGATCAGCGTGACCACCTCGGAGGGCGAGCCGGTCGACGGCGTACCTCAGGACCGCAGCAACCTCGCCGTCGCGGCGGCCGAGATGCTTGCCGAGCGCGTCGGGCTCGCGGCCAACGTGCGGCTGCACGTGACCAAAGCGATCCCGGTCGCGGGCGGGATGGCCGGCGGGAGCGCCGACGCGGCGGCCACCCTCGTGGCCTGCGACGCGCTCTGGCAGACCGGGCTGGGCCGCTCCGAGCTGCTCGGCCTCGCGGCGGCGCTGGGCAGCGACGTGCCGTTCTCGCTGGTCGGCGGCACGGCGCTCGGCACCGGTCGAGGCGAGGTGCTCACGCCGGTGCTGGCCAGGGGGACGTTCTCGTGGGTGATCGCGGTGTCCGCCGAAGGGCTGTCCACGCCGAAGGTGTACGCCGAGTGCGACCGGCTTCGCGACGGCGTACCGACAGCGGAGCCTCGGGTGCCCGACGGGCTGATGGCCGCGCTGCGGTCCGGGGACGCCGCCGCGCTCGGTGCGGCGCTCACCAACGACCTCGAGGACGCGGCGGTGTCGCTTCGACCCGAACTGCGGTCGACGCTGGAGACCGGCGTCGACGCGGGCGCGCTGGGCGGCATCGTGTCGGGCAGCGGTCCGTCGGTCGTCTTCCTCGCGCAGGGACCCGAGCACGCCATCGACATCGCGGTGGCGCTCAGCGCGACGGGCACCTACCGGGCGGTACGCCGGGTGCACGGCCCGGTGCCGGGTGCGCGGCTCGTGGGCGGCGAGGGCTGAGCCGGGTGGCCCGCAACCTGGTCAACCTCGAGGACGCCACCAAGGCCTACGGCACCCGGGTGCTGCTCGACGGTGTCTCGCTCGGCGTCGCCGAGGGTGACCGGACGGGGGTGGTGGGCCGCAACGGCGACGGGAAGTCGACCCTGCTGCGGCTGCTGACCCGCCGTGAGGCACCCGACGCCGGCCGGGTCACCCAGGCCGGCGGCCTGCGGGTGGCCGAGGTGCTCCAGCACGACGACCTCGACCCCGCCGCGTCGGTCAGGTCGCTCGTGGTCGGCGAGGGGCCGGCGCACGAGTGGGCCGCGGACCCGCGGACCCGCGACGTGCTCGGGGGCCTCTTCGGCGACCGGGACGACCTCGACGCGATGCTCGACCGGACGGTCGGGCCGCTCTCCGGCGGCGAGCGGCGCCGGGTCGCGCTGGCCCGCGCGCTGGTCACCGACCACGACCTGCTCGTGCTCGACGAGCCGACCAACCACCTCGACGTCGAAGGCATCGACTGGCTGGCCGGCCACCTGGCCGGGCGGCGGGAGGCGCTCGTCGTCGTGACCCACGACCGCTGGTTCCTCGACGCCGTGTGCCGCACGACGTGGGAGGTCCACGGCGGTGCGGTGCGGGCGTACGACGGTGGCTACTCGGCGTACGTCCTGGCCCGTGCCGAGCGGGAGCGGATGGAGGCCGTGACGGACGCGCGGCGGAGCAACGTGCTGCGCAAGGAGCTGGCCTGGCTGCGCCGCGGCCCGCCGGCCCGCACGTCCAAGCCGCGGTTCCGCATCGACGCAGCGAACGCGTTGATCGCCGACGAGCCCGAGCCGCGGGACCGGGTCGAGCTCGTGCGCTTCGCCAGCTCCCGGCTCGGCAGGACGGTGTACGACGTCGTGGAGGCCACCCTCGAGCTCGGCGGCCGGACGCTGCTCGACCACCAGACCTGGCTGGTCGGGCCCGGTGACCGGGTCGGCATCGTCGGGGTCAACGGCTCGGGCAAGACCTCGCTGCTGCGGCTGCTGGTCGGCGAGCTTGCGCCCACGTCGGGCCGGGTCGTGCGCGGTGTGACCGTGCGGCCGGCGTACCTCTCCCAGGACGTCGCCGAGCTCGACCCGGCGCTGCGGGTGCTCGAGGCCGTCGAGTCGGTCCGCCGAGAGGTAAACCTCGGTCGTGGGCGCACGATCACGGCGACCCAGATGTGCGAGCGGTTCGGCTTCGTGGGCAACGCGCAGTGGACCCCCGTGGGGGAGCTCTCCGGCGGCGAGCGGCGGCGCCTGCAGCTGCTGCGCCTGCTGATGGACGAACCCAACGTGCTGCTCCTCGACGAGCCCACCAACGACCTGGACATCGACACGCTGACGGCGCTGGAGGACCTGCTCGACGGCTGGCCGGGGACGCTGCTGGTGGTCTCGCACGACCGGTACGCCGTCGAGCGGATCTGCGACCGGACGGTGGCCCTGCTCGGCGACGGCCGGCTGCGCGACCTGCCCGGTGGCATCGACGAGTACCTCACCCTGCGTCGGGCCTCGCGCCTGTCAGCCGCGGAACGACCCCCCGGTCGTCCAGCGGCTGACAACTCGGCGGGGGTGTCGGGGGCGGCGGTGGCGCGAGAGGTGCGCAAGGAGCTGGCCCGGGTGGAGCGGCGCCTCGAGCGCCTGCGGGCCGTGGAGGGCCGGCTGCACGAGGAGCTCGCCGCGGCGGCGACCGACCACGAGCGCGTCCTGGACCTCGACGCCCGGCTGCGGGCGGTGACCGACGAGCGGTACGGGCTCGAGGAGCGCTGGCTGGAGCTCGCCGAGGCATCGGAGGGCTGACACCTGGGCGTTCGGCGCCCGGCGTCCGCCGTTCGGTCGGAGATCAGTCGTCCCGGGCGCGCCGTGCCACGGGGCGGTTACGCTCCGCCGCATGCCGGTCGCGCTGGAGTGGGGACCCGTCGGCGCCCGGACCCTGGCCGAGCGCAGCGACGTCGTCGTCGTGGTGGACGTGCTGTCCTTCTCGACGGCGGTCACGGTTGCGGTAGAGCGCGGTGCGAAGGTCTGGCCGCACACCGGCGGTGAGTCGGCCCGCCAGCTGGCCCGCGACATCGACGCGGTGCTCGCCGGCACCCGCTCCTCGCACGAGGGGCTGACGCTGTCGCCAGCGAGCCTGCTCGGCGTCGACCGTGACACCCGGCTGATCCTGCCGTCGCCCAACGGCTCGTCGATCGCGTTCGCCGCGGTGAACGCCGAGGTGCCGGTCGTCGTGGGCTGCTTGCGCAACGCGAAGGCGGTCGCGCTGGCCCTGCAGGAGGTCGACCGGGTCGCGATCGTCCCCGCAGGGGAGAGCTGGTCGGACGGGTCGCTGCGCCCGGCGTACGAGGACCTGGTCGGCGCGGGGGCGGTCATCGACCGGTTGATGGCTGCCAACCCGGAGCTGGAGCTCACGCCGGAGTCGGAGGTGGCCGCGATGGCGTTCCGCTCGCTGCGGCCGCTGGAAAGCTGCGTGTCGGGGCTCGAGCTCGTCGAGCGGGGCTTCGCCGAGGACGTGGCGATCGCGGCCGAGGTCGACTCGAGCAACGTGGTCCCTCGTCTGGTCGAGGGCCGCTTCGTCGCCGTGTAGCCGGCGGTCAGGTGTCGGTCTCGAACGGGGCGACCAGGGCGCGCAGCAGGCTCGAGAGCTGCTGCTGCTCGCCGCTGGTCAGCGAGGCGAGCAGTTCGCGCTCCCGGGCCAGCAGGTCGGCCAGCGCGGCGTCGACCCGCTCCTTGCCGGGCGGGGTCAGCCGGACGTGCACGCCGCGGCGGTCGGCGGGGTCGGGCATCCGCTGCACCAGGCCGCGGGACTCGAGGCGGTCGACCCGGTTGGTCATGGTCCCCGAGGTCACCAGGGTCTGGGCGAGCAGCTGGCCGGGGGAGAGGACGTAGGGGCTGCCGGCCCGGCGCAGTGCGGCGAGGACATCGAACTCCCACACCTCGAGGTCGTGCGCCGCGAAGGCGCCCCGACGGGCCCGGTCGAGGTGGCGGGCCAGGCGGGTGACCCGGCTGAGCACCTCGAGCGGTCCGACGTCGAGGTCCGGGCGCTCGTGGGCCCACGCCGCGACCAGACGGTCGACCTCGTCCTGCACCCTGCACCTCTCCCTCCGCACGCGACCAGACGATCTCCGTCCCGAGTATCGACGTGATGTCTCTTGACATCAAGACAGTGACCGTGCACGGTTATCTTGATATCAAGATACTTGACGGGAGAGGACGCGGCGATGCGCTGGGACCCGGAGCAGTACCTGGAGTTCGCGGCCGAGCGGGGCCGCCCGTTCCACGACCTGGTACGCCGGGTCGGCAGCGAGGATGCCCGCCATGTTGTCGACCTGGGGTGCGGGCCGGGCAACCTGACCCGGACCCTGCGCGACCGCTGGCCGGACGCGCGGATCGAGGGGCTGGACGCGTCGCCGGAGATGATCGAGCAGGCGCTGGCCGGCGGGTCCGAGGACGGGCTCTCCTTCGCGGTGGCCGACCTGCGCGAGTGGGCACCGGCCGATCCGGTGGACGTGGTCGTCTGCAACGCCACGCTGCAGTGGGTGCCGGGGCACCTCGGTCTGCTCGCACGGCTGGTCGAGGCGGTCCGGCCCGGCGGGTGGCTGGCCTTCCAAGTGCCGGGCAACTTCGGCGACCGGACGCACACCGCGATGGCTCTGGTGGCGACCTCGACGCGGTGGGCCGAGGTCTTCGGCGGCACCGATCGGGCCCGCCCTGCGGTGGAGCAACCGTCGACGTACCTGGAGACCCTCGCCGAGCTCGGCTGCAGGGTCGACGTGTGGGAGACGACCTACCTTCATGTGCTGCGCGGTCCGGACGCCGTGGTGCGCTGGGTGTCCGGCACCGGTCTGCGCCCATACCTGCAGGTACTCGAGTCGGACAGGGAGCGTGAGGAGTTCCTCGCCGACTACCGCCGGGTGGTCGCCTCGACGTACGCAGAGCGGCCGTGGGGGACGGTGCTGCCGTTCCGGCGGATCTTCGCGGTCGCGCAGCGGGTGGGGTCGTGAGCCTCGTCGGGGTGCATCACGTGCAGCTGTCCGCCCCGATCGGGTCGGAGGACGTGCTCCGTGGCTTCTACGGCGAGCTGCTCGGCATGGTCGAGGTCGCCAAGCCGCCGGTGCTCGCGGCGCGTGGCGGGGCCTGGTTCCGGTCGGGTGCGCTGGAGCTGCACCTGGGGGTCGAGGACGACTTCCGGCCTGCTCGCAGGGCGCATCCGGGGCTGCTCGTCGAGGACCTGGACGCGTTGGCCGAACGATTGTCGGCAGTCGGGGTCGAGGTCGATTGGGATGACAACTTCCCCGGCTACCGGCGGTGCTACGTGCACGACCCGCATGGCAACCGGCTCGAGCTGCTCGAGCCGATCCAGAGCTAGGACGTGCCGGCGCTGCGCAGGCCCGGCTCGGGCTCGAGGCCGGAGAGCCCGTTCCACGCGAGGTTGACCAGGTGCGCGGCCACGACGGCCTTCTTCGGCTTGCGTGCGTCGAGCCACCACTGGCCGGTGAGCGCGACCATCCCCACGAGCATCTGGGCGTACATCCCGGCGAGCTTCGGGTCGAAGCCGCGCTCGGTCAGCTGCTGGCCCATGATGTGCTCGACCTGGCTGGCCGCGTCGCTGATCAGTGAGGCGAACGAGCCGGTCGACTGCGCCACGGGGGAGTCGCGGACGAGGATCCGGAAGCCGTCACTGGAGGTCTCGACGTAGTCGAGCAGCGCGAACGCGGCCCGTTCCAGCAGGTCGCGCGGGTGGCCGCTGCTGGCCAGGGCGCCGGTGATGGCGCCAAGCAGGGCACTCATCTCGCGGTCGACCACGACCGCGTAGAGGCCCTCCTTGCCGCCGAAATGCTCGTAGACGACGGGCTTGGAGACGCCGGCCTTGGCGGCGATCTCCTCCACCGACGTCGCGTCGAAGCCCTTCTGCGCGAACAGCGACCGGCCGACGTCGAGCAGCTGTTCGCGCCGCTCCTTGCCGGTCATCCGACCCCGCCCGTCGCGGCGGGTGCGAGTCGCCGGCCCCCGTTCCGTGTCGTCGCTCACCACCGCAGCACCGTATCCCCCGGTGCACCGAGCACCTGCTCACGCGTTGGCGAGGAGTTGTGTCCCGGGTCCCTGCTCGGATGTCCCATGGCCACCGATCCTGAGCTCGTCGAGCGGGCTCGCACCCTCCGCCGCGGCGGTCTGAGCATTGAGCAGATCGCTACTGGGCTCAACCTGCGCAGCCGCTCGGTGGTCCGTCGATGGGTCCGCGACCTCCCGGTCCCGCAGTGGACGGCCCGCCCCAATGCCAAGGACGCCCTGCGTGAACAGGCCCGCGCGATGCGCGCCGACGGGGCCTTGCGTGACATGCCGTGGCCCCAGCGATCCATCGAACGCAGGGACGCGGCGAAGGCGGCCATGAGAGCGGGTCACAGGCGGTACTACGAGGAGCGTGCCCTGGTCGAGCGCAAGGCACGCGACGAGGAAGTGGTCGCATCCGCCGAGGTGACCGGATCGTGCTCCGACCGGGACCTCTGGTCGCGGGTGCGACGGCCTACTGGGCTGAGGGAAGCAAGAACAAGGAGTGGCGTGTCGCGGACCAGGTGACCTTCATCAACAGCGACGTCGACATGATTCGCTTGTTCCTGGCCTTCCTGAGACAGCTCGGTGTCGCAGAGGACCGGCTGCGGTTTCGCGTATCGATCCACGAGTCGGCCGACGAGGCGGCCGCGCGGGACTTCTGGGGCCGGGTGGTCGGTCATCCCGCCGCCACCTTTCAGCGGTCGACCCTGAAGCGTCACAACCCCGTGACCGTGCGCACGAACGTGGGCGCCAGCTATCACGGCTGCTTGGTGATCAACGTTCTCCGTAGCAAGCACGTGTACCGGCAGATCGAAGGTATCTGGCGGGCGATCAGCGCGCCTGGTTCTAGGCTTGGGCCACCTTCCCGGATCGTCTAATGGCAGGACGCGATCTTTTGGCGGTCGTCATCGGGGTTCGATTCCCTGTCCGGGAGCCACGGTTCGGATCCCTGGCCAGGTGGGGCATCCGACCCGCACCAGAGGTGGCGGAGGAGGGGTGAACCCCGGGTATCCTCCAGTTGTACGAGCAGCACGACGTCAGCCTGCCGCCTCGCCCAGGAGCGCTCCCAGCGTGAGCCCCGCCCGACCGGCCGCCGTGGTCGTCCTCGCCGCTGGTGAGGGGACCCGGATGAAGTCGTCGATCCCCAAGGTCCTCCACCAGGTCGGCGGCCGCGCCCTCGTGCACCACGCGGTCCTGGCCGCCCAGGCCCTCGAGCCCGAGCACCTCGTCGTCGTCGTCGGCCACGGCCGCGACGAGGTCACCGCTCACCTCGACGAGGTCGCACCGGGCGTGCAGACGGCCGTCCAGGACCAGCAGCACGGCACCGGCCACGCCGCGCTGTGCGCGCTCGGGGCCCTGCCTCCGCTGACCGGCACGGTCGTGGTCACCTACGGCGACGCCCCGCTGCTGACCGCCGACACCCTCCACGACCTGCTCGAGGAGCACCAGGTGCACGGCGACGCGGTCACCGTGCTTACCGCCCTCGTCCCGGACCCGACGGGCTACGGCCGGGTGATCCGCGACTCCCACCGCGCGGTGGCGCGCATCGTCGAGCAGAAGGACGCCACCGAGGAGGAGCTGGCCGTCCGCGAGGTCAACTCCGGGGTCTACGCCTTCCAGGCCGACGCGCTGCGCGACGGCCTCGGCCGGCTCGACACCGACAACGCCCAGGGCGAGCTCTACCTCACCGACGTCGTCGCGCACGCCCGCGCGGCCGGCGGCCGGGTCGGCGCGGTCGCGGTCGCCGACACCTGGCAGGTCGAGGGCGTCAATGACCGGGTCCAGCTCGCGGCCCTCCACCGGGAGCTCAACCGCCGTACCGTCGAGCGCTGGATGCGCGCGGGTACGACGGTCATCGACGCCGCAACGACCTGGATCGACGCCGACGTCGTCCTCGAGCCCGACACCACCCTCGAGCCGTCGACCATCCTGCGCGGCCGCACCACCGTGGCCCGCGGCGCCAGCATCGGGCCCGACTGCCAGCTGGTCGACACCACCGTCGGCGAGGGCGCCCAGGTGACCCGCACGACGTCGTACGGCGCTGTGATCGGCCCTGAGGCCACCGTCGGCCCGTACACCTACCTGCGCCCCGGCACCCGGCTCGGCCGCGGCGCCAAGGCGGGCGGCTTCGTGGAGCTGAAGAAGGCCGACGTCGGCGACGGCGCCAAGGTGCCGCACCTCTCCTACGTCGGCGACGCCACCATCGGGGCCGGCGCCAACATCGGAGCGGGCACGATCTTCGCCAACTACGACGGCGTCGAGAAGAAGCACAGCACCATCGGCGAGCACACCTTCGTCGGCAGCGACTCGGTGATCATCGGCGGGGTGCACGTCGCCGACGGCGCCTACATCGCCGCAGGCTCGACGATCACCAACAACGTGCGGCCGGGCGAGCTGGCCGTGGCGCGCGGACGACAGCGCGGCATCGCCGGGTGGGTCGCCCGGCGCCGGGCCGGCACCAAGACAGCTGCCGCGGCGGAGCGGGCCGCCGCGGCCGAGCAGGCGAGCAACGACGAAAGGTCCGGCGGATGAGCTTCATCAAGACCACGGGCGAGAAGAAGCTGATGCTCTTCTCCGGCCGCGCGCACCCCGACCTGGCCGAGTCGGTCGCGATGGAACTCGGCATCGAGATCACCCCCACCACGGCGTACGACTTCGCCAACGGCGAGATCTACGTCCGGTACAAGGAGTCGGTCCGCGGCTGCGACGCCTTCGTCCTCCAGTGCTGCACGTCGCCGATCAACACCTGGGTGATGGAGACGCTCATCATGGTCGACGCGCTCAAGCGCGCCTCGGCCAAACGGATCACCGTGGTGCTGCCCTTCTTCCCCTACGCTCGTCAGGACAAGAAGGGCCGAGGCCGCGAGCCGATCTCGGCCCGCCTGATGGCAGACCTGTTCGCGGTCGCCGGCGCCGACCGGATGATGGCGATCGACCTGCACACCGCGCAGATCCAAGGCTTCTTCGACGGCCCTGTCGACCACCTCTACGCCCTGCCGCTGCTCGCCTCCTACGTCAAGCGTCGGGTCGACCACAAGAACGTCACCATCGTCTCGCCGGACGCAGGCCGGTTGCGTCTCGCCGAGCGCTGGTCCGAGACGATGTACGGCGCGCCGCTCGCGTTCATCCACAAGACCCGCGATCCCGACCGCCCCAACGAGACCACGGCCAACCGGGTCGTCGGTGACGTCGCCGGCCGCACCTGCATCCTGCAGGACGACATGATCGACACGGCCGGCACGATCAGCAAGGCCGCCGACGCGCTGTTCGCCGCAGGCGCCGCCGACGTCATCATGGCCGCGACGCACGCGATCTTCTCCGGGCCGGCCGTCGACCGGCTGAAGAACTCCAGCGTCAGCGAGGTCGTCGTCACCGACACGCTGCCGATCCCCGACGACCTGCGCTTCGACAAGCTCACGGTGCTGCCGATCGCCAGCCTGCTGGCCCGCGCGGTGCGCGAGGTCTTCGACGACGGCTCGGTGACCAGCCTCTTCGACGGCCACGCCTGACGCGCGTTCCCGCCGTGGCGACCGTCGCACTGCTCCACCCCGGTGCCATGGGCTCGCGGGTCGGTGGCGAGCTCGCTGCCGCGGGGCACACGGTGCGCTGGCGGCCGGAGGGCCGCAGCGGGCGCAGCGGGGAGCGGGCCGAGCGCGAGGGGCTGACCGCCGTACCAGACCTGGCGTCGCTGGTCGACGGTGCTGACCTGGTGCTCAGCGTGCTGCCGCCGCAGGCAGCGCTCCCTGTGGCCGAGCAGGTCGCCACGAGCGGCTTCACCGGCACGTACGTCGACGCCAACCCGCTGTCGCCCGCCACCCTCGAGCGGGTGCGCGCCGTCGTCGAGGACACCGGTGCGACCCTGGTCGACGGCGGCATCGTCGGACCTCCACCGGCCGAGGGGCATCGCACCCACCTCTACCTGGCCGGTGACCGCGACCGGGTCGCCGCGGTGGCCGCCCTGCTGCCTGGCCCGCGACTGCTGCCCGTCGTCGTCGGGGAGGGGGTCGGTCAGGCGTCGGCGGCGAAGCAGGCCTACGCACTCGTCAACAAGGGCCGGATGGTGCTCGCCGCGATGGCCGCGGACCTCGCCGACGCGCACGGTGTCGGTGACGTGCTCGCGGCCGAGCACGACCGGTCCGACGCGTCGCTGCTCGCCGAGCTGCCCGAGCTGCGGCAGGGACTGGCCCGGGTCGGCTGGCGGTGGGCGCCCGAGCTGGACGAGCTCGCGGCCTCGCTCGACGACGTCGGGGACGACTCGGCCGCGGTCCGCGGGCTGGCGGCCCGGCTGCGTACGCTGGGCCCTACCGGCGGGTGATCTCGTCGGCGTACGCCGGTTCGCGCGTGGCCCGAGGGCACGGCTAGACTCACGTGGTTGCCCGGCGAGGGAGGCCATTCCGGTCTCCGTGATCGACGCGGCGGTCCTCCACCTCGTGAGGTCCGTCCTCGCCCGGCGTCAGGCCACCCAGACGTTCGCATCGAGGAGTACCCCCGCCGTGTCCGAGGTCCGCATCACCGCCGAGCAGCGCACCGAGTTCGGCAAGGGCGCCGCCCGCCGCATCCGTCGCGACAACAAGGTGCCTGCCGTTCTCTACGGGCACGGTGCCGACCCGCAGCACATCTCGCTGCCGGGTCACGACCTGATGATGGCGCTGAAGACGCCGAACGTCCTGCTCACGCTGGACCTCGGCGGCTCCGAGCAGCTGGCACTGCCCAAGGACGTGCAGCGCGACCCGATCAAGGGCTTCCTCGAGCACGTCGACCTCGTCGCGGTGCGCCGCGGCGAAAAGGTGTCGGTCGAGATCGGCGTCCACGTCATCGGCGAGGCCGTGCCCGAGACGCTGGTCAACCTCGAGCAGAACAGCCTGCTCGTCGAGGCCGAGGCGACCAACATCCCCACCGGTGTCGAGGTCTCCGTCGACGGTCTCACCGTCGGCTCGCAGATCCACGCCAAGGACGTCGCGTTGCCCGAGGGCGTGACCCTGGTGACCGACCCCGAGGCGCTGGTCGTCAACATCACCGCCGCCGTCACCGCCGAGCAGCTCGAGGCCGAGCTGGCCGAGGCCGAGGCCGAGGTCGGCATCGTGCACGAGGCCACCGACGAGGAGCAGGCCGGCGAGGCGGCCGACGAGGC
This sequence comes from Actinomycetes bacterium, assembly GCA_036269735.1. GTDB lineage: Bacteria > Actinomycetota > Actinomycetes > JACCUZ01 > JACCUZ01 > DATBDW01. Next base: position 18,158 of record DATBDW010000111.1, read on the forward strand.
TGCTGCTGAGTCCGGCAGCGACGCCTCGGCCGTCGAGGGCGGCGACTCGGCCGGCGACGGCGCGAGCTGAGCCTGTTCCGCCGCCGTCGGGGGGATCCGGCGGCGGCCGGCGGTGCTGCGGACACTTCCGTGAACGAGGACGCCTGGCTGGTCGTGGGCCTCGGGAACCCCGGTCCCGGGTACGCCGGCAACCGGCACAACGTCGGCTTCATGGTCGTCGACCTGCTCGCCGGCCGGATGGGCGCGCGGTTCAAGGCGCACAAGAAGGTGCGTGCCGAGATCCTCGAGGGGCGCCTCGGAGGCGCCCGGGTGGTGCTCGCCAAGCCCCGCACCTACATGAACGAGTCCGGTGGTCCGGTCGCCGGACTGCTCGACTACTTCTCGCTGCCGATCGAGCGCCTGGTCGTCGTCCACGACGAGCTCGACCTGCCGTACGGCGGCCTGCGACTCAAGCTCGGAGGCGGCGACAACGGGCACAACGGCCTCAAGTCGATCCGCCGCTCGCTGGGCTCCGGTGAGTTCAACCGGGTGCGCTTCGGCATCGGCCGCCCGCCCGGGCGGATGGACGCCGCCGCGTTCGTGCTGCGTGACTTCGGCTCGGCCGAGCGCAAGGAGCTCGAGCTCGAGGTCGACCGCACCGCCGACGCCGTCGAGGGGCTACTCAGCGACGGCCTCGACCGGGCGCAGAACACGTACAACACCTGACCTGGAGCGGCCCGGCGGAGTCATGGCCCGGCGGAGGACCGGAGCTCGTCAAGCAGGCCGCGGGTGGCGATCATGGACGCTGCCTGCAGCCGCGAGTGGGCGCCCAGCTTCACCAGCACGTTCTGCACGTGCGTTCGCGCCGTGCTGGGCGAGATGGCCAGCTTCTCGGCGATCTCGACGGTCGAGTGGCCGTCCACCAGCAGCAGCAGCACATAGCGCTCACGGGGCGTGAGATAGGTCAGCAACCCCTCGTGCTCGCGGCGTGCGGGACCGGCCCCCCGGCGGACGGCGGCGCGCAGCAGGTCAGGCTGCACCGCCATCTCGCCGGCCTCGACCCGTTCGAGGGTGGTCAGGATCGAGTCGACGTTCTGATCCTTGCCTACGAAACCGGCGACGCCGGCGTCGATGGCCTGGGCGACGACGGACGCGTCGACCACCGCGGACAGGATGACCACCTTGGTTCTCGGATGCTCGGCCCGCAGCTGGCGGGCCACCTCGATCCCCTCGGTCGCCCCGAGCAGGTTCACGTCGAGCAGACAGACATCGGGATCGGTGGCCGCCACCGCCCGCAGTGCCTCGTCCGGTGTGTAGGCGACGGCCTCGACGACGTGCCCGTGCGCTGTCAGCACAGCCGCCAGGGCCTCTATCAGCAGGCGCTGGTCGTCGCAGATGACCAGGCGCATGATCAGTCCTCGACGCAGAGCCGCAGCTGAACCCGTGCCCCCCCGAGGCGGCTTTCTCTGATGGTCACCGCGCCGCCGTACTCTGACGCCGCTCGTGACACGACGCGCATCCCCAAGCCATGGTTCCGCGGGATGCGCCCGAATCCCGGGCCGGAGTCGTCGACCTCGATCATCGCCCAGCGTGCCACCTTGCGGACCCTGATCCGCACGGTGCCGCCGGGACCAGCTGCCCGGCAGGCGTTGTCGACCATGTTCGCGACCGCGCGCCGGAGCAGGACCGGGTTGGCCCACATCAGGACCGGCCGTTCGCCCAGCTCGATCCGCCAGACGATCTCGTTCCACCCCGGGGCGGCCGCGCTCTCGCGTGCGGTGTCCCGAAGGTCGATCTCCAGATCGGTCCCCGCAGTGCCGACGGCTTCCGCCTCACGCACGATGCAGGACATCCACGCGGTGGCGGCCGCGATCTGGTTCAGCCTGGTGTGCGTCGACTCCGAGACCTCGGTCTCGGCGACAGCGGACTCGGCGAGTAACGCGATAGCCGCCAGAGGTTGCATCAGGTCGTGACAGACCGTCCTGAGCTGCTCACCCGGTACGTCGTTCTCCTCGGCGTCGTTACCGCCGCCAGACTTTCCTGTGAACTGGGCCACCCCCGTGGTCCATTCGACAGCGCTCATGTTCACGCCCCCCCCAGGCACGTTTCTATGCTCCCCGCGGCCCCTTCTGCCCCCACTGCGGTCGACGGATGGTCATTCAGTGATGACCATCGATTGACCTCTGCGTCCTCACGCTAGGCCGACACATCAGCCTAGGGCCATCGTTCGTACGGCGGATGAAAGAACGGGCAATTCATCGCAAGCCCGCCCCCTGACCAGGCACTACGTTGCGTCGGGACATCATCACCACCTGGTGGGATGTCTAGTGCAAGAGGCGTAGCCAACCTCCGTCAGCGGTGGCTTCTCGTACTTCCCTGCGTCGTTCACCGTTGCGCTCGTGTTCACCGTGGTGGTTGCTGACGACGAGCGAGTCTTCGCCGAGGCGCTGACTGGCCTGCTCGAGACCGACGAACGCCTGCGCGTCCTGTCAGCCGTGTCCACCGCGGAAGAGCTGGACGACGTCGTCCGCCAGGACGTGCCCGACGTCGCCGTCGTCGGATCCACCCTCGCCTCCGGCTGCGGCTCGGTCGCTGCGCCGCCCTGGGCCGACGACGAGGGGATCACGCGGGTGCTCGTGGTCGCAGCAGAGACGCGGCTCGAGGAGGTCACGGCCGCGCTGCAGGCCGGGATCTGCGGCTGGGTGTCCAAGGACGCCACCGCCGACGAGCTGCGCGAAGCCGTGCATGCCGTCGCCAAGGGCGACATCCACCTCCCGGCCACCATGATCACGGCTGTGCTACGGCTGCTCGCGGGGCGCGACCGTGGCCGGCGGGAACGGGACGTTCTGGCGACGCTCACGTCGCGTGAGCGCGACGTCCTCGGCTGCATGGTCATCGGGCTGAACCGCGCGGAGATGTCCCGACGCCTCTTCCTGTCGCCGAACACCGTGCGCACCCACATGCAGAACGTGCTCCGCAAGCTCGAGGTCCACAGCTCGCTGGCCGCTGCGGCCTATGCGCGCAGCCACGGCTTCGACGGGTCCGACCGGACCGGTCCGGCACGAGTCGTGGACCTCCGTGCGGCGGGTCGAGCGGGCTCACATCCGGCGCGGACAGTCAAGGACGGAGGGCGATGGATCTCAACGACGCCTGGCAGAGGGTAGTTCTGCGGCACCTAGCGCTGATCGGTGCCTGTGTCGTGGTTCCTGTACTGATCGTGATCGCCATGTCCTTCGGCGGCGCACACGACTACTCGAGCTCCGCGCGGGTCGCCGTCGGCACGCAGGCGGCGCGCAGCACCCAGGAGGCCGCGGCCCAGGCCGCGCAGGTCGGGGCGATCGCCACGAGCCGGACGGTAGTGGCCGAAGCTCTGCGGACGGCCGGTGTCGACCGCCCGGCGGGACGGACCGCATCGCAGGAGGTCACCGTGACCGGCCTCGGGTCATCGCCCGTGACCCGCCTGACGGTCCGCGACCACGACGCCGGTGCGGCCGGAAGGATCACCCAGGCGCTCGCCGACCAGGTGGTTGCGGTGCTGGCCGGGCCGCGGGGCGACCTTGAGCGCAGCCGCGCCCAGGTCGAGGACCGGTTCACGAGCCTGCAGCTTCGGCGGGGCGACGTGCTGTCTGCCGCGCCGGCCCTGATGTCCGCCAAGGACAGTGCTGCCATCGCTGGGATCGACGACGAGCTGCGTGGGCTCGGCGACCAGCTTGTCGGGATCGACGCGCAGCTCGCCGCCACCATCGACCCACAGGTCGTGGACGACGCGGGCCCCGCGTCACCAGTTCCCTCGTCGCGACTTCCCGACGCCACGCTGGCCGGCCTCCTGGGGCTCGTCGTCGGGCTCGGTATCGCAGCAGCCAGGGAGTCGGTGCACCCCACCGTCGTCGGCGTCGAGGCGCTGTCGAAGATCTTCTCCGCACCGCCGCTGGGCACCGTGGACCAGCGTGACGGAGTCCGACTGGGCATGTCCCTGGACCGGCTGGCGACCCGCGTCGACATCGCGGCGCGCCGGGTGGGTGTCAACGTCGTGGCACTCTCCGGACCGCTGCCCGAGGCGAAGCTAGCCGACCTGGCGCAGGACCTCGATTACCTGACGGCCGGCCACGCCCTCCCTCGGGTCGGCGACGCGCCGGTGAGCCGACTGCAGACCCAGCTGCAGCACCGCCTGCAGATCCGCAACCAGAACGGAGCAGGTGCGGCGTCAGCCGTGGCCACCGAGGAACGACACCTCGGGGGAGCCGACCCCACCGTCACGTGGGAGACGGTCCGCGTGCTGCCGTGCGACGAGCGCACGCTGTCTCTGCTGGGCCGCTCGGGCGGCGAGCGGATGGGCATGCTCGTCGTCGCCGCTCGCAGCACGCCACGCGACAGCCTGCTCCACATCGAGGACGTCGTCAGCACGACGGGCTGGCCGCTGATCGGGGTCATCTCCGTGGCGCCGGAGCCGCGGTCCTCGCGTGTCGTAGACACCGTTCGGCGCGCCGCCAAGGAGCTGTTCTCGTGACAGTCCTCCCGGCCGCCCAGGTCGAGCCGGCGCCGATCGGCTTCGCCACCACCACCATCAGCGAGGAGGCGGTGGCCGCGGCCGCACGCGTCCTCCGTTCGGGCTGGGTCACGACCGGTCCCCAAACGGCCTGGTTCGAAGGTGAGTTCGCGCACAAGGTCGGCGCCCGGCATGCCGTCGGCGTGGCGTCGTGCACCGCGGCGATCGAGATGTCCCTGCGCGGCCTGCACCTGCCGCCGGGCGCCAAAGTCCTCGTGTCGACGATCACGTTCTGCGGAGCCGTCCACGCCATCACCCACGCAGGCCTGCGACCCGTCCTGGTGGACGTCGAGCCGGTGACGGCCATGCCGAGCGCCGAGACCACCGCGCGCGCGGCTTCCGAGTGCGGCGGCCCCGACGCGATGCTTGTCGTGCATCTCGCCGGGCACCCGGCACCGGTGGCCGAGCTGGCCGCGGCCGCCGGCTTGTCGCTGGACCGGGTCGTCGAGGACGCGGCGCACGCTCTGGGCGCGAGCATCGGAGGCCGGCCGGTGGGGACCCTCTCCCGAGCCACCTGCTTCAGCTTCTACGCGACCAAGAACCTGCCGATCGGGGAGGGCGGCATGGTCACCACCGACGACGAGGAGCTGGCCGCCTTCTGCCGCCGGACCCGCCTGCACGGCATGTCGGCCGACGCGTGGCGCCGGTACCTGCCGGGCGGGTCCTGGCGGTACACCGTCGAGGAGGCAGGTCTCAAGGCCAACCTGACCGACCTCCAGTCGGCGATCGGGTCTGCACAGCTGCGCCACCTCGACCGCTGGCAGCGCCGCCGGCACGAGATCGCGCAGCGGTACGCCGAGGGGCTCGCCGGCCTGGACGGGATCGGCCTGCCCGGCATCCCGCACGACGGCGAGCACGCCTGGCACCTCTACGTGATCCGGGTCCGCCCCGAGCTCGGGCTCAGCCGCGACGAGCTGGCGAGCCACCTGGGTGCTGAGGGGATCGGCACGTCGGTGCACTTCATCCCGCTGCACACGATGCCGCACTTCCGCGCAGTGGCCGAAGTCCCGCGGGGCGGACTGCCGGTTGCTGACGCCGTCTTCGAACAGCTGCTCTCACTGCCGATGCACCCGGCCCTCTCCGACGACGAGGTCGACCGGGTCGCCCAGGCCGTGCGGAACGGCTCACGGCACGGTCTCAAGGCCGCGCTCACGTCTTCAGGAGGGGGATCAGCATGAGTGTCGAGGTGCCAACGCAGAGAGCCGAAGTGATCGACCTGCACGCCGACCGGCAGATGAGGGCGCTGATCGTCGGTGCAGGAGCGGCCGGGCGGACGCTTGCGCGCGACATCCTCGGGGTGACCAGCCTCGGGTTGTTGCCGGTCGGGTTCGTCGACGACGAGGACTCGCTGAGCGATCTCGAGCTGCCGCTGCTCGGGCCACTCCGCGACCTCACGGAGATCGTCATCGACCACCACATCGAGGTGGTCGTGCTCGCGATCCCGTCGCTCCCGCCAGAGCGCTTCCGGGTCCTCGCCCTCGACGCGGCGCGCGGTGGCGCGCTGGTGCGCTACCTCCCGTCCTTCCTGGCCGCACTGCGCCGCGACATGGCCGGGAGCGACCTGCGGGCCCTGGACATCCGAGCGCTGATCGGCCGCAACGAGATGCACCTGGTGAGCCCGGAGGCACAGGCCCTCGTGAAGGGCCGACGCGTTCTCGTCACCGGCGCCGGGGGCTCGATCGGCAGCGAGCTGTGCAGGCAGGTCAACCGGTTCGGCCCGAGCAAGCTGTACATGCTCGACCACGACGAGTCCAACCTGCACCGGCTGCAGCTCGAGCTCTCGGGCGAAGCCCTGCTCGACGATGACGGGCTGGTCGTCGCCGACATCCGCGACCGCGGCCGGATCCACCAGCTCTTCGGAGAGCTCCGACCGGACGTCGTGTTCCACGCCGCAGCCCACAAGCACCTGCCGCTGCTGGAGAAGCACCCGTGCGAGGGCGTCAAGACCAACGTCATCGGCACGCAGAACCTGGTCGAGGCCGCACTCTGGTTCGGGGTCGAGCGGTTCATCTTCATCTCGACCGACAAAGCGGCCGACCCGACCTCGGTGCTCGGCGCGACCAAGAGGCTCGGCGAGCTGGTCGTCCGGGAGCACTCGCACGGGGCGGGGTCGTTTGCCTCGGTGCGGTTCGGCAACGTGCTCGGCAGCCGGGGGTCGCTGCTCACAGTCATCTCCGAGCAGCTGCGCAACGGCCTGGCGGTCACCGTCACCCACCCCGACGTCACGCGCTTCTTCATGACGATCGAGGAGGCGGTCGGGCTGGTGCTCGAGGCGGCCCGGATGGCCGACCGTGGCGAGGTGTTCGTCCTCGACATGGGCAGCCCGGTACGCATCGTCGACCTCGTCCGCACCTTCGCAGCACAGGTCCACCTCACCGATGTGGACATCCGCTACACCGGGCTGCGGCCGGGCGAGAAGCTGAACGAGGCCCTGTTCAGCGAGCACGAGGTGCGCGAGCCGACCGAGCACGAGCAGATCTTCAAGACCTGCCCGGAGGAGGCGGCCTGCACCCGACCGCACCTGTTCGAGGAGCTCGAGCAGGCGGCCGCGGCCAACGATCCGGCCCGGGTCAAGGCCGCATTGCGGCAGATGCTTCCCGGCTACGAGCCCGCCACGGCGATGCAGCCGGTGCTGGCCGGCGGGGCCGCACCGGCGCCGTACCCGGACTACTTCTGATGCGCGCCGTGCTGCAGACCGCCGGCGAGGTGGTCGAGGTCGACGCGGCAGGGTCCTGGGCGACCGAGGTGGTCCGCGACCTTCCACCCCGGGCGCCCGCCCCGCACGACGGCCCGCCGACCGTCCGGGTGCGTGACGGCTGGCCCGAGCAGCTGCTCGCTTCGGGCCGGCGGATGGGGCGGGGGATGAGGGCCCACGGCGGCGCCGTGGCGCTGACGTCAGCGTGCTCGTCTGGTGTCGACCTGGATGTCAGAGCAACCGACGTCGTGGTGTCTGTCCTCGCGGCCCGGCGCCCGACGATCCGGGAAGCAACTCTGCACCGCGTGCTGCCCGAGCGAGCCCGCCTGTTGACCGCCGACGTGCTGCTGCACTACCCGGCGATCTGGCGCTCGGGCTGGCGCGGTCGGGCACCCCTGCACGCCGGTGCACTCGTCGTCGGGGGGCTGGGCGTCCTGGTGGTGGGCGCCAGCGGGGTGGGCAAGTCGACCCTGGCCATGGCCGAGGTCGGATCAGGTGCGACATTCGTCAGTGACAACCTGGTCGTCTCCGACGGCCGAAGCGCCTGGGGGCTGCTCGAGCCGGTCCGTGCGGCGGGAGGCGACGGGGCTCGCACGACACATGGTCGGCGGCTGGTCGAGGTGCCCGCCCGGCGGCTGTCGGCGCAGGTGGACCTGGTCGTGGTCCTCCGGCGCGAGGGCAGTGCGGTGCAGGCGCGGGAGATCGCCCCCGATGTCGCGGCCCGGGAGCTGACGGCGAGCACCTACGCGGCCGGCGAGCTGCGCAGGTACTGGGGCTTCGCGGCGACTCTTGCGGCCGGGACCGGTCGGGGTCCGGTGCACCCGCCGGTCGCCTCGGTCGCCGAGCAGGTCTGCTCGGGAGCTCCGTGCCTCGAGCTCGACCTGGGTGACCGGCCCGGTCCGCACCTCAGCCACGTGGTCGAGACCCTCGGGGTGACCCAGTGGACGTGACGGTGTTCACCCGTGCGATGGACGCTGCCACCGACCCGCGGGTGTTCGACAGCGCGGACCTGCGGGCGGACCCGAGTGCGCTCGACACGCTGCGGCGGGGCACCGCCGATGCCGACCTCGCGGCCCCGCCGGTCGTGCTCCCGGACTTCCACCACAAGCGCAAGCTCGAGATGCCGTCGAGCATCGCGGTGGCAACGCGTGAGTCCATCCGGCCCACCCTCACCAGCGCGTCGGTCAACTGCGGCATGGCGCTCATCGCCCTCAACAGCGACGTCCCGTCGCGCGCGGCGATCGACGCCTTCTACCGCGGTGTGCGTGAGCGCTACCCCTTCCCGACCACCAACCGGCGAGACCTCACCCGGTCCGAGGTCTTCCTGGCCGCGGCTCGGGGCGCGGGCTTCGGCCAGGAGCGATGGGGTGTCCACGACGACGACGTCGAGCGGATCGAGGAGCACGGGCAGCTCGATCTGGAGCCCTTCGGCGGCGAAGCGAGGCTGCGCAAGGAGCTGCCGGCGCTCGCCTTCCAGCTCGCGAGGCTCCGCTTCGGGACGGTCGGACCGAGCAACCACTTCGTCGAGCTGCAGACCGTCGAAGAGGTCTACGACCAGACGACGGCTGACCGCCTCGGCGTACGCGAGGGGCAGCTCGTGCTGCAGTACCACGCCGGGGGCGGTGTGCTCACCGGCGAGATCGGCCGCCTGTTCGGTCGCCGCAAGGACTACCCACGGCACCTGAGGGCGGCGATGTCGGTCGAGAAGCCGCTCGCGCACCTGGCCTCGGCCCGATCGGTCGCCCAGCTGCGCGATCGGCTGGCGCTGTACTTCAGCGACGGCTGCCCGCCCGTTCCCCGCCACAGCGACGAGGGGCGCCGCCTGATGCTGGCGAATGCGGCAGCGATGAACTACGGGTTCGCGTTCCGGATGGCGACGTACGCGGCGCTGCGGGCGCTGGCCGTCACCGCCTTCGGCGGGACCCCGGGCCGGCTGGTCGTCGACTCGCCGCACAACTCGGTCTACGAGGAGGAGGTCGACGGCGACCTCGCCGTCGTCCACCGGCACAACTCCTGCCGAGCCTTCCCCGCCGAGCGGATGAGCCGCGGCACGGTGTTTGCCACCACGGGCCAGGCGGTTCTCGTGCCGGGGACGCACCGCACGTCGTCCTACCTTGCGGTGGCAGGCGAACGAGCCGCGGACAGCCTGCACTCCGCCTGCCACGGCGCGGGGACGGTCGTCCAGCAGTACGCCGATCGCGGCCTGTCGGCGTCGGACCCGGCCCGGCACTCGACCCTTCGATACCGCTACTCGGGCGCCGACCCCGAGGCGGTCCAGCACTATGACGACCGCGGCGTCGACGCGGCCGTCGACGTCCTGGTCTCCCACGAGCTGGTCCGGCCGGTCGCGCGGCTTCGGCCGATGGCGGTGCTGCACTGATGACCACTCTTCCGCTTCAGCGCGTTCGCCGGCCGGACCTCGCCGAGCTGCTCAGCAACCGGGCAGCCGAGGTCGTCGACCTCCGGGCTGGCAGCAGGCCGATGACGCACCGACTCACCGTGGCCGACCGCGCGACCGGATGCGAGCTGCTCAGTGCCGTGGCCGCGTCGTGCGAGGAGGGGGTGCCCGCCGTCGAGGAAGAGGGGCGTCTGCTGGTCGAGCTGCGCCGGGGTGACCACGGCCCCGGAGTGCGGGTCGCATCGCGTCACGTCGGTGTCGCCGAGCACGCCGGGCGCCCCGTGCTCCTGATGACGCCTCTTCCCGGACGGCGGCTGTCCGCCAGGGCCCGGCTCGGCAGCCGCGACGTGGCGGGCGTCTTCGAGTGGCTCGCCGCGTTGCGGGATGGGCCTCGCCTCGACCGGGTCCCGATCGACCTCGGTCGGGAGGCGGTCGAGATCCTGACGGCTCAGTCGGTGTCCGACCCCGTCGTGCTGCGCGTGCTGGAGCGCGTCATGGGCTCGCGGGGCCGGCTGGAGGACGTCCTCGTCCGGCCGGCCGTCACGCATGGCTCGCTGGCGATGGACAAGATCGCCGTGGCGGGCGGCCGGGTCGTCGGTGTCGAGGACTGGGCGTGCGCGACCTTGGCGGGCGACCCGGTGCGTGACCTCGCGGGGTTCGCCGTGGCCTGCGCCGGTCTGGACCTCGTGGCCCTGCTGAACGGCCGCAACGCCGTCCCGTCGACCCTTCGCCGCGGCGTCCGTGCCGGCCTTCGGTCCCTGGGCGTGGACCCACGGCTGTACGCCGACGTCCTCGTGCTCGCGGTTGCCGAGTGGGCCGCCGAGCCCGCCCTGCTCCGCCGCCATGCCGGCCTCGCCGGGCTCCTCTCCTGCACGCCTGCCATCAAGGAGTGACCATGTCCCGTCTCCCCAGCCGCAGCCGGACCAGCGCCTTCTTGGCCGGGTCGGCGGTCGTGGCGTCGCTGGTGCTGTTGCCCGCGACCGCCGCGACGGCGGCCACGACGTGGTACGTCGACGGTACGTCGCCGTTCTGCACCGACACGGCCGCGGGAGGGACCCAGGCGACGCCGTTCTGCACGATCACCGCCGCCGCCAAGAAGGCCGTCAACCCGGGCGACAGCGTCATGGTGGCGCCCGGCACCTATCGGGAGCAGGTGACGGTCGCCGGCTCCGGCACGGCCGCGGCCCCGATCGCCTTCACCGCCGCCGGACCCGGCGTGGTCGTGGTGGGCACGCAGGACGTCAGCGATCCGGCGAGCTGGTCACCGATGGCGACCTCGGCATGGAGCCGGCCGTTCGCGGTTCCGAGCGCACCCCGGCAGGTCTTCGTCGACGGCAACCGCCTGGCGACGGCGTCCTCGGCGACGACAACGACCAATGGGTCGTTCTTCTACGACAGTGTGGCGAAGGTCCTGTATGTCGACCTCGGAGGCGGGAACCCCGGCACCGGTCACACGATCGAGGCCGGAGCGCAGACCTACGGCTTCAACGTGGCCAGCCGGTCGGGTGTCATCATCGACGGCTTCGTCATGCGAAGGCAGAACAGCGCGGGGGTTCGGGTCCTGACCGGGTCCGCGGTCACCGTCACGGGGATCACGGCGACCGAGTCCGGTGTCAACGGCGTCCTCGTCGACAGCTCGACGACGTCCGACGTCCTCGTCACCGACTGCACGGTCAGCGGCGCGGCATCGGTGGGTGTGCGGGTCGTCAACTCGGTCGGGACCACCGTGCGCGGCTGCACCAGCCACGGCAACGGGTTCCATGGCTTCGCCCTCAGCGCATCGCAGGGCGTGCGCCTCGAGGGCAACACCGCCTACGGCAACGCTGTCGTCGGCGGGACGTCCACTGCTGCGGGCTTCGACGTGAACAACGCCTCCACCGACTCCGTCGTCGTGCGCAACACGGCTTACGGCAACCAGGACTCGGGTATCCAGGTCTACAACGGGTCCGACCGGACCGTCGTGGCACGCAACGCGAGCTGGGGCAACGGCGACCACGGTCTTGACACCAACAAGACGCTGGGCGTCAGCTACCTGTCGAACACCGTCACCATGAACCACCGGGACGGACTGTCGATCGAGGGCAACTCGTCCGGTGCGACCGTCGCGGACAACATCTCCGTCGACAACGGCACCGGCGTCGGCGAGTACGACCTCTGGATCGACCCCGGCTCGGTGCCCGGCACCACGGCGGACCACGACGTCGTGTGGAACTCGTCGACCGCTCCCGCAGTCAAGATCGGCACCATGGTCTACCCCCGAGTCGGCGACGCGGCTGCGGCGACGGGGCTCGAGCCACATGGCCTGGGCGTCGACCCACGCCTGACCGGCCCGGCGTCGGGGGACCTGACGCTGCGGCTCGGGTCCCCGGCGACCGACGCAGCCGACGTCACGGTGGCCGGGTTCCTGGGCGCAGACCATGACGGCGCCCAGCCGTCCGACGATCCCTCGGTACCGGACACGGGTGTGGGGAGCCCGAGCTACGTCGATCTCGGCGCGTTCGAGCTGCAGGCAAGCGGGGGACCGGTCGACTACGCGCCGAACGCAGCGCTGGTCGTCACTCCTACCTCCGGCGAGGTGCCTCCCGCGTTCCAGGTCACGGCCGACGCGTCCGGGTCCAGCGACACCGACAGCACCGGCATCGCGAGCTACTCGGTGGACTTCGGTGACGGCACGGTGGTCGGTCCGCAGCCGTCGCCGGTGTTCATCCACGCCTACGGAAGTGCGGGCACGTTCACCGTGACCCTGTCGGTGCGTGACACTGCCGGCCAGCTGGCCACCGCGTCCCGGTCGGTCAGCCTCACGACGCACGTGCCGGTCACGTACACCGTCGACGGGTCCGACCCGTCGTGCAACGACGCCGGTCCTGGCACGTCGTCCGCGCCGCTGTGCACCATCTCGGCCGGTGCGGCGCAGGCGAGGGCCGGTGACACGGTCGCGGTCCGGCCCGGCGTGTACGCCGAGCAGGTGACCGTGCCGCGTTCCGGTGCGCCCGGTTTCGACCTCACCTTTGCCGCCTCCGGGCCGGGCGTCGTGATCAAGGGCACCCGCGACGTGACCGACGCCACGGCCTGGTCTGCGACGGGCACGACGGCCTGGTCGAGGAGCTACACACCGCCCAGCGCCCCGACGCAGGTCTGGCTGGACGGGACCAAGCTGGCGCCAGCCGGCTCGGCGACGTCGACGACGAACGGGACGTACTTCTACGACTCGCTCGCCAAGCGGCTGTACGTCGACGTCGGGGGCACCGATCCGGGCACCGGCCACGCGGTCGAGGCCGGCGCGCAGACCTACGCCTTCAAGGTCTGGAATGAGGATCACCTGGTCATCGACGGGTTTACCGCGGACGGTCAGAACAACGCGATGGTCAGCCTGCAGAACGACACCGCTGTCTCGGTCCGCAACCTGACCCTCAGCCGCAGCGGCGGCTACGGCATCAGCGCGGACACCGTTTCCGGCTCGACGATCTCCGGCAACAGTGTGTCCGGCTCCACGTCGGTCGGCATCCGCTGCCTGACCTGCACCGGACTCAACATCAGCGGGAACGTCTCGCACGACAACGGGTTCCACGGCATCAGCCTGCAGGGCAGCAGCGGCAACACGGTCGCGGGCAACACGGCGTACCGGAACATACGCCCGAACGTCCGCTCGGCGAACGGCATCGATGTCGAGCTCTCGTCCAACAACAACACGGTCGAGGCGAACACCACCTTCGACAACCAGGACTCGGGGATCCAGGTCTACAGCGGCTCGTCGGGCAACGTCGTGCGCCGCAACGTGACCCGGGGAAACGGTGACCACGGCATCGACCTCCTGAGCTCGCCCGGCAACACGGTCGTGAGCAACACCGCCTACAGCAACTTCAAGGACGGGGTGTCGGTCGAGGGCACCTCGACGAACGTGACCCTGCGCGACAACGTCCTGGTCGACAACGGCATCACCACGAACGAGTACGACCTGTACCTCGACGACGCGGCCGTCGCTGGGTTCAGCTCGAACCGCGACCTGATGTGGAACTCGACCGCGGCGCCCGCGGTCAAGCACAACCTCGTCATCTACAACACGCTGCAGGCCTACCGCGCCGCGACCGGCCAGGAGCTGGCCGGCGTCGGGGCAGACCCGAGGTTCGCGGCTGCCGCGTCGGGTGACCTGAGACTGACCGGGCGGTCTCCAGCGATCGACGCGGCAGACAGCGCCGTCTCCTCCTTCCGCACCCTCGACCACGACGGGGCAGCACCGGTCGACGACCCGGTGGTCGCCAACACCGGAGCTGGGACGCCTGCGTGGGCAGACCTGGGCGCCTACGAGTACCGAGGTCCCGCTGCCCGGCTCGTGCTGACTCCCGCCCAGGTGGCCGGCACGGCGCCGACGACCGCCGATGCCACCGGGTCGAGCGCGCTCGGTACGGCCATCGCGAGCTACACGTTCACCTTCGGCGACGGCAGCACGACCGGACCGCAGTCGGCGCCGACGGCCTCGCACAGCTACGCCAGGACGGGGACCTACACGATCGTCGTCCGGGTCACCTCGGCCGACGGGCAGTGGGACAGCGCGAGCGCGAACGTGAGCGTGGTGACTGACACCTCACCGGTGGCCCGACTGACTCTGTCGCCGAACAGTGACTACGTACCAGCCACCATTACGGCCGACGGCTCGGCGTCCTCCGACGGCCAGGGTCCGATCGCGAGCTACCGGTTCGACTGCGGCAACGGGGCTGTGACCGGGCCGGGGGCCGCGTCGCGGGTTACCTGCAGCTACCCGGCGGCCGGCAGCTACACCGTGCGGCTGACCGTCACTGACAACGCCGGGCACGCAACGACCATCTCGGCCACGGCGACCGCGAAAGCCGACCAGGCCCCGACGGCTCGCCTCTCCGCGCCCAACGGGCAGCAGCGGGCGCCGGTGACCGTGACCTTGGACGCGTCGCAGTCCAGTGACCCGGACAAGACGCCGATCGCGTCCTACCGGTTCACCTGCGGCAACGGCGTGTCCGTCCCCGACCAGCAGTCACCCACGACGACCTGCCGCTACACGTCGCCAGGCAGCTACACGGTCACAGTCGTGGTGACCGACACGGGTGGCAAGACCGGCACCGCACAGGACGTCGTGAAGGTGAAGTGACGTGACCGCGCTCGACCTGTGGTCGCCACCCGGAGCCACTCCGGCGCCGCGGGCGCCGTGGTACGGGCGCCTGCGACTGACGCCTGTGGGGCTGGTCGCCGGGCTGGTCTGCACCGCCATCGTCATCCTGCCGGTGCTGGTGCCCTCGGGGCCGGCAAACACCGGGCCGGTCGACCTGCTCATCCTGGTGGCCCTTGGCGTGCTCGCCCTGGACAGCCTCGCCTACCGGACGGTGCTGCACCTCCCGTACGGGCTGCCGGTCGCGGTGCTGATCGTCGCCGGCGGCTTGGCCGCGCTGGATCGGGGACGGGCGCTGACGTCCGGGGTAGCCCTGGTGCAGGACGTGGTCCTCCTCCTGTGGGGGGCCACCGTCGCCTCGCTCGGTCGTAACCCGGTGCTCCTGCGGCGATTCCTCCGGCTCTGGGTCGCGACCGCGACCACCTGGTCGGTCGTCCTCGTCGTGGCCGTCAACGTCGGGTTCGACCGGGTCGCCGGCATCAGCGCGGACGAGGGTGGGCGCGCATCGCTGACCTTCGGCGACCCCAACCGCGCCGGCAGCTACTTCGCGACGTCGTTCCTCCTTCTCATGGCCGCCGGCTGGCCGACGAAGAGGGCCGCCCGCTGGTCCTGCGGTGCGATCCTGCTCCTGGCCACCGCGTACACCGGGTCGAACGCGGCGATCGTCAGCCTGGTGGTGGCATGCCTGTTCGGTGCCGGCGTGCGCTACTGGCGACGGCACGGCGTGATCTCGCTGGCCCTCGCGGGTGCCGTCATCGCCGCGCCGATCGCCCTGGTGCTCACGACCGTGGACGTCTCGTCGTTGGCGCAGCGAGCCACCCACGGCGGCCGGATCCTCGCCAACTCCGTCGCCCGCAGCGACAAGGGCGCCAGCGACCGCGTGCTGCTGGTCTCGGAGAACCTCGCGATCTACCGCAGCCACGGCATCGAGGGCGTCGGACCCGATGGCACCAAACCACTGCTCTCGGCCGAGCAGGCGCCGTACGTCAAGGAGGCGCACAACGACTACCTGGCGGCCCTGCTCGAGCGCGGGGTGCTCGGTGCGATCGGGCTGATCGCCCTCTGGGTAGCGGTCATCGCGCGCTGTCTTCCGCTGTGCAGCCGCCGACCCGATCCGCGTCTGCTCGTGGTCATGGCCCGTCCGGAGATGCTCGCGGGCGCGGCGCTCGCCGCGGCGACCTTCGGCTGGTTCCACGAGGCACTGCACTTCCGTCACGTGTGGGTCGTCTTCGGCCTCGTGGCGGCCACGTCGCTCATGGCAGGTCGAGAGACATCGGGCGAGGGAGGGGGAGCATGAAGGTTCTCGTCACCGGCGCAGCCGGGTTCATCGGCTCGCACCTGTGCGAATGGCTCTTGGCACAGGGCGACGACGTCCAGGGTCTGGACGCCATGACCGACTTCTACGACCCGTGGCGCAAGGAGCAGAACATTCGCGCGCTGCTGGACTGGGACCGCTTCAGCCTGTCCCGGGACGACCTTCTGGAGGCGCCCCTCGACCGGATCCTGGACGGCGTCGACGTGGTCTACCATCTCGCCGGCCAGCCGGGAGTGCGGCCCTCGTGGGGAGAGGAGTTCGGGGTCTACCTCACGCGCAACGTGCTCGCCACCCAGCGGCTGCTCGAGGCAGCCCGACAGGCCTCGCTGTGGAAGTTCGTCTATGCCTCGTCGTCCTCGGTCTACGGCAATGCGGAGACGCTGCCCACCGTGGAGACGCTCCGGCCGCAGCCGGTCTCGCCGTACGGGGTCACGAAGCTGGCGGCCGAGCACCTGTGCGAGCTGTACCGCGAGAACTTCGGCCTGCCCACGGCGTCCCTGCGGTTCTTCACGGTGTTCGGCCCGCGGCAGCGGCCCGACATGGCCTTCTCGCGGCTGGTGACCGCTGCGTTGCGCGGTGAGCCCTTCCCGCTCTACGGGGACGGTGAGCAGACCCGCGACTTCACCTACGTCAGCGACATCGTGCATGCACTGCGCCAGGCGGCGCTCAGCCCATGGTGCGGGGTGGCCAACCTCGGTGGCGGCTCGCGGGTATCAATGAACGAGGTCGTCGACGTCGTCTCGTCGCTCGCACACCCCGTCCAGCTCGATCGGCTGCCGACGGCCAAGGGGGATGTGCGGCACACTGCCGCCGACACGACGACGGCGCGGCTCGCGTTCGGCTACCGGCCGACGACCTCCGTGGCCGAGGGACTCGCGGCGATGGTGGCCGCCGAGCGGGCGATGACCGAGATGGCGACGTCATGACCGCGACCTGGACGCCGACTCCGCCGCCAGCGGTCGACCCGGCCCACTTGCCACCGCAGCCCGAGCCGGAACGCGTCAAGGTGCTACACGTCATCACCCGGTTCTGGGCCGGCGCCGGTGGCAACACGTTGCTCACCGCGATGGGCACCGATCCAACCCGGTTCGAGGTGTGGGTCGCCGGCTGCCCCGGCGGGGACCTGTGGCCCCGCGCGGAGGACGCGGGGATCCGCTGCGTCGAGGTGCGCGGGTTCCGCGAGGTGCTACGCCCTGGCGACGTCGCCGTCCTGTGGCGACTCGTCCGGCTCATGCGCCGCGAACGGTTCACCGTCGTGCACACCCACTCCGCCAAGGGTGGATTCCTGGGCCGCGTCGCTGCTTGGCTCACGCACACGCCGGTCGTCGTGCACACATTCCACGGGTTCTCCGTCCATGACGGGCTGTCGCGGCGCCGGACAGTGCTGTACAACCTGCTCGAACGGTCCGTGCGGCCCTGCACCGACGCGTTCCTTGCCGTGTCACCCCGGGTCGCCGCCGAAGCGGTGCAACGGCGGTTCGCACGCCCCGGCTCGGTCAGCGTCGCCCCCTCCGCGGTCGAGCTGAACGACGTCCCGATCGACGGTGACCGGACCGCGCTGGTGCGCATCGGGTTGGTAGGAGCCGGCCCGGTGATCGGCACGGTCGGCCGGATCGACCACCAGAAGTCCCCGCTGGACTTCGTCCGGATGGCCGCCCGGATCGCCCTCGACCATCCGGACGCGAGGTTCGTGATGGTGGGCGACGGTCCGCTCGCCGGAGAGGCGAAGAAGCTGGCCGACCATCTCGCCGTACCACTGACGGTGACCGGGTACCGCACCGACGCCCCCCAGCTCTCCGCCGCGATGGACGTCTTCGTCATCACCTCGCGTTACGAGGGGCTCGGCCGAGCCCTGACCGAGGCGCTGGGGTCGGCCCGCCCGGTCGTGGCGACCGCGGTGAACGGGGTCCCCGACCTGGTCGAGCCCGGGGCGACCGGCCTGCTGGCAGGAGTGGGGGACGTCGAGGCGCTGGCGACCTGCGTGCGCTGGATGCTGGACCACCCGGCGGGCGCCCGGGCCATGGGTCTGGCCGGCCGGGAGCGGGTGCGTGTCGGCTTCACCCCCGAGCTGATGTGCTCGGCGGTGGAGGCCTGCTACCGCGACCAGCTCGGGCTGCCGGCCCCGGCGGTCGTTCCCGCGGCGACCGGCCGGCACGTGATGGTCGTCCCCGATGCCCGGACGAGCCCGATCCGCGTGCCGATGTCGACGGTGGTCGCTGGTGGGCGTTGACGCGCGGACCACCCGCCCGACGGCACGGGCCGTCGCGGCGGGCTCGACGTGGCAGCTGGTGACGTTCCTGGCGCGGTTCGTCGGAGGGTTCGCCGCTGTGGTGCTCGTTGCTCGGGCAGGCGGTCCCGCGGAGCTGGGCACGCTGCAGCTCGCCCTCACGGTGGCCGGGCTGTTGATGACGGTCGTCGGCTTCGGTCTGCCCAACCTGATCGCCCGCGAGATCGCCCGGGCCCCCGACCAGTCGCGGGTCTGGATCGAGGCCACGGTCTTCACGGCGCTGGTCGCCGGCGCCGGGGTGACCGTCGTCACGGCGGTCGCCCCGGCGCTGTGGGGCGCCGACGCCCGGGCAACCCTGCCGTTCGTGGTCGCGGTCGCCTCGCTGGCGTTCGATGCGAGTGCCCGTGCCCTGTTCGCAGCCTTCTGGGGCTGGGAGCGGATGCACCTGGAGTCGTTCGCCACCTGGCTGCAAGAGGGCTCGTACGTGGTGAGCGCAGTGCTCGTGGTCCGCGGTGGCGGCGGGGCCACCGCAGTCCTGGTCTGTTACACGGCGACGCGCGCTCTTGGTGCGGTGGCCGGCTGGCTGCTCGCGAGCCGGTGGGTCGGCGCGGTGCTGATTCCCAGGCCGCACCGGCTCTTCCTCGTCCCGACGCTACGCCGTGCGGCCCCGTTCGCCGCCGACGACCTGCTCTCGATGGCCTACATCCGGGCCGACTCGGTCCTGCTCGGGGTGATGAAGGGCCAGACCGCGGTCGGTCTGTACCAGGCCGGGACCAACCTCGTCCTCAACTGCAACGTCTTGGCCCGGATGTTCAACAACGCGCTCTACCCGCGGATGAGTCGGTGCTGGCCGGACCAGATCGAGCGGCTGCGTCGCCTGCGGGTGTTCTCGCTGCGGGTACTGGCCGTGATCGGGCTGCCCATCACAGTGGCCTCCCTCCTGCTGGCGAGCCGGATCATCCCAGCCGTGTACGGCGACGGGTTCGACTCGGCCGTGTTCTGCTTCCAGCTGCTCGCCCTCGTGATCCCGATGCGGATGCTCGGGCACACCCTCGGAACGACCCTGACCGCGGCCGACGCGCAGACCTGGCGCACCTGGGGCGTCACCGCCGCCGCGGCGGCCAACATCGGGCTGAACCTCGTGCTGGTGCCGTCCCTGTCGTATGTCGGAAGTGCTTGGGCCACCGTCGTCACCGAGCTGGGGCTGCTGGTGGGTTACTCGGTCCTGGTAGGCCGCCGCACCGGATCGTCGGGTCTGGTCGAGGCGCTCGCGGTGCCGGCGGCAGCGTGCGTGCCGCTCGCGGCCGTGCTCGTGGCGCTGGACGGAGCCCCGCTCCTTGTCGCGGTCGCAGCGGGGGCCGTCGGCTACGCCGCCGGCATCGCGGCGGCGCTGGGCCTGCGGTTGCTCGTGGTCCCGGATCGTGGTCCGAGGGCAGCGGTCTCGGCGTACCTCCTGGGGGGCGCATGACCGACGCCCGGACCCTGAACTGGCGTTTCGTCGTCCCTGCGGCGACCGGAAGCCTGCTGGTGCTGCCGGTCGGTGACGAGCTGGTGCCTGGGGCAGTGCAGCCGGCACCGAACGGAGCCGGCCTACGCGGCGTGCTCGCCGAAGGGCCGTTCTCCGGCGTGGTCGCCGTCGACGTGTCGGCGTGGTCCGCTCGCGCCGGTGTCGGCAGTGTGCGCCTGTTGGGGCAGCTCGCCGATGCGGTGGCCCCGGGCGGATATCTCTATGCGGGCTTCCCGGGCCGCGGGTACCCGTTGAACGCCGTCAGCCGCGGAGCGGTCCTGCGGTTCCGGGCGACGTCGGTCCTGCGCCGGCACGGGCTGCGGCTCGAGTCGGCCTACGTGGCTCTCCCCGCGGCGTCCTGCCCAGCCATCATCGTGCCGGTGGACAGCCCGAGCGAGCTTGACTACGTGCTGCGGAACCTGAGCTTTCCGTACGCGCCGTCGACCCGCCCGTTCGCGGGTCGCGCCCGGCATGCCCTCGTCCGGGCCGGGCAGGCCGCCGCAGTCCGGGCACCGCACCGGCTGCGTGTCGCCGGCTCGCCGGCTCACGTGGTGCTCGCGGTTCGGCCGGGGGTGCCGGCATGAGCGCGGTCGTCGCGAACGCACCGGGCGAGCTCTCCTCCTTCGCGGACCCGCTGGTCGCCCAGGTGGCCGAGCGCTGGCCGGACTGGGACGCCCAGGGCCGGCCGCCGGTCCGTGGCGTCGTCCTGGGCATCGACCGGTCGCCTGACGCCAAGGTGGTCTGCCTGCTCTTCGACGCCGCCGGCCAACTGGTCGCGGTCGCCAAGGCGGCCCGCAGCGCTGCCGGCGAGGACGCGCTGGCAGTCGAGTACGACGCCCTGCACGCCCTCGACCGCGACCGGTCGCCACGACTGGCCCGAACGGTGCCGCGGGTGCTCGGCACCGTATCGGTGGCCGGGCTGCGCGGACTCGTCGAGACGCCGGCTGCCGGCCGCCCGATGAGCGCCGACTACTACGCCGCAGGTCACGTCTCTGACGCCTGCGCGGTCACGATGGACTTCGCGGCCGCCGCCGGCTGGCTCGACGTCTTTCACCGCGGCACCGCTCGAGGACGTACGACGGTGGCCGGCGCGGCCCGTCGCTGGCTGTACCCGGCCCTGGACGGCTACCTCGCCGACGCCGGGGACGAGCCGGAGGCCCGCGACCTCGTCGCGGCGGTCCATGCGCGGGTCACACGCCATGCCGACGCGACGGTGCCGGTCACCGCCGTGCACGGGGACTTCTGGATGGGCAACCTGCTGCGGGTGCGGAGGGGTGAGGTCAGCTCGGTCGTCGACTGGGAGCGCAGCCGTCCGGCAGGTGTGCCGCTCGACGACGTCTTCAAGTTCCCGACGTCCTACGGGATGTACCTCGACCGGGCCGAGCCGTGGCGCCGCGGGCGGCTGCCGGCACACCCCGGCCGCGCGGCGCTCGCGGCCCGCTGGACTGCCTACGGCAGGGAGCCCAATGTCGTCGGCTTCGGCTACACCTGGTTCGGCCTCGGCTGGTTCCCCGCACTGGCCCGGTCCTTCGTGACCGACGGCCTCCGGCGGCTCGGGGTGCCGCCGGTCGTTGCCGGCCCGTTCTTCGTGGGCTTCCTCGCTGAGCAGCTGCTCGCCGCCAACACCGAGGACTTCCGGGCCGGCTACCGCCAGATCCTGCGGGCCTTCTCCGTCGAGCGGGACAGGAGCTGGTTATGGCGGGCTTGAGCGGGATTCCCGGCCGGGCGCTGGCCCTGGCGGTCTGCCTCGCGGCGACGGCGGCCTGTGCGCCGGCGTCCGGCAGCTCAACGGGGCCGGCCCGCACCCACCGCGGTTCCGGTTCTGCGACATCGGTGACCGTCCCGGCCAGCGGGGCGGGCGGAGCAGGGGCCCCGCTGGGCACCCTGAGCAAGTACGCCGACGCCGTGGACGCTGCGCACCGGCACGGCCTCGCCGTCTGGTTGGAGGCCGACCTGGTGAGCCGCTGGCTGCAGGGGCCGCCCTCGCTGGCCGCGGGGGTGGCACGGCTCGCCGAGCTCTCTCGCCACGGCGGCGTGGTCGGGGTGAAGATCGCCGATGAGCTGGGGGAGGACGACGGGCTCGGGTCGCCCGCGCGGGTGCTCGCCTTCCTCCATGACGCGGCCGCCGCCCTGCGACCGGTGCTGCCGTCCGGCGTCCAGATCCTGGTCGATGTCGTCGTACCGGAGCTCGGCTGCGCTCCCGGCGAGTCCGTCGCGGCTCCGCTCCGGGCGGCCTGCGTGGCGCGGGTCCGCGACCGTTGGCCCGGCGCGACCCTCGCGTCGGTCGACGCCGTCGTGCGGTCGGGAGACGTCGACGCGGTGGACGTCAGCACCGGCCTGCTGGACGGCACGCAGTACGCCCAGTGGGGACTGACGACCGAACAGGCGCAGCGTGCCGCGTGGGCCGAGATCGCCCGCCGCGGTTGGGGCGGGCTGGTGACGCTGCGCGCCCGCAAGGCGATGGCCGTGCCGGCGCCGTACCCGACAGCGGCGGCCGCCGCGGCGGTACTGCCGACCTTCGTCGACGCCCCGATCGCGGGCGGCGCCCGCGCCGTGGACATCTGGACCTGGCGGCAGCACTACGACGGCACCACCGTCGGGCTGATGAGCGCCGGTCTGCGCACCAACGCGCTCTGGGACGGGCTGCTCGCCCGGCATGCCCGTGGCGTCGCACTCCTCACCCATCTCAGCCCGAGCCTGCTCCTGAAGGGGCTGGACGCGGATCTCGCGCAGGTTGCGCTGGTCTTCTCGGGCGTGTTCCTCGCGACGGGCACCGGATGAGCCGGGTCACCGCACCGACCGTCGGCGGCACCCGGGTCAGCCCCGGCCGCCGCGCGCTGGACGTGGCCGTGTCACTGACGGCGTTGATGGCTCTGCTGCCGATCCTGCTCGTCCTCGCGGTGCTGGTGCGGTGCACGAGCCGCGGCCCGGTCCTCTTTCGCCAGGTTCGCGTGGGTGCCGGCGGCCGGCCGTTCGTCATGCTCAAGTTCCGCAGCATGTCGGTCGGTGCGCTGGGCGGCCCCCAGGTGACGACGCAGACCGACCAACGCATCACCGCGCTCGGGCGGGTGCTGCGCCGGAGCAGCCTCGACGAGCTGCCGCAGCTGGTCAACGTGCTGCGTGGCCAGATGACCCTCGTCGGTCCCCGTCCGGAGACCGTCGATCTCGCGGCCCGCTACCCCGATGACTGCCGCTGGGTGCTCCAGCACGCACCGGGCCTGACCGGTCCCTGTCAGATCCGGCTTCGGGACCGCGAGGCCCTGCCGCCCGAGGCTGTCGACGCCGAGGACTACTACCTCTCGGTCCTGGTGCCGCGCCGCGTCGCGCTGGACATGACGTTCCTGGGCCGGCCCACCGTCACAGCGACGATGGCGGTCCTGCTGGAGACCTTCGGCTACCTGGTCGGCCGGCGGCCGGCCGGGCTCGACGTCTGAGCACCTCTCGCCAGGTCGCCGGTCCACGTCGGTCGGGTGGCGCCGCACGACCGAAGTGGCCCGGCCAGCGTCCCCTGCGACGTACGTACCGCTGGTCGGGCCACTTGTCTCGGGACGGGCCGGCTATTCGCTGATCAGTGCCGCTCGTACGCGCCGCGGTCGTCGTAACTGCGTACGCCGGTGCCCGTGTCGGTGACGGTCGGATCGTCGAACCGGGCGGCGCCCTCGACGTCGACCGCCTGTGCGCCCGGGGCGGAGGACCACGCGGAATCGATGGCCGGTGAGCCGGCGAGAAGGTGGAAGTCCCCTCCGGCCCGGTCGACCCAGCGCGGGTCGGCCTGGATCCCGTGCGTCTCCTGGCCGGTTGCCGACCGGAAGGCGGAGAGCGACTTGTAGCTCGTGGAGCCCCAGACGTAGACGACGTAGCCGCTGGGCACATTGACGACATTCCAGTCGACCAGGGTGCCGGACTCGGACGCGGCGTCGACGCGGATGTCGGACTTGGTCCGGGGGCTGCCGACGCCGTTGTCGACCGAGATGTTGTTGAAGACGGAGCCGCCTGTGGAGCCGCCCTCGAGGTTGATGCCGGCGGCGACGTTGTCGTACACCGTGTTGCCGGTGATGACCTGGTCGGTCGCGCCGAGATCGTCGATCCCGTGGTCGCCGTTGCCGAAGGTCACGTTGTCAGCCACCAGGTTGCGCTGCGCGCCGGTGTAGAACTGCAGGCCGGTGTCCTCGTTCCCGAACGTCACGTTCCACAGGACCGTGTTGTCGTCTCCGCGGACGTCGATGCCAGGTGCTGCCCGGGTGTACCCCCGGGCGTTGCTGTAGGACCTGTTGGCCGAGATCGTGTTGCGCACCGAGGACGCGTCCAGGTAGATCCCCGCCTCGGTGTTGCCGTGCGTCACGTTCCCGCTCACGACCGAGTCGGTGACGGCACTGAGGTAGATACCGCGCTTGGTGGAGCCCGAGACCGGCTTGCCGGAGCCGGAGACGTCGTTGCCGGTGATCGTCAGGTGGCTACCCGTGGTGAGGCTGATCCCGTTGCCGAGGCTTCCCTTCACGGTGAATCCTGCGACGGTGATCCAGCTGCGGGACGACAGCTTGAAGCCCGAGCCCGTCGCACCGCCGGTCACGACGACGTTGCCGCCCGTCGCGGCCCGGAAGGTGATGGGTGATCCCGCCCCCCCCGACCGGGCGGGTGAGACCTGCTCGGCGTAGGTCCCCGCGGAGACGAGCACGGTCTGACCCGGCTGGGCGGCCTTGGCGGCGGGTGCGATCGAGCAGTACGGGACGTCTTGCGTCCCGGCGCCCGCGTCTGAGCAGGCTGGGGACGACCGGTCGACGTACAGGGTGCTCGGCAGGGCCGCGGCGGGACTGGCCGCCCCGAGCGCGAGGCCCGAGGCGACCAGCACCGCGGCACCGAGGGACCCGGGCTGGGGGGCGTGCCACGCCCTCGACGACGCGATCCTGTGCCTACCCGTGGGAGCGGATCTGCGGCGTCGGACCACAGGACCAGTGAAGCGCCGAACGGCGGACCGTGCCTCCGTCAGAAGCCGTAGATAGGTGCGATCCTCAGCGGGTGGGTGTGCCGCAGTCCTTGTCGGTGTTGAGGCAGTCGGCGACGAGTCGGTTGAGGCGGGTTTGGTCCCAGGTGTTCCAGAAGTCGCCGTGCTCCGTGTATGTCGGACCGCTGGCGAGCGTGATGGTGCCCGTCGTTGGGCCGACCGGGTACTCCAGGCGCAGGATCACCCGGGGCAGCGCGGTGGGGTACTTCGCCGGGCACCGGTAGGAGTGCGGGTAGACGACATGAACGGTGTCGTTCGCGTGGGTCCGGACGCCGTCCCAGCAGTTCGGGAAGCCGATGTGGAGGCTGATGATGCCGCTCGAGCAGGACGCCGGCGGCGCGACCAGCTTTCCGGTGCTGTTGTCCGAGCAGCCCCAGTAGATCTCCTTGCCCAGCTCGGGGTTCTCCGCGGCGTTCATGGCGTGGCTCTGCCCGGCGACCAGGCGCAGGTCGGCGGGGATGGTGTGGATGTGCGTCCCGGGGGCGACGTTGTCGTCCCGGTAGTAGATCTGCTGGCGGGTGTCGTGCCCCGCCCAGGACCCGCGTGGCAGCACGCGGGCGCCGTCGCGGTAGATCGCCGGTGCCCAGTAGCCCGCGGTGTCCGTCTTGAGGGTGCAGGTCGTGCCTGCCGCCCGCATGGACCTGAGCGTGCTCCGCGCGGCGGTCGATCGGTTGCCGAGGAAGTCGTGCAGGTGTGACGCGCCCGGTTGCCGCGGGAAGACGATCGGGTCGTTCATGGAGCTGTGGGAGTAGCCGCACTTGTTCAGCCAGCCGGGCGACGAGGCGACGGCGGCGGGGCCGGTGACGACGGTGCCGACCAGGGCGGCAAGGGAGGTGATCAGAACGAGCGGCAGGGCGCGCGTGGAGCGAGACATGGGTGCTCCTCCAGTCGAGACAGCGGCTCACGCTACGCGCGGTGACCGCACTGAAGCACACCGTCGGCGTGTCGGAAGATCGACTGAAAGATCCACCTGAAGATCAACCGGTGGCTGCACTCAAAGACGGCGGGTCGGAACGGAGATCGACACCGGTAGATCGACCGTCCGTGGCTAGAGATCGACCGGCTGGTCGGCCGCCTGCTCGACCCGGCGCGCCACGATCGGGTCGCAGCGGGCGTTCAGGCACCGCCCGGTGGCCAGGTCGAAGTCGAAGTTGTGTCCGAGGCAGCGGAGCACGCCGCCCGACACGACCGCGCCCATCTCGAGATCCTCCCCGGCGTGCGGGCAGAACCTGCTGACCTCCCAGCGTCCGCCGTCGGCGGAGACCACCACGGTGTCGGCGGGGTCGCGAGAGGTCTCGTACGCCTCCACCGCCTCGAGCGCGGAGGGGTCGGCGTGCTTGAGCAGCCCGACGAGGTAGTCGTTGTACACGTCCGGTTCGCGCCACGCGGAGAACCGCAACGACAGGAAGAGCTCCTCCCAGCGCGTCCGTCCGGTGATCACCGCGTCCAGCCAGCGCGAGTCCAGTCGCAGGCGGTACTGCGCCTCGCGCCGCCGAGGTGTGAGGTGGACGGCCACATCCGGCTGGCCGAGGTCGACGTCCCACGTGCCGCCCGCGGGCCCGGTCACCTCGAACCGCAGCGTCAGCCCGATCCGCTCGAGGAAGTAGCTGCTCATCGAGCCGAGCTGGCGGAAGTGCTCCGCGAACCGCTCGTCGAGGTCGCTCGCGGGGTCCGGCTCGGGGTACGCCGCATGGATGGCGGCGAGCTCCCCGGCGCGCCGCTCGGCGTACGCGTCGAGGCAGCCGTCCAGGTCGTCCCAGCTGAAGCCGTCCCACTGGGGGTCACGCAGCACTCGTCCGGTACCCAGGTCGAAGGTGTCGCCCGGCAACATGGTGACCGTCTGCTGGTGGGGCAGCCGGTCGTCGAGCCAGCGGGCGGCCTGGGTGGGGTCCGGGAAGATCCCCGGCTCGGGGATCCAGCGGTTGTGCTGCCGCAGGTCGTCGTCCAGGAAGCAGGGCGGACCCGCGTAGGGCATGACCACCTTCGGCTGTGCACCGCGCACCAGGCGGGTGACGGCCTTGAACTTGCCGGCCCGCTTCTCCGCGCAGATCCGGGCGGTGACGTCCTCGGGGTACTCGTAGCAGATGGGGTGCCACGAGGCGCCGGACATCTGGACCGCCATGAAGTCCAGCGAGCCGCCGACCTCGGCCATGGCCCGCCGGGCCTGCGTGAGCGAGAGCCGCGCGTCGTTGGTGTGCATGATCGCCCGCCCGGCCGCGAAGACCATGATCGCGGCGTCATGACACATCGGCGACTGCTCCGGGATCACGGTCATCCAGTCGCCGCGGGTGTTGAGCGGCAGACGCTCCCAGGCGTCGAGCTCTACGACGTGACGCACCCCCGCCTCCCGCAACCTGGTGCGCAGGATCGGCGATGGGTACCTCGGCACGACGACCCGCACATGGCTTGGCAGCGAGGCGAGCAACGGCAGGTCGAGATGGTCGAGATGCTCGTGCGAGACCGCCACCCAGTCGCAGTCGAGGATCTGCGGGGTCCGCAGGTGACTGTTGTCGGGAAGCGGGAACCACGAGCCCAGGAACGCGCCGCCGGGCGACAACCACGGATCCGCGAGCAGGCGCATGTCCGGCGTCTCGATCCGCAGGCCCGCGTGACCGAGCGAGGTGACCATCGGAGCGTCCACCGCGTCAGTCTGCGGAGCCCGCTGCCACCTGCCAACCGGCACGCGCAGTAGAAGTCCTACGTCGATCGTCCTAGACCTTTCGGTCGCGGTCGACGCCGGACGGCCCGGTGCAGCTAAGCGACCGCGGTGTGGGGCATCGCCGGGAGTGCCCAGGCGCGCAGGTCGCTGAGGGGCCGGGTGATGGTGCACACGCCGTCGGCGAACGACGTCGCATGAGCGCCCCGGCTCAGCCGGCGCAGGAGGCGGGTGTTCTCTGCGTGGACGTGCAGGCGCACCTTGGTGAGTCCGCTCCCCGCGGCTTCGGCAAGGGTGGGCGCGAGCAGCGCTCGCCCCAAGCCCAGGCCCTGCGCGGGGTCGGCCACCAAGACCCCGAGCTCGGCGGCGTCGCCGTCGCGCCCCCACATCGCGTGCCCCAGCAGCCCGTCCCTCCCCGCCGCCACCCAGGCGCCGTGGTCCCCATCGCGCCGGAGCAGCGCCGCGACCAGGCGGGGTGACGGCGTGCCGATCCCGGCGAAGAAGCGATGCAGCGCAGACCGGAGGGAGAGTCCTCCGACCAACGCGGACAGGGCGGCGGCGTCGGCCGCAGCCGCCGGTCGCACCTGGATCTGGAACACGGACTCAGAGTGCGACCGCTCGCTGGGTCTGTCAAGTAGACTCACGTGACGATCCCGCAACGACCTGGTCTCTCCGGCGCCTGCCGGCGGACCAGAGGGAGGTCCCGTGGAGCCTGAGGCACTGAACTGGTCGGCGGACACCTGCACGGTCGGCCTGGCCGCCGAGGTGGTGTGCGAGCGCTGGACCCTGCTCATCCTGCGCGAGGTCTTCCAGGGCATCCGGCGCTTCGACCAGCTCACGATCCGCACCGAGATCCCCCGCCAGGTCCTGACCGAGCGGTTGGCCCGGCTCATCGACGACGGGCTGCTCCGTCGTGAGCCCTACCAGGAGCCCGGCCAGCGGCGCCGGTTCGAGTACCGGCTGACGACCAAGGGGCTGGACCTCTACCCGGTCCTGGTTGCGCTGGGTCGCTGGGGCGACAAGTACCTCGCCGACGAGTCCGGTCCGGCGGTCGAGTTCGTCCACCGCGACTGCGGTGCGCACGTCGACCTGGTGCTGCGCTGCACCGAGGGACACGAGCTGGTCGAGAGCCGCGCGGTCGGCGGCCGACCGGGGCCGGGCGCCCGTCGCCGTACCGCCTGATCCGCAAGTCCCGGCCGGACGATTGCGACGAGCCGTCGCAAATCACGTGCCGTCAGCCGGGTCCCCGGTAAAGACCCGGCCACGTTGCTCGACGTCCTCGCAGCGCAGGTGTTTCGTGAAGGGGACACAGTGCCCTCGGGAGGGGGCACGGCACCGGAGGGGGAGCCCGTCATGACCACCACACCTGTCGATACGGCCGACGACCTGGCCCTCGGCGACAGCCTCACCATCGCCGAGGACTTGACCGACCCGGACGACGCGGACGAGCCGACGGCCCCCGTGACGTTCCACGTGCTCGACGTCGCCGGGGTCGACCCGTCATGACCGAGATGCGCAAGGTCGTGGCGGTCGATTTCCTGTCCCGACCGCCGCGGTTCTCGCCGTTGGAGGCGCTGACCATCTGCCGGCAGATGGTCGACAAGAAGGCCGGCAAGTGCCGGCACGGTGCCACGGTCTTCGAGGCCTGCGGGCACCTGTCCGCGTGCCACTACGGGTTCGTGCA
This sequence comes from Actinomycetes bacterium, assembly GCA_036269735.1. Taxonomy (GTDB): domain Bacteria; phylum Actinomycetota; class Actinomycetes; order JACCUZ01; family JACCUZ01; genus DATBDW01. Next base: position 47,304 of record DATBDW010000111.1, read on the forward strand.
CCTCGGCTACAACGACCCGGTCTCGGCGTGGCACAACATGACGCCGAAGTACCGCCACCACGGCCTCGAGAAGATGATGGAGGCCCCCGCGGGAGCGGTCCTGTTCTGGAAGGGCGGCAGCGCGGGCCACGGCCACACCGGGCTCGCGGACGGAAAGGGCAACCTGTTCTCCAACGACTTCCCGGTCTCCGGTGAGTTCGCCCGGTTCCCGATCGACCAGGTCGCGGCACACAGCAACGCGGCCAGCCCCCTCGTGCCGCTCGGGTGGACGTTCCCGTTCTTCAAGATGGCCGTGTCCGACCGGCAGGACCCGCCGCTCGTCACCGGGCACTCCAGGCGCGAGGAGCACATCGTCGACCTGATCATCATGAGCCAGCAGGACGTCATCGCAGCGGCCCGCAAGGCGCTGCACGTCCGCAAGAGCCCGGCCGACCAGAAGGCGTACCGCCGGATCATCACCGCGAGTCGCAAGCAGATCGACATCGCCAAGGAGCTGCACGCGAAGGTCTGACGGTGCGGTCAGGGCCGGACGACGTCGGACGGCCCCGCTGGACCAGGAACTCGGTGGCCGGTCGGCGGGTCGGCTTCTAGCGTCGTCGGCATGCCGACCTCCGTCTTCGCCATGATCCGTCGTGTCCGGGGCCGGGCGGCCACCGGGCGGCTGGGGATGGCACCCGCTCGATGACCTGTGGGCGCTCCGGGTGGTGGCGGCTGCGGCGCCACGACCCGGTGAGCTGGTGCTCGACGTCGGTGCCGGTACGGGCGCGCTCACGGCGCCTCTCGTCGCGGCCGGTGCCCGGGTGGTCGCGGTTCAGCTGCATCCTGGTCGGGCGGCGACCCTGCGGCGGAGGTTCGCCGACGCCGACGTGACCGTCGTCGAGGTCAACATCGCGGCGTTGCGCTTGCCGCGGCGGCCGTTCCGGGTCGTCGCGAACCCGCCATACGCCGGCTCGACCGCGCTGCTGCGCCTGCTGCTCGACCGGGGATCGCTGATGCAGGCAGCCGATCTCGTGCTTCAGGGTGCGCTGGTGCGGCGCATCGTCGACGGCGACCTGCGCGGAGTGCGCCGGCCCGGCCGGTTCCGCGTCGAGCGCGGCATGTCGCTGCCCCGCCGCGCTTTCCACCCATCGCCGCGTGTCGACTCCGCCGTCCTGGTGGTCAGGCGCCGGTGAGGCCGGTCAGCTGATGCAGAACTCGTTGCCCTCCGGATCGTGCATCACCGTGACGTAGTAGGCGTCATCAGCCTCGTCGTGCCGGGTACGTCGTTCGACGCCGGCTCCCAGCGCGACCAGGTCGGCGACCTTCGCCTCGACGACCTCGACTCGCTGCTCCATCGGCATCGCGTCGTCTCCGACCCCGCTGCGGGCATCGGCTGGTAGTTCATTGCCTGCGCCCAGAACCGAGCGAGCAGTGCGAGGTCGTTCGCGTCGATGGTCGGCTGCCAGAACATGTCCCGACACCAGGTCCGTCCCCGACGACCGTTGAGTCTGTCGGTGCGGGAGACGACAGTGAACGCCGTGGTGACCGTGGACGACGTGCGCGGCTGGGTGGCGGACCTGCCGAGGAGCTACGAGGTGCTGGTGCACGACCGGATCAAGTTCCGCGTCGGCAGCATGGTGTACGCCGCGTTCTCGCGAGACGAGCGCGAGCTGGGTGTCGGGTTCCCGAAGGACGAACGCGCGGACGCCGTCGCGGCCCGGCCGGAGGTCTTCGCGCTGCCGCGGGAGTCGGACCTACGGTTCCACTGGATCGTTGTCCGTCTCGGCGCCGTCGATCTCGACGAGCTGCACGAGATCGTGCTCGACGCCTGGCGGATGGTCGTGCCGAAGAAGGTCGCCCGCGAGCACCTAGGCGGCTGACGACGTCTGACGACTACGACGCGGCACGCACCGAGGCGACGCGTGGACCGGAAGGACGACGCCCTGCCGAAGACACCGACTCGCGACCGAGCCTTGCCCTGGTCCTTGGTCGGCGATTGAATCGTCTTTCGGGTACCTGTTACGTCTTACGTCTCCCCGCGCATCGTGACTTCGGCGTCAGCCGGTGTTGCGCAGGCCGGCCGCGATGCCGTTGACCGTGAGCAGCAGCGCCTCCCGCAGCTGCGCGTCGGCACTGTCGACGCCAACGAGTGCTCGTGATCGCCGGAGCAGTGAGACCTGCAGATAGCTGATCGGGTCGAGGTAGGCGTCGCGGACCTCGAGGGTGCGCGCGAGCAACGGGTTCGCCCCCAGGAGCGAACCTTCGCGGGTCACCTTGAGGACCTCGTCGACGGTCCGGTCGTGCTCGGCGCGTACGTCGTCGAACAGGTGCCGCAGGTCCGGGTCGACCAGCGAGTCGACGTAGTGCGCCGCGATCCGCAGGTCGGTCTTGGCCAGCGTCATCGACACGTTGGACAGGAACGTGCGGAAGAAGTGCCAGCCGTCGTACATCTCGTCCAGAGCGTCGCCCCGCCCGGCCGCTCGGACCGCGGCCAGGCCGGTGCCGACGCCGTACCAGCCGGGCACCACCTGGCGGGACTGGGTCCAGCCGAACACCCACGGGATCGCGCGCAGCCCGGAGAGGCCTGCGCCCGTGTCCGGGCGCCGCGCCGGCCGCGAGCCGATGTTCAGGTCGGTCAGCAGCTCGACGGGTGTCGACTGGACGAAGTACCCCGGCAGGTCGGGGTCCTCGACGAGTGCCCGGTAGCGGTCCTGGGCGGCGCTGGACAGCAGATCCATCACGTCGTCGTAGCGGGCCAGGGCGGACGTCGTCGTGCGCGGGACCCGGTGCAGCACGGTCGCCTCGAGCGTGGCGGCCAGCGTGAGCTCGAGGTTCTCCCGCGCGAGTGCCGGCAATGAGTACTTGTCCGAGATGACCTCGCCCTGCTCGGTCACCTTGATCTCGCCGTCCAGCGTTCCCCACGGCTGGGCCAGGATCGCCTCGTGCGTCGGGCCGCCGCCGCGGCCGATCGTCCCGCCGCGGCCGTGGAAGAGCCGCAGCCGCACGCCGAACCGCCCGGCCACGTCGCGCAGCTGCCGCTGCGCCCGGTGGATCTCCCACTGCGACGTGGTGATGCCGGCTTCCTTGTTGGAGTCCGAGTAACCGAGCATCACCTCCTGCACGTCGCCGCGCAGCGCGACCAGGCTGCGGTACGCCGGGTCGCCGAGCAGGTCCTCGAGAAGGCGCCCGGCCTCGCGCAGCTCCCCGATGGTCTCCAGTAACGGCACGAAGCCGATCCGCGCGACGCCGCCGTGCAGGTCGACCAGGCCGGCCTCGCGGGCCAGCAGCACCGCCGCGAGCAGGTCGTCGGCGCCCCGGGTCATCGACACGATGTAGCTCTCGCAGACCTCTGGGCCGAACACGTCGAGGGCCGCACGGATCGTGTCGAACACCGCGAGGGTGCGCGCGCCCGCGTCGTCCAGGTCCGCGGGCTGCGGGCTCAGCGGGCGCCGCCCGGCGAGCTCCTTGCGCAGTGCGTCGAGGCGGTGCGCGCGCGGCAGGTCGGCGTACCGGAAGGACAGCTCGCCGAGCCGGTCCACGAGCTGCGCCAGGGCGTGGTGGTGGGCGTCGGCGTGCTCGCGCACATCGAGAGTGGCCAGGTGCAGCCCGAACGTCTCTACGGTGCGGAGCAGGCGGTCCACCCGGCCCCGCGCGACGAGCGATCCGCGGTGCGTGACCAGCGAGTCGCGCATCAGCCGCAGGTCGGCGAGCAGGCCGGCGCTGCCGAGGTAGTCGCTCCCCGGCCGGTGCGCCGCACCGGCCGCGATCCGGTCGCGGGTGTGCGCCAGCTTGAGCTGCACGCACCGGCCCTTGAGCCGGTAGGGCTCGTCGGCGTTGACCCGGCGGACCCGTGCCGGCAGGTCCGGCAGGGCGGCGAGGTCGCGCTCGATGCTGGCCATCAGCTCCGGGCTGGCGCCGACCAGCTGCTCCGAGGTGGACAGGTCCTCCATCAGGTCGTCGACCAGCGCCGACAGGTCGCGCAGCGCGTGCCCGTGCTGGAGCACGAGCACCTCGGAGGTGACCGCAGGCGTGACGTGCGGGTTGCCGTCGCGGTCGCCGCCGATCCAGCTGCCGAACCGCAGCGGCCGGGCGTCGGGTGGCAGCTCGACGCCGAGCGAGCCCAGCTGGTCGGTGAGCTCCTCGAGCACGTCGGCGACGGTGTCGCGCATCAGCTCGTCGAGGTAGTACGCCGCGTTGCGCGCCTCGTCGACCGGCTCCGGGCGGTCGTGGCGCAGCTCGGCGGTCTGCCACAGCAGGTCGATGACCTCGGCTATCCGCCGGTCCGCGCGCGGGTCGCCGGTGGCGTCGAGCAGGTCGGCCACTCGCCGGCGTTTGGACAGGATCGAGCGGCGGGCCGCCTCGGTCGGGTGTGCGGTGAACACAGGACGTACGGCGAGGCGCGCGACGAGACCAGACACCTCCGCCGCCGGCAGCCCGGCCGCGCGGATCCGCTCCGCGGTGCGCGCCAGCCAGCCGCCCTTCACCGCCCGCTCCGCCTGCATCTCGCGAGCCCGATGTACCTGCTCGGTGACGTTGGCCAGGTGGAAGTAGGTGCCGAAGGCGCGGACCAGTTTGGCGGCGGTCGCCACGTCGACGCCCTCCAGCAGGTCGGCCAGGCCGGCGGTATCTGACCGGCTGAGCGCGCGGACGCGCTCCACCAGGTCAAGCAGCTCGGGGCCCTCCTGGCGCACCAGCGACTCGCCGAGCAGGTTCCCCAGCCGGCGTACGTCGGCCCGGAGGGCGGCCTGCTCAGCCGGTCCGTGCAGCGCCTGGTCGTCGGCCGTCACCCGCTCACGGTAGGTGCGCCGGCGTGGCAGGCCGACCCGCGGACCGCGATCCGAGACCCGCCCGCCGACCTGGCCAGCCTGTCAGTCGATCACGTTTACGTGATCCACGGACGCCTTGCAGGGCGTGCAACCCGTGCAAGGCGACAGTCGATCACGTTTACGTGATCCACGGACGGGGGCGGTGGGGGTGGGGTGGCGGCGCGGCGGTGGGGTGTCGCCCGGGGCGACGTACGCTGGGAAGCCCCGGCCGCCCTGCGGTCCGGGGCAGCAGTGCTGGCCCGACCTAGTTCTGGAGCGACCCCGTGAGCGTCACCGGTCTCCTCGACGTGCTCCTCGACGAGCACGCCGGCGATCCCGCGCTGCGCTCGGCGGTCGAGGCCGCCCGATCCGGCGCGCACACCGCCCTGGACCTCACCGCGCCGACGGGGATCCGCCCCTTCCTGCTCGCCGCCGTCGCGGCGCGCGCCGGCCGGCCGGTGCTCGCGGTCACCGCCACAGGCCGGGAGACGGAAGAGCTCGCGACCGCCCTGGGCGACCTCCTGGCGCCCGAGGCCGTCGTCGAGTTCCCTGCCTGGGAGACGCTGCCGCACGAGCGCCTCAGCCCGCGCAGTGACACCGTCGGCCGCCGGCTGGCCGTGCTGCGCCGGCTCGCCCACCCGGACGCCGACAGTGCTGGGCACGGCCCGGTCCAGGTGGTGGTCGCCCCGATCCGCGCGGTCCTGCAGCCGATGGTCGCGGGCCTGGGTGACCTCGAGCCGGTCTCGCTGCGGGCGGGTGACGAGATCGAGCTCGACGACCTGGTCGAGCGGCTCGCGGCCGCGGCGTACACGCGGGTCGACCTCGTCGAGCGGCGCGGCGAGTTCGCCGTCCGCGGCGGCATCGTCGACGTGTTCCCCGCGACGGAGGAGCACCCGCTGCGCGTCGAGCTGTGGGGCGACACCGTCGAGGAGGTGCGCTGGTTCAAGGTCGCCGACCAGCGCTCCCTCGAGGTGGCCGAGCACGGGCTGTGGGCCCCGCCGAGCCGCGAGCTCCTGCTCACCGAGGCAGTCCGGGCGCGCGCCGCAGAGCTCGCTGCGTCGCACCCTGGCCTGGCCGACGTCCTCGGCCAGGTCGCCGAGGGCATCGCGGTCGAGGGCATGGAGTCGCTCGCGCCGGTGCTGGTCGACGAGATGGTCCTGCTCCTCGACCAGCTGCCGTCGGGGACCCACGTCGTCGTGGCGGACCCGGAGCGGGTCCGGACCCGGGCGCACGACCTGTTCGCGACCAGTGCCGAGTTCCTCGAGGCGTCCTGGGCGAACGCGGCTGCCGGCGCCGCGACACCGCTGGACCTCGGGGCGGCGGCGTACCGAAGCCTCGCCGACGTGAGGGCCCGGTCGATCGAGCTCGGTCTGCCCTGGTGGACCGTCAGCCCGTTCGCGGCCGACGAGGAGGACGAGACCGACGAGTCCACGATCGTGCGGGCACGCGCGGTGGAGGGCTACCGCGGCGACGTGGCCCGTGCGATCGCCGACCTGAAGGGCTGGCTCGGCGACGGCTACCGCGTGGTGCTGCTGACCGAGGGGCACGGCTCTGCGCAGCGCACGGTGGAGGTGCTCGGCGGCGAGGACGTCGCGGCGCGCCTGGACGAGTCCCTCGACGGGGCGCCCGACCCGGCCCTGGTGCACGTGAGCTGTGCCTGCCTCGTGCGCGGTTTCGTCAGCGACGAGCTGCGACTCGTCGTACTCACCGAGACCGACCTGATGGGCCAGGTCGGCCCCTCCACCAAGTCGATGCGCCGGATGCCCAGCCGTCGGCGCAACCAGGTGGACCCGCTCGAGCTGCGCACCGGCGACTACGTCGTGCACGAGCAGCACGGCGTCGGTCGGTACGTCGAGATGGTGCAGCGGACGGTGCAAGGCGCGACGCGCGAGTACGTCGTCATCGAGTACGCCGCGTCCAAGCGCGGCCAACCAGGTGACCGGCTGTACGTGCCGACCGACCAGCTCGACCAGGTCACGCGGTACGTCGGCGGCGAATCACCGACGTTGCACCGCCTCGGTGGCGCGGACTGGCAGAAGGCGAAGGGTCGAGCCCGCAAGGCGGTCAAGGAGATTGCCGCCGAGCTCATCCGCCTCTACGCCGCGCGCACCTCGGCACCGGGCTTCGCCTTCAGCCCGGACACCCCGTGGCAGCGCGAGCTCGAGGACGCCTTCCCCTACCACGAGACCCCCGACCAGCTCGGCGCGATCGACGAGGTCAAGCTCGACATGGAGAAACCGGTCCCGATGGACCGGATCGTGTGCGGCGACGTTGGGTACGGCAAGACGGAGATCGCCGTGCGCGCCGCGTTCAAGGCGGTCCAGGACGGCAAGCAGGTCGCCGTTCTCGTCCCGACCACCCTGCTCGTCAGCCAGCACCTCTCGACCTTTGCCGAGCGCTACGCGAGCTTCCCGGTCAAGGTGGCCGCGCTGTCCCGGTTCCAGAGCGACAAGGAGGCCAACGAGGTCAAGGCCGGTCTCGCCGACGGCACGATCGACGTCGTCATCGGCACCCACCGCATCCTGTCCAGCGAGGTGCGGTTCAAGGACCTCGGCCTCGTCGTGGTCGACGAGGAGCAGCGCTTCGGCGTGGAGCACAAAGAGCAGCTCAAGCACCTGCGCACCAACGTGGACGTGCTCACGATGTCCGCGACGCCGATCCCGCGCACCCTCGAGATGGCCGTCACCGGCATCCGGGAGATGTCGACGATCCTCACCCCGCCCGAGGAGCGGCACCCGGTCCTCACCTTCGTCGGCGCCCACGACGAGAAGCAGATCGGCGCCGCGGTACGCCGCGAGCTGTTGCGCGAGGGGCAGGTCTTCTACATCCACAACCGGGTCGAGTCGATCGACCGCGCGGCCACCCGGCTACGACAGCTCGTGCCCGAGGCGCGGATCGCGACCGCGCACGGGCAGATGAACGAGCACGCCCTCGAGCAGGTTGTGCTCGACTTCTGGGAGAAGCGCTTCGACGTCCTGGTCTGCACGACGATCGTCGAGAGCGGCCTGGACATCTCCAACGCCAACACACTGATCCTCGAGCGCGCCGACGTGATGGGCCTCTCCCAGCTGCACCAGCTGCGCGGTCGGGTCGGTCGCAGCCGCGAGCGCGCCTACGCCTACCTGCTCTACCCGCCGGAGAAGCCGCTGACCGAGACCGCGCACGACCGGCTCGCGACCATGGCCGCGCACAGCGACCTGGGCTCGGGCATGTGGATCGCGATGAAGGACCTCGAGATCCGCGGTGCGGGCAACCTGCTCGGTGGTGAGCAGTCCGGGCACATCGCGGCCGTGGGGTTCGACCTCTATGTCCGGCTCGTCGGGGAGGCGGTCGCGGACTTCAAGGGGGAAGGCGCCGTCGAGCTGCGGGATGTCAAGGTCGAGCTCCCCGTCGACGCCCACCTGCCCCACGACTACCTGCCGGGGGAGCGGCTGCGGCTCGAGGCTTACCGCAAGCTGGCGGCGGTCGCCTCCGAGGAGGACCTCGGGGCGGTGCGGGCCGAGCTCGAGGACCGGTACGGCGAGCTGCCGCGGCCGGTCGAGAATCTGCTGGCCGTGGCCCGGTTCCGCACCCTGGCCCGCCGGGCCGGCCTCACCGAGGTCGCTTTGGCCGGCAACAGCATCCGGTTCGCGCCGGTCGACCTCCCCGAGAGCGGCCAGCTGCGCCTGCAGCGGCTGTACCCGGGCACGCTGGTCAAGCAGGCGGTCCGTACGATCCTGGTGCCGAAGCCGATGACCGCCCGGGTGGGCGGCCAGCCGCTCCGCGACGTCGAGCTCCTGGACTGGTGCCGGGACTTCGTGGAGGCGGTGCTGGTGCCCGCTCCAGCACCCGTTGCACCCGTAGCAGCCGAAGGACCCCGATGACCCGCCTGTCCCGTCGCACCCTCTCCCGCCCGACCCGGGTGGCCGCTCTGCTGGTGGCCGCCCTGGCCGCGGTCGTCGCCCTGTCGGGGTGCGGCGAGCAGGAGAAGCTGGGCTCGGCCGCGGTCGTCGACGGTCACCCGATCAGCACCGACCAGCTGCAGACCGCGACCAACGACTTCCTCAAGGTCGTCCCGGGCCAGGACACGGCGAACGCGCAGCTGCGGATCCTCGAGCGGATGATCCTGTCGCGACTGATCGACAAGGAGGCCGCCGACCTGGGCGTGCACGCCTCGCCCGGTCAGGTGGCGCGGGCCCGCGACAGGCTGCTGCCCAGTGTGGGCGGCAAGCTCGGCCTGGTCCGGCAGCTCGCTGCGGGGCAACAGCCGATCCTCGTCCCGCCGTCCTACGTGGACCGTTGGTTCAAGGACCGGGTGCTCTACACCAAGATCGCCCAGAAGCTCGCGGTGAATGGCGATCCGACGTCGCAGCAGTCGGTCAACGCCACCACCAAGGCGCTGATCAACACCGGTCGGTCGATGGACGTCGAGGTCAGCCCCCGCTACGGCACCTGGAACTCCAAGCGGGGCCTCACGCCGCTCGTTTCCGGCGGCCTGTCCAAGACCGCCGCCGAGATCGCCAAGGGCTGACCCCGAGCCGTGACGGGCCGGCTGGTCCTGCTCCCGACCTCCCCACGGGTGGCGCCCGGGCTGCTCGCGGCGGCCGCCTGGGACGTGCTGCGCTCCGGCGCACGCGTCGAGGCCGACGCCGAGCATCCGTTGTCGCCGTACCTCGGTGCCGAAGGTGTCGCCGTGGTCGGCGCGCCGGCGGAGGGGCCGCGCGACCGGGCGGCCCGTCTCCTCGAGCTCGCCTCCCGCGGCGACACCGTCGTGTGGCTGGTCGGGGCGGAGGGCGACGAGGCCCTCGGCCGGGCGCTCGGTGAGCTGCTGGAGTCGGGCGCCGCGCCGGTCGAGCTGGAGGTGCTGCCCGGCTCCTACGACCTGCCGGGGGCGCGGCTGCTGGACCTGGTCGCGGTGATGGACCGGTTGCGCTCACCGGGCGGCTGCCCGTGGGACGCCGAGCAGACCCACGCGTCGCTGGCGACCTACCTCGTCGAGGAGACCTACGAGACGCTCGAGGCCATCGACACCGGCGACCGCGACCACCTGCGCGAAGAGCTCGGCGACCTGCTGCTGCAGGTCGTGTTCCACGCCCGGATCGCGGGGGAGCACGAGTCGGAGCCCTGGTCGGTCGACGACGTGGCGGCTGACATCGCCGACAAGCTGGTACGCCGGCACCCGCACGTCTTCGGCCCCCACGTGTCCGGCCGGACCGCGGAGACGGCCGCCGACGTCGAAGCGGGCTGGGAGCGCGCGAAGGCGGCCGAGAAGGGCCGGTCCTCGGCGGTGGACGGCGTGCCGATGGCGATGCCTGCGCTGTCGCTTGCGGCGAAGATGGTCCACCGCGCCGAGAAGAACGGGGTTGCCGTCGACCCGGTCGACGGTGACGGGCTGGGCGACCGGCTGATGGCGCTCGCGGTGGAGGCCCGCGCCGCGGGGCTGGACCCCGAGGCCGAGCTACGCGCTGCCGTGCGCCGCTTCGCCGCGCGGGTGCAGGCCGCGGAGGCCGCCGAGGCGTCCCAGGGTTAGGGTCGCGGGCTGTGACCCAGCAGAGCGCGCCCACGACCGATACGCACGAACTCGCGGCAGCCGTGCTCGACGAGCTGCTCGAGCGCCACCCCGAGTGGGCGACGATCCTCGGCGACCATCGCTTCGACGACCGCCTCGGCGACCTGGGCGCCGAGGCCAAGGCCGAGGAGCTCGCCTGGGCCGGCCGCCGGCTGGCCGACCTGGACGCCGTCGACGGGGCCGCGCTGGACCGGGCCGACCGGGTCGACGTCGCCATCCTGCGCAACACGTTGCGGGCCCGGCGGTTCGACCTCGAGTCGCTGCGCGACACCGAGTGGGACCCGCTGGCGGCGAACCCGGGTACGGCGATCTACACCCTGCTCGCCCGCGGGTTCGCCCCGCTGGGCGACCGGTTGCGGTCTGCGGCCGGCCGGCTCGTCGCTGTACCGGAAAGACTGGCGCAGTCGCGTGCGGCGCTCGGTTCGATGCCCCGGGTGCATGTGGAGACGGCCATCGGACAGTTCACCGGGACCCGCACGCTGATCGCGACCCAGCTGGAGCAGGCGCTGAGGGAGGAGCCGTCGCTGCGCCGCGAGATCGATCCGGCGCGGGACGCTGCCGTCGCCGCGCTCGACGAGCACATCGCGTGGCTCGAGGCCCAGGTGGACGACGCCGACCGCGACCCGCGGATCGGCGCCGAGCGCTTCGGCCGCAAGCTCGGGTACACGCTCGACGCGGCGAACGACTCGGACGCCGTGCTCGCCCGCGCCGAGGCCGACCTGGACCGCATCGAGGAGCGCATCGAGGAGACCGCGGCCCGCCT
>DATBDW010000112.1:0-2800 GCA_036269735.1 Actinomycetes bacterium
CCCGCGTCGTCGGTGAACAGCTCGCCCAGGACGGGCTCTTCCTCGAGCAGCCGTTCCCACTCGGGCTGGATCAGGGCGTAGGCCCGGGCGGGGACCCGCTCGGCCGCCGGCAGCTCGAAGAGGCGCTCCAGGACGGCGTGCACCACCGTTCCCCGGGTGGCGGCGGGGCTCGGCCTCTCGGGCAGCCGGTCAACGACACGGAACCGGTAGAGCAGCGGGCAGTTCATGAAGTCGCTGGCCCTCGACGGGGACAGGGACGCGGGCGCCCTGGGCGCCTCCACCTCCGGCGGCAGCGCCTCGGCGTTCCCGGTGTCCAGGACCATGGATCGACCCTACGGCGACCCTCGGACACGACCAGGGAGGCGGGCCAGGCACCTAGACTCAGCATGTGGACCACCAGGCCTCACCCGGGCCCCGTCGCGGCGCGGGTGAGGGCCGTCGTACCGCGGACGGGCGGATCGTCATCGCCCACCCCTTCGGGGTCCCGGTGGACGTGACGCCGGCCTGGTTCCTCGTGGCGGGGCTGATCACCTGGGTGTTCGCCGAGGCGGTCGACGAGGCCGTACCGGGTCTCTGGCCCTGGCGGTACGCCGTCTCGCTGACCTTCGCGCTGCTGCTCTACCTCTCGGTCTTCCTGCACGAGCTGAGCCACACCCTGGTCGCCCTGCGGTCCGGGCTGCCGGTGCGTCGGATCAGCCTGCACGTGCTCGGCGGCGTGTCCGAGATCGAACGGCCGGCGGAGACCCCGGGACGAGAGGCCGGGATCGCGCTGGCCGGGCCGCTGGTCTCCTTGCTCGTCGCCGCCGTCGCCTTCGTGGTCGCCGAGGTCCTCGAGCCGCCGTCGGTCGCCCGGCTGCTCGCGCGGGCGCTGATGATCAGCAACCTGCTGGTCGGGGTGTTCAACCTGCTTCCCGGTCTGCCGCTGGACGGCGGGCGCGTCATCTCGGCGGTCGTCTGGCGGGCCACCGGTCGCCGTCACACCGGCACCGTCGTCGCCGGCTGGGTCGGGCGGGCCGTGTCGATGGCGCTGCTCGCCCTCCCGTTCCTGCTCAGCGCCCGGCGCGGGACACCGGTCTCGCTGGCCGACATCCTCTGGGCGGTGCTCCTCGGCGGCTTCATCTGGGTGGGCGCGACCCAGGCGATCGTCCAGGGCGGGGTGCAGCAGCGGCTCCCGCTGGTCTCGGTCCGCGCACTGACCCGGCGGGCGATCCCCGTGTCGGTCGACCTGCCCCTCTCCGAAGCGGTCCGGCGCGCACACGAAGCCGGCGCGCGCGGGATCGTGGTGGTCGACGGCGCCGGGGCACCGGTCGGGCTCGTCTCGGAGGGCGCGGTCAGCGATGTCCCGGCGGACCGGCGGCCGTGGACGCCCGTGGGCGACCTCAGCCGTCGTCTCGAACCAGCCCTCACCGTGGCTGCCGACGTCGGTGGCGAGGAGTTGCTCAGCGCGATCACGGCGTTCCCGGCCTCGGAGTACCTGGTGGTCGAGCCGAACGGCGACGTCTTCGGGCTGCTGGCCACTCGCGACGTGGAGCGGGTCCTGCTGCGCCGCTGACGGTCCGGAGGCAGCAGCCGGAACACCTAGACTGCGCGACCGTGCCCGACCCCACTGCGCCGACCGGCGCTGCGCGACGTCGAGGGCCGTTCATGGTCGGTGACCGGGTGCAGCTCACCGACCCCAAGGGCCGGATGCACACCATCACCCTGCAGACGGGCAAGGAGTTCTTCACCCACAAGGGGTCGCTCCCGCACGACGAGCTGATCGGCCGGCCCGAGGGCGTCACGATCGCAACCAGTGGCGGTGTCACCTACCTGGCCTTGCGACCGCTGCTCGCGGACTACGTCCTGTCGATGCCGCGGGGCGCCGCGGTCGTCTATCCCAAGGACGCAGCGCAGGTCGTGCACATGGCGGATGTCTTCCCCGGCGCGCACGTCGTCGAGGCGGGAGTCGGGTCCGGGGCGCTGACCATGTCGCTGCTGAGGGCGGTCGGCGACCAGGGCCGGGTGTCGTCGTACGAACGACGCGCCGACTTCGCCGAGGTCGCGCGTGCGAACGTCGAGTCGTTCTTCGGTGGGCCGCACCCGGCGTGGTCGCTCACGGTCGGCGACCTCGCCGAGAGCCTCGTCGACACGGAGGTCGACCGGGTGGTCCTGGACATGCTCGCGCCCTGGGACTGCCTCGAGGTCGTGTCCAAGGCCCTCGTGCCCGGCGGAGTGCTCATCTGCTACCTCGCGACGGCTACCCAGCTGTCCCGGACGGCCGAGGCGATGCGCGAGCACGGGACCTTCACCGAGCCGCACGCCTGGGAATCCCTGGTGCGCGGGTGGCACCTCGAGGGTCTCGCGGTCCGCCCGGAGCACCGGATGGTCGGGCACACCGGGTTCCTGGTCACCACCCGACGACTGGCCGACGGCGTCCCCCCGCCGCTGCGCCGCCGGCGTCCGTCCAAGGGCGCCTACGGAACGCCAGCCGCCGACGCCTGACGGGCGTCCCGCAGTCCGGGCAGGTGGGGCGCCCGGCGAACGGACCGGCCCCTGACGTCGTCCTTACTAGTACGGACGGGCTAGATCCCCTCGGAGAACCCGTTCGGCGACACGCAACCATGCAGGTCCCCTGGGAACGTGCCGAAGGTAGGGTCAGATGTGGACCTGCCCCTCGACTAGGGGGCAACCCGGCAGGGGAGGTGACGCTGTGTCGTCTGCAGAGCGTCCTGGCGACGGTGCTCGACGCCGCACGGCACGATCCGACGAGAGCGCTGACCTGCAGGTCAACGCGCTGCGGGACGAGGTCGAGGCGCTGCGA
>DATBDW010000113.1:0-10925 GCA_036269735.1 Actinomycetes bacterium
GACGCGTAGAGCCCGATCCTGACCGGCAGATCAGCAGCGCGCGGCACGCGTGACAGCATGCACCACGTGGGCTCGCTGCCGCCGGTCGTCTGGTCGCACACCGTGCTGCGCCACGAGCCGCGCACCGAGGTGTGGGTCGGAGTCCCGATCCCCGGCACCGAGGTGCCCGACCGCGCCCGGGTGCTGCTCGCGGCCGTGACCGCGGCGGGCGCGAACGTCGTCGACGCGACACCCCACGGCGACGAGCTGCTGCTGCGGGTGCACGACCGCGGGCTGGTCGAGCACCTGCGTACCGTCTCGGGCGACTGGGCGGCGGGGGAGTACGAGGCGCTCGTCGGCCAGGACCGCGTGGTGCCCTACGTCTTCCCGACGCCGGGAATGCTCGACGGACTGCCTGCGCGCGCCCCGACCGCGACGCACGCCCGCGCGGGCGTCTGGTGCTACGACACGATGACGCTCGTCGGCCCAGGCACGTGGGAGGCTGCGCGGTCCGCCGTTGACGTCGCCCTCAGCGCGGTCGACCTGGTGGCCGCGGGCGCCCCCTCGGCGTACGCCCTGGTCCGCCCGCCCGGTCACCATGCCACCCGGCGCGCGTTCGGTGGCTCCTGCTACCTCAACAACGCGGCTGTCGCGGTCGAAGGCCTGCGCGCAGCCGGTCACGACCAGGTCGCCGTCGTCGACATCGACGCCCACCACGGCAACGGGACGCAAGCGGTGTTCTGGGAGCGCCCCGACGTCCTCTACGCGTCGCTGCACGTCGACCCCGGGGCCGGCTGGTTCCCGCACTTCGTGGGCTTCGCCGACGAGACGGGGCGGGGAGACGGCAGCGGTACGACGGCCAACGAGCCCCTCGCCCCCGGCACCGGCGACGCGGGCTGGCTCGCGGCCCTGCGGCGCCTGCTCGAGAGGGTCACGGACTTCGTCCCGGGAGCCGTCGTCGTGTCGCTGGGCGTCGACGCGGCCGGGGCCGACCCGGAGAGCCCGCTCGACGTCACGACCGACGGCTTCGGCGCGGCGGGGGAGCTGCTCGCGGCTCTGGGCCGCCCGACGGTCCTCGTGCACGAGGGCGGCTATGCCCTGGACCGGCTCGGCCCCGACACGGTCGCCGTCCTCCGCGCCTTCGCCTAGTTCAGAGCGCCGGGTAGTCGAGGCCGATCTGGCGGCGTACCTCGTCCAGGGTCGCCATGATCGCCACCGTCTCGTCCAGCGGGAGGACGTCGCTCTCAAGGCGGCCCGCGCGCACGCAGCGCATCACCTCCGCGGCCTCGTGGCGCAGCCCGTGCCCGACGCGCGGCTCGTCCCAGCGCTCGACCGAGCCCTCGCGCCGGGTCAGGGTGAACGCCGACGGCACGTAGAACGTCGGGTCGATCTCGATCCGTGCCTCGGTGCCGACGATCGCCGCGCGGTTCGGGCCGGCCGCGGCCAGCGTCGTGGTGAGCACCGACTGGGCTCCGCCGTCGTAGGACAGGACCATCGAGGTCGTGGCGTCGACACCGGTGAACGCCGGGGTCGAGACCGCGGTGACCGAGCTCGGCGTCCCGAGCACCATCGAGGCGAAGGACACCGGGTAGATGCCGAGGTCGAGCAGCGCGCCGCCGCCTTGAGCCGGGTCGAAGAGCCGGTCGCCCGGGTCCTCGGCGAACCACTGGCAGTGGTCGGCGACCACCAGCCGGACGTCGCCCAGCGCTCCCTCGGCGAGCAGCTCGCGGACCCGCACCATGTGCGGCACGAACCGGGCCCACATCGCCTCCATCAGGAACACGCCGCGCGAGCGGGCCGCATCCACCAGCTCGCGCGCCTCGGCCGCGTCCATCGTGAACGGCTTCTCGACCAGCGTCGCCCGGCCCGCCTCGATCGCGAGCAGGGCGGCGTCGTGGTGCAACGGGTGGATAGGGGAGACGTAGACAGCGTCGACGTCGTCGTCGGCCACCAGCTCCTCGTACGAGCCGTAGGCCCGCGCCACCCCGTGCTCGGCCGCGAACCGCTGGGCCGACCCGACGTCGCTGCGCGACGCCACCGCGGCGACCTCGACGTCGTCCAGCAGCGCGAGATCTTCGACCATCGCGGCGGCGATCCGCCCGGCTCCGAGCACTCCCCAACGGAACGTCATCGATCACTCCTCCGACTCGTGAGACTGCAGTTTCCCCGCGCGACCGTGGCCGGCCATGGCGCCTGCCCGCCGGCCGGGACGCGCTCCGAGAGGCCGAGCCCCCGAGCCGGCCGCCAGCTCGGCGAAGAACCAGCCCACCGGCGCCAGCAGCACCACCTCAACCGTTGAGCGTCCAGCCTTCGATCAGCAGGACCAGCGCGGCCGTGGCGGCCCGGAGTCACCACCATGGGGTACGGCGGCGGCCGGGCACGCCGGCGATCCTCCCACGCGGCGCGAGCCGGAGACCGGCCCGCTCCCCGGGGGCGCCCGGCAAGCCTGGGTAGGCTCGGCCACTGAGCATCGACGGGCTCGATCCAGAAGGGCTCGGCATCGACGGGCCGATGAAGCAATCACTGCGACGTGCGAGGTGCGGAAGTGGCGAACGAGGAGACGAAGTACGTCTACGACTTCACCGAGGGCGGCAGGGACATGAAGGACCTGCTGGGCGGCAAGGGGGCCAACCTCGCCGAGATGACCCACCTCGGGCTCCCGGTGCCACCCGGCTTCACCATCACGACCGAGGCCTGCAAGGTCTACCTCGACTCCGGCGACGAGCCCGTCGAGCTGCGCGACGAGGTGAGCACCCACCTGGACTCCCTCGAGCAGGCGATGGGGCGCAAGCTCGGTCAGGCCGACGACCCGCTGCTCGTGTCGGTGCGCTCGGGCGCCAAGTTCTCGATGCCCGGGATGATGGAGACCGTCCTCAACATCGGGCTCAATGACGAGTCAGTGCAGGGGCTTGCCAAGCAGACGGGCAGCGAGCGGTTCGCGTGGGACTCCTACCGGCGGCTGATCCAGATGTTCGGCAAGACCGTGCTCGACATCGACGGTGAGCACTTCGAGGACGCGATCGACGAGGCCAAGAAGGCCCGCGGCACGCAGAACGACCTCGACCTCGACGAGAACGACCTGCGTGCCCTCGTCGACTCGTTCAAGGAGATCGTGCGCAAGCAGGCGGGCCGGGAGTTCCCGACCGAGCCGCGCGAGCAGATGGATCTCGCGGTGCGCGCCGTCTTCGACTCGTGGAACGCGCCGCGCGCCATCCTCTACCGCCGCCAGGAGCGCATCCCGGCCGACCTCGGCACCGCCGTCAACGTCATGTCGATGGTGTTCGGCAACCTCGGGATGGACTCCGGCACCGGTGTCGCCTTCACCCGCGACCCGGGCTCGGGGCAGCAGGGCATCTACGGCGACTACCTGCAGAACGCGCAGGGCGAGGACGTCGTGGCGGGCATCCGCAACACCCTCCCGTTGCAGGACCTCGAGGGGATCGACAAGCCGGCGTACGACCAGCTGCTCGGCATCATGGAGACGCTGGAGAACCACTACCGAGACCTGTGCGACATCGAGTTCACCATCGAGCGCAACAAGCTCTGGATGCTCCAGACCCGGGTCGGCAAGCGGACCGCCGGTGCGGCCTTCCGGATCGCGACCCAGCTGGTCGACCAGGGACTGATCGACCTCGACGAGGCGCTGGACCGGGTCACGGGTGACCAGCTGGCCCAGCTGATGTTCCCGCGCTTCGACGAGTCGTCGGACGCCAAGCGGATCGCCAAGGGCATGAACGCCTCGCCCGGTGCCGCCGTCGGCAAGGCGGTGTTCAGCTCGAAGGCCGCCGTCGAGCAGGCGGCAGCCGGCGAGAAGGTGATCCTGGTACGCCGGGAGACCAACCCCGACGACCTCGACGGCATGATCGCGGCGCAGGGCATCCTCACCAGCCGCGGCGGCAAGACGAGCCATGCTGCCGTCGTCGCGCGCGGCATGGGCAAGACCTGCGTGTGCGGCGCCGAGGCGCTCGAGGTCGACACCAAGAACCGGCGGATGACGGTCGGCGACCAGGTCATCAACGAGGGCGACGTCCTCTCGATCGACGGCACCAGCGGCGCGGTCTACCTCGGCGAGGTGGGCGTCGTGCCGTCGCCGGTCGTCGAGTACTTCGAGGGCAACCTCGACCCGGACAGTGCGGACGCCGACGAGCTGGTCCAGGCCGTGCACCGGTTGATGGCACACGCCGACGGGGCTCGCCGGATGCGAGTGCGCGCCAACTCCGACACCCCGGAGGACTCCGAGCGCGCGCGCCGGTTCGGCGCGGAGGGCATCGGGCTGTGCCGCACGGAGCACATGTTCCTGGGCGACCGGCGCAAGCACGTCGAGCGCCTGATCCTCGCCGAGGGCGACGACGAACGGAACGCCGCACTGGACGCCCTGCTGCCCCTGCAGCGCGACGACTTCGTCGGCATCTTCGAGGCGATGGACGGCCTGCCGGTGACGGTGCGGCTGCTCGACCCGCCGCTGCACGAGTTCCTCCCCGACTTCACCGAGCTGTCCGTCAAGGTCGCGCTGGCCGAGGCCAAGGGCGAGGACACCGCCGCGGACGCCAAGCTGCTGCAGGCCGTGACCCGGCTGCACGAGCAGAACCCGATGCTCGGGCTGCGCGGCGTGCGGCTCGGCATCGTCGTGCCCGGGCTGTTCGGCATGCAGGTCCGAGCGATCCTCGAGGCCGCCGCGGCCCGCAAGAAGGCGGGCGGCGACCCGCACGTCGAGATCATGATCCCGCTGGTCGGTGCGGTGCAGGAGCTCGAGCTGGTCAAGGAGGAGGCTGAGGCGATCGCCGAGGAGGTCGCGCAGAGCGAGGGTGTCGAGATCGACCACCTGATCGGGACGATGATCGAGCTGCCGCGGGCCGCGATCACCGCCGCGCAGATCGCCGAGGCCGCGCAGTTCTTCTCCTTCGGCACCAACGACCTGACCCAGACGACGTGGGGTTTCTCGCGGGACGACGTCGAGGCGGCGTTCTTCTCGGCGTACCTCGACAAGGGGATCTTCGGCGCCTCACCGTTCGAGACCCTGGACCGCGACGGTGTCGGCGCGCTGGTCCGGATGGGCGTGGAGGAGGGCCGCAAGACCCGGCCCGACATCAAGGTCGGTGTCTGCGGCGAGCACGGCGGCGACCCCGACTCGGTGCACTTCTTCCACGACGTCGGCCTGGACTACGTCTCCTGCTCGCCGTTCCGGGTCCCGGTCGCTCGGCTGGAGGCGGGGCGGGCTTCCCTGAGCTCTGAGGGCAGCGACAGCAGGTGACCTTTCCTTGATGATGGTCAAGCTGGCCGTCAAGGTCCTGGCGGCCACGCTCGCGCTCGTCCTTCTCGTCCTGCTCGGCACGGCGACCCGGGTCTGGTGGTTCGCCCGCCAGGACGACCACCGGGTGTCCGACGCGATCGTCGTCCTGGGCGCCGCACAGTTCAACGGCCGGCCGTCATCGGTGTTCACCGCGCGGTTGGTGCACGCCCGCGACCTCTACCAGCTCAAGGTCGCGCCGCGGATCATCACCGTCGGCGGGAACCGGGTCGGCGACCAGTACACCGAGGCGTCGTCCGGCAAGGCATGGCTCACCCAGCACGGCGTGCCGGCCTCACGGATCGTCGCGGTCGGGACCGGGAGCGACACGTTGACCAGCCTGAGGGCCGTCGAGCACCGGATGCAGCAGGACAGCTGGTCGACCGCCGTGATCGTCACCGACCCCTGGCACTCGTTGCGGGCGCGCGCGATGGCCACCGACCAGGGCATCGACGCCGCGATGTCCCCGACCCGGCAGGGGCCGGCCGTCCGGCAACGGTCCACCGAGGTCCGCTACATCGCCCGCGAGACCCTGGCCTACCTCTACTACAAGGTGTTCAAGAAGAGTGCCGACTCCGGAACCAACGCCGTCTGAGCGCGCGGCCGACGAGCCCGCGCAGCAGCGCTGGGTCGCCGAGCCGGCCAAGCGCGCCGGACGCTCGGCGTACCAGCGTGACCGGGCGCGGGTGCTGCACTCCTCGGCGCTGCGCCGGCTGGCGGGCAAGACCCAGGTCGTCGTACCGGGCGAGGCCGACTTCCCCCGGACCCGGCTGACCCACTCGCTGGAGTGCGCGCAGATCGGGCGCGAGCTCGGCGCCGCGCTCGGGGCCGATCCCGACCTCGTCGAGACCGCCTGCTTGGCCCACGACCTCGGCCACCCCCCGTTCGGGCACACGGGCGAGTCCGCACTCGACGAGGTCGCTGCTGACGTCGGCGGCTTCGAGGGCAACGCGCAGAGCCTGCGGATCCTCACCCGGCTCGAGGCCAAGGCGTTCGCCCCCGACGGCCGCAGTGTCGGGCTCAACCTGACCCGCGCATCGCTCGACGCCGCCTGCAAGTACCCCTGGCCGCGGGGGGAGGAGCGTCGCAAGTACGGCGTCTACGACGACGACCTCGACGTCTTCAGGTGGCTGCGCACGGAGGCGCCTGAGGGCCGGCTGTGCCTGGAGGCGCAGGTGATGGACTGGTCGGACGACATCGCGTACTCGGTGCACGACCTCGAGGACGCCGTGGAGGCCGGGCACCTGGACCTCGACAGCCTCCGCGACCGATCGGACCGGGCGGTGCTGGTCGAGCTCACCCGGACCCGGGCGCCGGGTGTCGACCCGGCCGAGGTCGAGGAAGCCCTGGACCGGCTGCTCGGCATGCCGTGGTGGCCGGCGTCCTACGACGGGAGCCACCGGGCTCTCGCCGGCCTGAAGAACATGACGAGCCAGCTGATCGGCCGGTTCGCGCAGGCCGCAGAACATGCGACCCGGGAGGCCGCCGGACCGGGGCCGTTGACGAGGTATGCGGCCGGCCTCGTCGTACCCCGGGGGGCGCGGGTCGAGGTCGAGACGCTCAAGGCGGTCGCCGACCGCTACGTGATGTCTCGCGACGACGCCACCAAGCGGTACGGCGAGCAGCGCACCCTCGTACGCGAGCTGGGCGAGGCACTGCTGGCCGGCCGCGACCGAACGGCCGGCGAGGTGCGCGCCGTGGTGGACCGGATCGCCCAGCTCACCGACGCCTCGGCCACCGCCCTGCACGCCCGCGTCACCGCCGGGTGACCCGCCCGCCGGGTCGGCCCAGATCCGCTCGTTTGCGACCTGCGTCACGCGACACGCCGGCGTGGCCGCGGCGTGTCGGGGACTCAGGTCGCAAACGACGAGGTGTCCGGTGGACCGGCCTCGGGTGAACCATGGCGGGCTGCGCGCCGTGGGACGGGCGGGGGCTGTTCACGACCGGCACACAGAGGGCAGGGTGAGCGCATGACGAGCACCGCCGACCAGACGTACGTGATCGTGGGCGCGAGCCTTGCCGGGGCCAGGGCGGCCGAGGCGTTGCGCGACGCCGGCTTCGACGGGCGCGTCGTGCTCGTCGGGGACGAGCCGGACCGCCCCTACGAGCGGCCACCGCTGTCCAAGGAGATCCTGCTCGGCAAGGCCGGCCGCGAGAAGGCCTATGTGCACCCCGAGACCTGGTACGTCGAGCACCAGGTCGAGCTGAGACTCGGCACCGAGGCCACCGGGATCGACCGCGACGGCAAGGTCGTGGCGCTCTCCGACGGCGACGACCTGTCCTACGACAAGCTGCTGCTCACCACCGGCTCGTCGCCCCGGCCCCTGGACGTGCCGCAGGCCGACCTCGACGGGATCCACTACCTGCGTCGGGTCGGCCAGTCGGAGAACCTGCGCGACGCCTTCGGCAACGGCGGGCGGATCGCCGTCGTCGGGGCCGGCTGGATCGGCCTCGAGGTGACCGCAGCAGCACGCCGGCACGGCGTCGCGGTGACGCTCATCGAGCCGCAGCCCACCCCGCTGCACGCGGTGCTCGGCGAGGACGTCGGCGCCATCTTCGGGCAGCTGCACCGCGACCACGGCGTCGAGCTGCGCACGTCCACGGGTGTCGAGGGCTTCGAGGGCTCCGGCGGCCGGGTCACCGGCGTCCGTATGTCCACCGGCGACGTCGTCGAAGCCGACCTCGTCGTCGTCGGCGTGGGCATCACGCCCAACGTCGAGCTCGCCCAGGTCGCCGGTCTCGCAGTGGACAACGGCGTGCTCGTCGACGAGCTCCTGCAGACCTCCGACCCGTCGATCTGGGCCGCCGGCGACGTCGCCAACGCCATCAATCCGCTGCTCGGCACCCGGGTCAGGGTCGAGCACTGGGCCAACGCCGACGGCCAGGGCAAGGCTGCCGGCCGGTCGATGGCGGGCAGGGGCGAGCCCTACGCCAAGCTGCCCTACTTCTTCACCGACCAGTACGACCTCTCGATGGAGTACCACGGCTTCGTCTCGCCACGCGATGACGCGTTCCGGGCCGACCGCGTGGTCTTGCGGGGTGCGCCGTCCGAGAACGAGGGCTGGCTCGCCTTCTGGCTGGCCGGGCGCCGGGTCCTGGCCGGGATGAATGTCAACGACTGGGACTCCGCCGACGCGATCAAGAAGCTGGCCAGGGCCAAGGCCGAGGTCGACCCGGATCGCCTCGCCGACCCCGGCGTACCGCTCGACGAGGTCTGACCAGGCCCTTCTCGACCGGGGCACCGGCCGTCTGTGCACGGGGCCGCGGGGCCGGTGCGCCGCCCGTAGACTCCCAGCCGTGGCAGGCCGGATCCGGGACGAGGACGTCGTTCTCGTCAAGGAGCGCGCCGACATCGCGGAGGTCGTCGGCGAGGTCGTGACCCTGCGACCGGCGGGCGGGGGCAACCTCAAGGGCCTGTGCCCGTTCCACGACGAGAAGAGCCCGTCCTTCTCGGTCCGCCCGTCCGTAGGATCGTTCCACTGTTTCGGTTGCGGTGAAGGTGGCGACGTCATCTCGTTCGTGATGAGGACGGATCACCTCACCTTCGCCGAGACTGTGGAGCGACTCGCGGACCGGTACGGCGTGCAGCTGCGCTACGAGGAAGGCGGCGTCACACCCGGCCGGCAGCAGGGGCAGCGCACCCGGCTCGTCGAGGCCCACCGAGCCGCCGCGCAGTTCTACGCCGAGCAGCTGGCCACCCCCACCGCGGCCGCGGGTCGGCAGTTCCTCGCCGAGCGCAGCTTCGACCAGGCCGCCGCGGAGCACTTCGGCGTCGGCTTCGCCCCGCGCGACTGGGACCTGCTCACGCAACACCTGCGCGGCCGCGGGTTCAGCACCGAGGAGCTCGTGACTGCCGGCCTGGCGCGGGAGGGCCAGCGCGGACCGATCGACCGCTTCATGGCCCGCCTGCTGTGGCCGATCCGCGACGTCAGCGGTGACGTCGTCGGCTTCGGCGCCCGCCGTCTGTTCGACGACGACCGGATCGAGGCCAAGTACGTCAACACCCCCGAGACGCCGCTCTACAAGAAGTCGACCGTCCTCTACGGCCTCGATCTGGCGAAGAAGGACATCGCCCGGCGGCTGCAGGCCGTCGTCGTCGAGGGCTACACCGACGTGATGGCCTGCCACCTCGCTGGTGTGGGCACCGCGGTCGCCACCTGCGGTACGGCGTTCGGCAGTGACCACATCAAGATCCTCCGCCGTCTCCTGATGGACCAGGCCGAGTTCCGCGGGGAGGTCGTCTTCACCTTCGACGGCGACTCCGCGGGTCAGAAGGCCGCCCTCAAGGCGTTCCAGGACGACCAGAAGTTCGTCACCCAGACCTTCGTCGCGGTCGAGCCATCGGGGATGGACCCGTGCGAGCTCCGCCAGCACAAGGGCGACACCGCGGTGCGTGACCTGGTGGCCCGCCGCGTGCCGCTCTTCGAGTTCGCGATCCGCACGCGCCTCGCGACCTACGACCTCGACACCGCTGAGGGACGTACGGCGGCGACCCGGGCCGGCATGGAGGTCGTTCGCGACATTCGTGACGTGTCGCTGCGGGCCAACTACGCGCGCCAGCTGGCCGGCTGGATCGGCCTGCCGGACCCCGACGAGCTCGTCCGCCAGTCGCGCGGTGGTGTCGGCAACGTCGGGCGACGGCCGTCGGCGCCGGCATCACAGATCGACCTGCACGATCCATCGGTCCGCGTGGAACGCGACGCGCTCAAGCTGGCACTGCAGACACCGTCCCTGGCCGTCGGCTACGACGAGCTGCCGGCCGACGTGTTCACCGCGCCGCCGTATGCCGCACTGCACCACGCGGTGCTCGCGGCAGGCGGACCCGCGGCCGCTGGCGAGGGTGGCGCGGTCTGGGTCGCGAAGGTCGAAGCCGCCGCGCCCGACGACGCGGCCCGCGGGTTGGTCCGTGAGCTCGCGGTCGAGCCGCTCGCATCGGAGCAGGTCGCACTCACCCGGTACGCGACCGAGGTGCTCGCACGGCTCGAGGAGCTCGCGGCGACGCGGCGCATCGCCGAGGTCAAGTCCCGGTTGCAGCGGATCAACCCGGTCGAGGCGAGTGCGGAGTACAACCGCTTGTTCGGCGAGCTGGTGGCCTTCGAGGCGCACCGACGGGCACTGCGCGAGCGTGCGATCGGCACCCTGTGAGCGCGTCGGTGTGACCCCTTGGTGCCGGGTGCCCGGGCACGTGTCACAACAGCAGTGATCCACTTGTCCGCTGGGCGTTTCTTGGCCTGAGATTGACTCGCAATTCGGCTGCGGACGGACATGGGGCGCGGCAGACTCTTGCGTCGTGGGGGAAGTGATCGTCCTGCCGGACAGCGTCAACGAGGTGGTCGACCGGCTCCGCGCCGTGGGCGTCGGTGTCGGGCACATCCCTGCGCAAGCCGTCGCGGCCGCCGCGAACGCGTCCGGGCTCGCTCCCGAGAACGTCGACGAGATCGTGCGCGGACTCGCCGAGTCCGGCGTCGAGGTCGTGTCCGACGAGCCGTCACCCGAAGAGCTGAAGGCCGAAGAGGTCGAGGTCGAGGTCGAGGAGATCGTTCCGTCTCTCGACGACGCCGGGCCGTCGGCCTCCGCGGACCTCGTGCGGGTCTACCTGCGCGAGATCGGCCGGGTGTCACTGCTCACCGCGGCCGACGAGGTCGACCTCGCCAAGCGT
>DATBDW010000114.1:0-30493 GCA_036269735.1 Actinomycetes bacterium
CGTCGGCAACTGTGCCTCGTCGCTGGTCCAGGGCGTCGAGTACTACAAGGACGCCGACCCGCAGAGCCGCGTCCCCGGGCTCATGCACGTCCAGTTCGGCGACTACCACGTCCGCGACGTGGAGTTCGTCGCGGCGTTCGATGTCGACGCGAAGAAGGTCGGCAGCGACCTGTCCGACGCGATCGGCGCGAGCGAGAACAACACCATCAAGATCTGCGACGTGCCGCCCACGGGTATCACGGTCCAGCGCGGACACACCCTCGACGGTCTGGGCAAGTACTACCGCGAGACCATCACCGAGTCCGACGACGAGCCGGTCGACGTGGTCGAGGTCCTGCGCGAGACGCGGGCCGACGTCCTGGTCTGCTACCTGCCCGTCGGGTCCGAGGACGCGGCCAAGTACTACGCGCAGTGCGCCATCGACGCAGGCGTCGGCTTCGTCAATGCGCTGCCGGTGTTCATCGCCGGTACGCCCGAGTGGGCCAAGAAGTTCGAGGACGCCGGCGTCCCGATCGTGGGCGACGACATCAAGTCGCAGGTCGGCGCCACCATCACGCATCGCGTGCTGGCCAAGCTGTTCGAGGACCGCGGTGTGATCCTCGACCGGACCTACCAGCTCAACGTCGGCGGCAACATGGACTTCAAGAACATGTTGGAGCGCGACCGGCTCGAGTCCAAGAAGATCTCCAAGACGCAGGCCGTCACGAGCAACATGGAGAACAAGCTCTCCGCGCGCAACGTACACATCGGCCCGTCGGACTACGTGCAATGGCTCGACGACCGCAAGTGGGCCTACGTCCGGCTCGAGGGTCGCAACTTCGGCGACGTCCCGCTCAACCTCGAGTACAAGCTGGAGGTCTGGGACTCTCCGAACTCGGCCGGCGTCATCATCGACGCCATCCGGTGCGCGAAGATCGCCATGGACCGCGGCATCGGCGGCCCGATCCTCTCGGCGTCGTCGTACTTCATGAAGAGCCCGCCCGTGCAGCACGACGACGACATGGCCCGGGACCTGGTCGAGCAGTTCATCGCCGGCACGATCGAGCGCTGATCCGCCGCTAAGGCAGCGCAGCTCCACGAACGGCCCGGCTCCCGCGATGGAGCCGGGCCGTTCTGCGGCCACGACCTACCGTGCTGCCGGCGCCCGTAGCCTGAGGCGGTGTCCTACGTCGGCGATCTGAGCGCGGTGATCCACCACCGCAACTTCCGTCGGCTGTTCGCGACCCGACTCGTCTCGCAGGCCGCGGACGGGGCGTTCCAGGCGGCTCTGGCGAGCCTGTTCTTCTTCTCCCCCGAGCGGCAGACCTCGGCCGGCAGCGTGGCCGCCGCGTTCGCGACGCTCCTGCTGCCGTACTCGATCGTCGGGCCGTTCGCCGGTGTCCTGCTGGACCGGTGGCGCCGCCGCCAGGTCCTGGTCGTGGCCAACCTGCTGCGATCCGTCATGGTCCTCGGGGTGGCGGCGCTCAGCGTGGCGGACGTGTCCGGCGTGCCGCTGTACGGCGCGGTGCTCGCGTGCCTGTCGGTGAACCGCTTTTTCCTCGCCGGCCTCTCGGCAGCTCTCCCGCACGTCGTCGCCCGCGACGAGCTCGTGATGGCCAACTCGGTGTCGACGACGAGCGGCACGATCGTCGCGATCCTCGGCGCCGGCATCGGCTACGAGCTGAAGGGGCTCTTCGGTGACGGGGACACCGCCGACGCGCAGGTCATCGTCGTCGCGGCCCTGGTCTACGCCCTGGCGGCGCTGATCGCCCTCGGCATGCACCGCGACCTGCTCGGTCCGGACCTCGCGGGCGAGCCGCCCCAGACCCGGGAAGCGGTACGCCGGGTCGCGCGCGGTCTCGTCGACGGGGCGCGCCATGTGTGGTCCCATCGGCCGGCCGCCTACGCCCTCACGGCGATCGGCGCGCACCGCTTCTTCTACGGCGTCTCGACGATCACCGCGATCCTCTTGTTCCGGTCCTACTTCCACGACCCTGACGACGTCGACGCGGGACTGGCCGGCCTGGCCGGAGCGTTCGCCGCCTCGGGGATCGGCTTCTTCCTGGCCGCAGTGATCACTCCCGAGGTCACCGCCCGGTGGCGCAAGGAGACCTGGATCTGGTTCTGCTTCGCCCTGGCCGCCGTCACCGAGGCGGTGTTCGTCGTCGTGCTCGCCGAGTGGGCGCTGTACCTCGGGGCGTTCGTCCTCGGCGTCGCCGCCCAGGGCTCGAAGATCTGTGTCGACACGATCGTGCAGACCTCGGTCGACGACGCCTACCGCGGCCGGGTGTTCTCCTTCTACGACGTCATCTTCAACATCGCGTTCGTGGCAGCCGCCGCGTTCGCCGCGGCGGTCCTCCCCGCGGACGGCAACTCCCGCATCGTCTTTGCCGTCGTCGCCGTCGGGTACGCCGTCACCGCCGCCGCCTATGCCCGTGCCACCCGGCGGCTCGCGGCGCGGACCGAGAGCGGCGCCCACCGCCCGGCCGACCCGGCCACGTCACCCAGCTGACGGGTGCCGATCCGGCCCGCCGTTGGTGGTGCGGTCAGGTCAAGAGCGGCTGTGGACGGGGAGGGTGGCCTCGCGGGCGCGGATCTGGGCCGCCGTTGGTGGTGCGGTCAGATCAAGAGCGGCTGTCGACGGGGAGGGTGGCCTCGCCGGGCGTGGATCTGGGCCGCCGTTGGTGGTGCACGGACACAAGAACACACAGTCCCCGGCAATGTGCGGCTCGGGCACCCTGATTGGGCCCAACTGTGTGTTGGTAGGTCCGCGTGCGCCGCTGATGTGACCGGAGCGATCAGTGAGTCAGGCGGCGACAGCTCCGCGACACATCCGGTGCGGGAGTGCCCTGACGTGGCAACCAGACCGGCTCACGAACACCCTCAGCACCAGTTGTGTCGCGGAGCCCACCAACAAGTCGAAGGGGCGCTGGGCCGAGCCCAGGTGGCGGACCTGACGGGGCTTAGCGGTGCTTGGCGTGCCCTGCACGCCCCGCAAAGTTCCGGTTGACCACGTGTACGTGGTCAACGGGGCGGAGGCGAGGCCGGCGAGGGGGTCAGGGGCGGTCGGACTGGGTGGCCCACCAGGCGAGCAGGGCGGCCTCGGCGGAATCGCGGTCGAGCGGGCCCTGTTCGAGGCGCAGCTCCTTGAGGAAGGCCCAGGCGCGGCCGACCACGGGGCCGGGCGGGACGCCGAGCAGCTCCATGATCGCGTTGCCGTCGAGGTCCGGACGGATCGCGTCGAGCTCCTCACGCTCCCGCAGCCGGGCGATCCGGGCCTCGAGGTCGTCATAGGACGCCGAGAGCGCGGCGGCCTTGCGCCGGTTGCGCGTCGTGCAGTCCGACCTGGTCAGCTGGTGCAGCCGCGGGAGCAGCGGGCCGGCGTCGGCGACGTACCGGCGTACCGCCGAGTCGGTCCATGCCCCGGTGCCGTAGCCGTGGAACCGCAGGTGCAGCTCGACCAGCGTCGCGACGTCCTCGACCACATCCTTGGGGTAGCGCAGCGCACGAAGGCGGGCGCGGGCCAGCTTCGCCCCGACCACCTCGTGGTGATGAAAGGACACCCCGCCGCCGGGCTCGAAGCGGCGCGTCCTCGGCTTGCCGACGTCGTGCAGCAGCGCGGCCATCCGAAGGACGAGGTCCGGTCCCTCACGTTCCAGCGCGATCGCCTGCTCGAGCACGGTGAGGGTGTGCTCGTAGACGTCCTTGTGCCGATGGTGCTCGTCGATCTCCAGCGCGAGCATCGGCAGCTCCGGCAGCATGTGCGCCGCCAACCCGGTCGAGACGAGCAGCCCGAGACCGGTGCGTGGGTCCGGTGCCAGCAAGAGCTTGGTCAGCTCGTCGCGGACCCGCTCGGCCGACACGATCTCGATCCGGTCCGCCATCGCGGTCATCGCGTCGACCACCGTCGGGTCCACCCGCAGGCCCAGCTGCGCGGCGAACCGCGCGGCGCGCATCATCCGCAGCGGGTCGTCGGTGAACGAGTCCTCGGCCCGTCCCGGGGTCCGCAGCACCCCGTCGGCCAGGTCGATCAGCCCGCCGTGCGGGTCGACGAACTCGTGCGAGGGCAGCCGCACCGCCATCGCATTCACGGTGAAGTCGCGGCGCACCAGGTCAGCCTCGAGGGTGTCGCCGTAGGTCACCTCCGGCTTGCGGGAGGCACTGCGGTAGATCTCGTCACGGTAGGTCGTGATCTCCACGACGGTGTCGCCCTTGCGGGCACCGACGGTCCCGAAGGCGATGCCGACGTCCCACCGGGTATCGGCCCAGTCCCGCACCAGCTCGCGCACCACCTCGGGGCGGGCGTCGGTCGTCAGGTCGACGTCGGGCAGCTCGCGGCCCAGCAGCAGGTCCCGCACCGGTCCACCGACCAGCGCCAGCTCGTGGCCCCCCGCCGCGAAGCGCTCGCCCAGGTCGCTCAGCAGTGGCGAGAGCTCGACCAGCCCGGCGGCCAGGCGACGCCGGGCGGCCGGCAGGTCCAGCCGTGGCGGTCCGCCGGCGGGAGGTGGGACGGCGGCGGACACGGGAGGCAAGGGTACGGCGCGTCGCTCGTGCGGCGCGCCGCGCGCCCGCCGGGCGGTCCTCGGCGGCTGGCTACCATCGACGAATGCCCCGGTCACCGTCCTCCCGCAGGCGGGGGGACGACCCGCCGGTGGCTGGCGACGGTGGTCGTCGCCGTCGCCGGGGGCTGCGCAAGGTCGAGGAGACCTCCGCGGGCGGACTGGTGGTCGACCGCACCGAGGGCACCCCACGAGTCGCCCTGATCGGCCGCGTCGACCGGCGCGGCCGGCTGCTCTGGTCGCTGCCGAAGGGCCACGTCGAGGCGGGCGAGACCCACGAGGACGCGGCGGTGCGCGAGGTCGAGGAGGAGACCGGCATCCGGGGGCGGGTGCTGGCGGCGCTCGGCACCATCGACTACTGGTTCGTGGCCGAGGACCGGCGGATCCACAAGACCGTGCACCACTACTTGCTCGAAGCGTCCGGCGGCGAGCTCAGTGACGAGGACATCGAGGTCGACGAGGTCGCCTGGGTGCCGCTCACCGAGTTGCGCGATCGGCTCGCGTACGCCGGGGAACGCCGGCTCGCCGACACCGCGGCCGACCTGCTCGCGGACTCCGCGTGAAGCTCGGACGGGGAGCCACCTGGCTCGCGGTCCTCGTCCTGCTCGTGGGCCCGGCAGTCCTCGTCGGCGCCGGACCGGCCGGCGGCGCCGGCGGCGTATCCATCACAGTGAGCACCCTGACCCCGGCAGTGGGCACCAGCGGCAGCACGCTGCAGGTGGCGGGTGCCGTGACCAACCGCGGCAGCCAGGTCGTGCACAAGGTGAGTATCCGGTTGCGGCTGTCCCAGGGAGCCCTGGGCAGCCGGTCCGAGCTGGCCGCGGTGGCTGCCGGAGAGGTGACCAGCCGTGACGGGACCGTCATCGTCGAGACGCCCCTCGGTGACCTGGCTCCGGGGGGTAGCGAACCGTTCGATCTGCGCCAGGTCCTCGACGACGTACCGGCCCTGACCGGCTTCGGCGTGTACGTGTTGGGGATCGAGGTCGTCGGCACCCGCGGCGCGCAGACCGGTCGCCTCGACATCACCCGCACGCTCCTGCCCTGGGTACCCGCCAGCCCCGGCATCAGCCCGACCGGTTTCAGCTGGCTCTGGCCGCTGGTCGGCGCGCCGGTGCGGCTGGCCGACGGGACCTTCGCCGACGACACCCTGGCCGCCGCCCTCGCGCCGGGCGGCCGCCTGGACCGGCTGCTCGCGGCCGGCATCCGCCTCGACCAGGACGGTGCGGCCGTCACCTGGGCGCTGGACCCCGACCTCGTCGAGTCGGTGGCCGACATGGCTGACGGCTACCGGGTCCGGACGCCGACGGGCGGCACCGTCCCCGGCGGCGGTGCCGGGCTCGCCCAACGGTGGCTGGCGGACCTGCGTTCGGCGACCGAGGGGGCCGACGTCCTCGCCCTCCCGTACGGCGATGTCGACGTGGCCGCACTGGTGCGCCAGGACATGCCCTCCGACGTGGCCCGGGCCCGCACGGCCGGCGCGGCCGCGCTGGCGGGCGTGCTGCCTGCGGTCTCGACGGTCGACGACCTCGCCTGGCCGGCCGACGGCTATCTCGACCGCCCGGGCCTCGCCACCCTGGTCCGGTCCGGCGTGGGATCAGTCGTTCTGGACGGGCGCGCGCTGCCCCCGACGATCGACCTGAGCTACACCCCGAGCGGTCGCGCGCAGGTGTCCTCGGGCGCGGGCCCGGTGAAGGCGCTGCTGGCTGACCCCGGACTCGCGGACCTGCTGGGGAGCGGGGCCCGGGCACGTGGCAACGACGGCGTCCTCGCTGCGCAGCGGGTGGTCGCCGAGACGGCGATGATCGCCTCCGAGCTGCCCGGCGGGGGCACGCCGCGCACGATCGTCGCGATGCCACCGCGGCGCTGGGACCCGTCCCAGGAGTTCCTCGACCAGCTCGCTCCGGTGGCTTCGGCACCCTGGGCGGCCCCGAAGAGCCTGCGCGCCCTGGCCGACACGGCGCCACCGGAGGTGGACCGCGCCCCGCTGCACTACCCCGCGGCCGAACGCCGCGCCGAGCTGCCGGCGGCGTACCTCAAGGGCGTCGCCACCATGAAGGACAGCATCAGCAACTTCGCCGCGATCCTCACCGACAAGACCCAGCTGGTGCCGGGGCTGCAGGCCTCGGTGCTGCGGCTCGAGTCGACGTACTGGCGCGGTCGGGTGGACAGCGCCGGCAACCGCAAGGCCCGCGAGCAGACCTACCTCAGCGCCTTGAAGCGCAAGGTCTACGTGCAGGGCGGAAGCTTCACCTTCGGCAGCCACTCGGGGACGATCCCGGTGACCGTCGTCAACGAGCTGCCGCAACCGGTCGTCGTCGACCTGCGGCTCGAGCCGCAGACGCCACGGTTGCGGCTCGACCCGGTGAACACCCGCCCGATCGGTCCGAACCAGAAGGTCCAGGTCGAGGTGCGGGCACGAGCCATCGCGGGTGGCCCGGTCTCCGTGGCGGCGACGCTGCACACGCCGAGCGGCGCGCAGTACGGCAGCCAGGTCGCACAGCTGGAGGTCAACGTCACGCAGATCGGCACTGTCGCGCTGGTCATCACCCTCGGTGCGGCCGCCGTGCTGTTCCTGGCCGCCGGCATCCGGGTCGTGCGCCGCGTCCGGCACGGCGCCGACGACGGACCGGCCCCCGGACGGGACGACGGACAGGGGAACGACGGACAGGGCGCCGACGGTGGCGACCGGCCGGACGGGTCCGGCGCCGGTGGGTCCGACGGGTCCGACGGGTCCGACGGGTCCGACGGGTCCGACGGGTCCGAGACGCCGGCGGACGTGCACGCGTGAGCGGCCGACCATGAGCACCGACCAGCCCGGGCAGCCGGCCGACGCGGCGCCCGACCCGACGAGCGCCGCGGCCGCCGTACCGTCGCGGGAGCGATCCGGCGCTCTCGTGCGCGCGTCCTCGGTGATGGCCGCGGGGACGGTCGCCTCGCGGGTCCTGGGCTTCGTCCGCAGCGCGGTCATCGTGGCAGCCATCGGCAGCGCCGCGACCGCCGACTCGTTCAACACCGCGAACACGATTCCGAACATCATCTACATCCTGCTCGCCGGTGGCGTACTGAACGCGGTGTTCGTGCCGCAGCTGGTCCGCGCGATGAAGGACGACCCGGAGCGGTCGCAGGCCTACACCGACCGGCTGCTGAGCCTGGTGTTCGTCGTCCTGCTCGTCGTCACCGTTGTGGCCACGCTGTGCGCGCCACTGCTGATCTGGCTCTACACCAGCCTCGGCCCGCATGACGTGGGCAACCGGCACATCGGGACCCTGCTGGCCTACTGGTGCCTGCCGCAGATCTTCTTCTACGGCGCCTACACGATGCTCGGCCAGGTCCTCAACGCGCGCGGCAGCTTCGGCCCGATGATGTGGGCCCCCATCGTCAACAACCTGGTCGCCATCACCGGCGGGATGGTCTTCATCCTTGCCTTCACCGTCGACGCCCGCGATCCGGGGTCGCTCAGCACCGGCGCCATCGCGCTGCTCGGTGCCAGCACGACACTCGGAGTCGCGGCGCAGGCCGCGGTGCTGGTGCCCGTCCTGCGGCGCACCGGATTCAAGTTCCGGCCCCGATTCGACGTGCGCGGCTCCGGCCTCGGCCGAGCCGGCGAGCTGGCCAAGTGGACGTTGTTGTTCGTGCTGGTCAACCAGCTCGCATACGTCATCATCGTCAACCTCGGCAACAGCGCCGGCTCGGCGGCGGCCGACGCGCACATCGCCTACGGGGTCGGCTACACGCCGTACGCGACGGCGTACCTCATCTTCATCCTGCCGCACTCGATCATCACCGTCTCGGTCATGACCGGGCTGCTGCCGCGGATGAGCCGAGAGGCCGCCGACGGCGACCTGGCCGCGGTACGCCGGTCGCTGTCCGAGGCATGGCGGCTCACCGGTGTCGGGGTCATCCTGTGCGCCGCGGCGCTCGTCGCCCTCGGGCCGCAGCTGGCAGGGGTGCTCTACGCGGGCGCCGACGGCGCGCCGGCATCGGCGTACTACATCGGCCTGGTTGCCGCTGCCTTCGCCCTCGGCCTGCCCGCGTTCTCCGCGCAGTACATCGCGCTGCGCGGGTTCTACGCCTTCGAGGACACCAGGACACCGTTCTACCTGCAGATCGCGATCGCCGGCACGAATGTCGTGCTGGCGCTGGCCTTCTACGCTGCGCTGCCGCTGCGGTGGCGGATGGTGGGCGTCGCGTTGGCCTACTCACTGACGTACGTCGGAGGGCTGGCCCTGTCGACCTCGGTGCTGCGTCGCCGGACGGCGGGCCTCGACGGGACCGTGGTGGTCCGGCACTACGTGCGGCTGCTGGTTGCCGCCGTACCGTCGGCCGCCTTGGCTTGGGTGGTGGCCTGGCTGATCGGCGTGGCGGCCGGGCGCGGACTGCTCGCCTCGCTGGTCGCGCTGGTGGCCGGCGGCTCGGTCCTCCTCGTGGGGTACGTCGGGACCGCCCGGCTCCTGCACGTCGACGAGCTGACGCAGCTGCTCCGCCGGGTCCGCCGGCCAGCCGGGGCCTGAGCCCCGCAGATCAGGCACGCCCGAAGGTCAGCGGGAGGTCGAGGTCAGAGGAAGGTCAAGGCGGGTCCCGCGGGCTCAAGGCGGCGGGCGGGTCGTCCGACAGGTAGGTCATGCGCCTTGCCCGCCTCCAGCCCCTGCACCACGCCGACGACCGTGGTGACATCATCCTGGGCTGGCTGACCAAACTCACGGTGGTTCTCGCGATCGCCGGGCTCGGCCTGTTCGAGGCCATCTCGATCGGCACCACCATGGCCAGCGTGTCCGACGACGGCTCCTTCGCCGCCCTCGAGGCGTCGTCCACCTGGGACGACACGAAGAACCTCCAGCAGACCTACGACGCCGCGGTGAAAGCCGCCACGGAGCAGAACCCGCAGGACAAGGTCCTCGTCAAGGGCTTCTCGGTCGACCCGGACGGCACCGTCCACCTGCGGATCGCCCGGACCGCCAGGACCCTGCTGCTCTACCGCTGGTCCAAGACCGAACCGTGGACCCACGTCGTCCGCGACGCGCGGGGCAAGAGCGTCGGCAGCTGACAGCAGCCGACCGGGTCACCGGACTCGCGAGCGCAGCAGGACTGACCCGGGCTCTCGGGGGTAAGGCCCCACCTACCATGGAGGCGCCTGCCCACCACGGGGGTGCCGAGGCAGGCGAGCAGGTCCGCGCGCGCCCGACAGGAGTTCCGTGTCGTCCCATGCCGTCGAGGGCACCCGCCTCGTCGACCGCTACCGACTCGACAAGCAGCTCGGTGAAGCGGCTGGCACGACCTACTGGCGCGCGCACGACGAGCTGCTCGACCGGGCGGTCGGCCTCTGCCTGCTCCCGGCCGGGGACGAGCACGCGGAGCGGGTCCTGCACGCCGCGCGGCGCGCAGCGGCCCTCACCGACGCCCGTTTCCTGCGTGTCCTGGACGCCAGCGAGGTGGACGGACCGCTCGGCAAGGTCGTCTACGTCGTCAACGAGTGGGTCCGAGCGACCAACCTGACCGACCTGCTCGCCGACGGGCCGCTGCCCCCGGGTGAGGCGCGCGACGTGGCGCTGGCCGTCGCCGAGGCACTCTGCGCGGCGCACGAGGCCGGCCTGGCGCACCTGTGTCTCGAGCCTGAGCACGTCCTACGGACCACGCATGGCCAGGTCAAGCTGGTGGGTCTGGCCGTCGAGGCGGCGGTCCGGGGGGTCGGGGTGCCCGACCCGGACGCCGCTGCTCGCCGTGACACGGAGGGCGCATCGGCGATCATGTACGCCGGGCTCACCGCGCGCTGGCCGGGCAGCACCGACACCGGGCTGGCCCCCGCGCCGCTCGACAACGGGGCGACCTGCAGCCCGCGCCAGGTGCGGGCCGGGGTCCCGCACGAGCTGGACGGGATCGTCTGCCGCGGCCTGGGCATCGGGCACCCGGAGTCACCGTTGACGACCCCCGAGGCGCTCGCGGCGGCCCTGTCCGACGGCCACCTCACCAGCAGGATCCCTGTCGTGCCGGCGACCACGGAGAACCGGCTGGTCACGGGCACCGGTGGGCACGCCACCATGGCGCCCTACGACGACCAGGGGCCGCGACGCACCAGCCGCACCACGCTGCTCGCCTGGGCAGCGGTGGTGTTCGTGCTCGCGGTCGGCGTCGCGCTCGCCGGCAGCCAGATCTTCCTCGCCGGTTTCGGCGGGTCCGACTCGGCGAAGGGCGGGACCGGCCAGGGCACCAGCACCCCGACGGGGACCGGCGCGCCGACCGGCCAGAAGATCAAGGTCAAGCAGGTCACCAGCTTCGACCCCGAGGGCGACGGCGAGGAGAACGACGCGGACGTCCCACTGGTCGTCGACGGACAGAAGGCGACCGTCTGGATCACGAACTACTACAACGACCCGTTCGGGCCGGCCGGCCTCAAGGACGGCGTCGGGCTGGTCCTCGACCTCGGGTCGAAGCACGACATCAGCGCGGTGCGGGTCGTCACGGTGGGGGGCGGGACCGACCTCCGGGTGGGGTTCGCCGATCAACCGGGGACCGAGCTGGCCGACTTCACGATGATCAAGCGCACCGCCCGCGACGTGGACGGGCCGGCCACCGTCGTACCGCGGACCGACGACCCGCACAGCGCCCGGTACGTCCTCATCTGGCTGACCAAGCTGCCCCTGGACGGCTCCGTCTACCGCGGGCGGATCGCCGAAATCTCCGTCTACGGCTGACCCGGCGCGCTTGAGCCGGGCCGGGTCCGTGCCGACCTACCCTGGGCGGGCCCTGCTCAGGGGCTTCCGGGACGCGAGGTGGGTGACGTGCGCGACGAGTCGAGCACCGACGCCGACCTGCTCGCGGCCCACGCGGACGGAGACCCGGACGCGTTCGGCGAGCTGGTACGCCGGCATCGCGACCGGCTGTGGGCCGTAGCCCTGCGGACCCTCGGCGACCGTGAGGAGGCCGCCGACGCCCTGCAGGACGCACTCGTGTCGGCATTCCGCGCCGGCCGTGGCAGTTCGGCCTTTCGCGGCGACTCCGCGGTGACCACCTGGCTGCATCGGATCGTCGTCAACGCCTGCCTCGACCGGGTCCGCCGGCGCGCGGCCCGCCCCGCGGACCCGCTCCCCGAGACGATCGAGGTCCCATCCCGCGGCGACGACATCGCCTCGCTGGTGACCGGCATGGACGTCACCGCCGCCCTGGCGACGCTGCCCGTGGAGCAGCGCGGTGCCCTGGTCCTCGTCGACATGTACGGCTGGTCGGTCGAGGACGCCGCGCAGGTCCTGGAGTGCGCAGTCGGCACGGTCAAGAGCCGCTGTGCACGAGGCCGGGCCCGGCTGCTTCCCCTGCTGCGGGAACGGAACCCGGACACCGTCGGCGACGTCAGACCCGGCGAGGAGCACCAGGACGCGCAGCAGACACCACAGACCCAGGAGGTGAGCAACGGTGACTGACGAACCCGGCAACACCCACGGTCCGCACGTCACAACCGACGTGCTCGCCGACCTGCAGGCCGGGCTGTTGCACGACCGGGCGGAGCGGGCCGCCAGGGAGCACCTTGCCGAATGCCCCGAGTGCCAGGCCGACCTCGAGGTGCTCGCCGCCATCCCGGACCGCCTCGCGGCCGCCGGGTCGGTGGAGCCGATCCCTGCCGACGTCGCGAGCCGGCTCGACGCCGCCCTGGCCGCGGCCGCCTCGGCCCCGGCGGACGTCGCGGCGACGCCGACGATCGTCCCTAGCCTCGGAGCCACGGCGGCGCACCGTCGCGAACGATCGGGTCCCCGCGGCCTGCGCCTTCTCCAGGCGGCCGCCGCCATCGTCGTCGTGCTCGGCCTCGGTGCGCTCGCGGTCTCGGCGATCAACGGGGGATCCGAGGGGGGCGGCGCCAGCACGGCCGGCGGCGCCACGTCCGACCGCGCTGCGGCCGCACCCAGGAGTGCGGCCGTGCCCGTCACGGCCAGCGGACGGAACTGGACGCCGACCACGCTCGCCGCGGCCGCGCCCGCCCTCGCCAGCGGGACGTTCGGGCCGGCGCTCTCGCTGTACGACAGCGCCCGGAAGACCGCCGCCTCCACCACCCCGTCCGGCACCGCCACCGACGTCCCGACACCCGCCGAAGGCCTGGAGAGCGGCTCGGCCGCGGGCCCGGCAGCGCGACTGTCCGACCCCAGCGCGCTGCGAACCTGCGTGACCAACCTCAACGATGGCGACCAGACACTGCAGCCGCTGGCTGTCGACCTCGCGCAGTGGCAGGGACAACCGGCTGCGGTGCTCGTCTTCCCGACCGTCGGCGATCCAACATCTCTCGACGTCTACGTCGTGGCCCCCGACTGCCCCACCGGCCTCTTCCTCAACTTCGCGCGCGTGCCGCGGTCCTGAGCACGCCGTCGGGGGAATTCCGGACCCGTAGGATCGGTTGAGCAACATGACTGCCCGAGCACTGCGGACGCGCCGGGCGTGATCGTCATCGGAAGGCACTAGACGCTGTGAGCGACGTACGGAACGTGATCATCATCGGCTCGGGGCCCGCGGGGTACACGGCCGCGATCTATGCCGCCCGCGCCAGCCTCAACCCGCTCGTCTTCGAGGGTTCGGTCACCGCCGGCGGCGCCCTGATGAACACCACCGACGTCGAGAACTACCCCGGCTTCCCCGAGGGCGTCATGGGCCCTGACCTGATGGAGCAGCTTCGCTCACAGGCGGAGCGATTCGGTGCCGAACTCGTGACCGACGACGTGACCTCGGTCGACCTCACCGGCGAGATCAAGGTGGTCGTCGACGGCAGCGGTGCCGAGCACCGTGCGTACGCCGTCATCATCGCCACCGGTTCCGGTTACCGCGAGCTCGGCCTGCCCGGCGAGAAGCGGCTCTCCGGCCGCGGCGTCTCGTGGTGCGCAACCTGTGACGGCTTCTTCTTCCGCGACCAGGACATCGTGGTGGTCGGCGGTGGTGACACCGCGCTCGAGGAGGCGACGTTCCTGACCCGCTTCGCCCGTTCGGTGACCGTCGTGCACCGGCGCGACTCCCTCCGGGCTTCGAAGATCATGCAGGAGCGCGCGTTCGCCAACGACAAGATCCGCTTCCTCTGGGACAGCGAGGTCGTGGACGTGCACGGCGACCCCAAGGTCGACGGCGTGACCGTCCGCAACGTCGTCACCGGCACCGAGACCCACCTCGACGTGACCGGCCTGTTCGTGGCGATCGGTCACGACCCGCGCAGCGAGCTGTTCGCCGGACAGGTGCGCCGCGACGACGAGGGCTACGTCCTCGTCCACGCGCCCTCGACCCGGACCAACCTCATCGGGGTGTTCGCGTGTGGCGACGTGGTCGACCACACCTACCGGCAGGCCGTGACGGCCGCCGGGACCGGGTGCGCCGCCGCGCTGGATGCGGAGCGGTACCTGGCCGCCCTCGAGGATGCCCTCCTGACCCAGGATCCGGTGCAGGTCGCCCAGGCCGGCGTCCTGTGAT
The DNA here is from genome assembly GCA_036269735.1 of Actinomycetes bacterium. Classification (GTDB taxonomy): domain Bacteria; phylum Actinomycetota; class Actinomycetes; order JACCUZ01; family JACCUZ01; genus DATBDW01. Next base: position 13,968 of record DATBDW010000114.1, read on the forward strand.
GCCCTCGTGCCACCGGTCGCACCCGGAAGTCAGCCAGCACAGCCACACCATGCAGCACCACCGCCCGGAAACCCGGTAAACCCGAGAGGAGCTCCTGTGGGAGCCAAGACCGTGACCGACGAGTCGTTCACCAGCGACGTCCTGCAGCGCGAGAAGCCCGTTCTCGTCGACTTCTGGGCGGAGTGGTGCGGGCCGTGCCGGCAGGTGTCCCCCATCCTCGAGGAGATCGCCGGCGAGCACGCCGACAAGATCGAGATCGTCAAGCTCAACGTCGACGAGAACCCGCGCACCGCCGCGGACTACGGCGTCGTGTCGATCCCGACGCTCAACGTCTACCAGGGCGGTGAGATCGTGAAGTCGATCGTCGGGGCGAAGCCCAAGGCAATGCTGCTGCGCGACCTCGCCGACTTCATCTGACCGAGGCTCTGCCGGGCCGGCGGCCGGCTGCACGCTGCCGGCACATTCGGCGGCTTTGACATCACGAGTACGCGGGTACGGTTGTCAGTGCCCTCCGCACGTCCTCTCCTTCGCGCTGGAGGATCCCGAGATGTCGCTCGACCCGTCCGCCCGCGGGAGCGGGACGCCCGGTCACGGCGCGCCGGCGTACCGACGCGGTGACTCGGGCCACGCGGTCGCCGAGATCCGGGCGAAGCTGACGGTGCTCGGGCTGCTCGAGGGCGAGATCGGCCAGGCGGACGGCGTGGCCGTGACCGCGGCGACCGACCCGGCGGCCGCGGTGTTCGACGACGCGACCGACCGGGCGGTGCGCGCCTTCCAGCAACAGCGCGGGATCTCCGTCGACGGCATCGTCGGCCCCCGCACCTACCACGCGCTCGACGAGGCCCGGTGGCGGCTCGGCGACCGGATCCTCGTGTTCGTCCCCGCCCGCCTGATGGCCGGTGACGACGTCGCGGGTCTCCAGCAGCGGCTGCTCGACATGGGCTTCGACTGCGGCCGGGTCGACGGGTTGTTCGGCGTGGAGACCGAGCAGGCGCTGCGCGAGTTCCAGCGCAACATCGGCGTCGTCGCCGACGGGACCTGCGGACCGGCGACGTTCAAGGCCCTGCACCAGCTCACCCGGACCGTGGTGGGCGGGCGCCCCCACGCCATGCGCGACTCGGAGGCCATCAACCGCGCCGGTCCGGCCCTGGCCGGCAAGCTGGTCATCATCGACCCGGGCCAGCCGCAGCTGGTCTACGACCTAGCCTCACGCATCGAGGGACGCCTCAGCGCGACGGGGGCGTCGGCCTTCCTGACGCGCGGCCCGGAGGTCTCCGAAGACGTGCCGAGCGAGGAGGACCGCGCCAGCTTCGCCAACGCGGCCGGCGCCGACCTGCTCATCTCCCTGCACGTCAACCATCACGCCAACCCACAGGCGAGCGGCGTCGCGACGTACTACTACGGCAACGACGAGTTCGGCCACTACTCGCTGGTCGGAGAACACCTCGCCGACCTGGTCCAGCGGGAGATCTGCAGCCGCACCGACCTGCTCGACTGCCGGGTGCACGCCAAGACCTGGGACGTGCTGCGCCGGACCCGGATGCCGGCCGTCCGGGTCGAAGTGGGCTACCTCACCAACCCCGGCGACTCGGTGCGGCTCGCCGACCCGGCGTTCCGCGACGCGCTCGCCGAGTCGGTCGCCGCGGCCGTGCAACGTCTCTTCCTGCCTCCGGACCAGGACGCCGAGACCGGCTTCCTGCGGGTCCCGGAGTGGCTGCGGGTCTAAGGCGGTCTCAGGCTGGCCCGACCGTCAGACCGGCCGGAACACCGGCTCCGGGTTCATCGAGCCGAGCAGCCGCTCCAGCGCCACCTCGACGTCCTCCCGCCAGGACAGCGCGTTGCGCAGGTCCAGCCGCAGCCGCGGCACGATCGGGTGCGGGCGCACGGTCTTGAACCCGACCGCGAGCAGGAAGTCCGCGGGCAGCAGGCATCCGCCCGGCGGCAGCTCCGAGCCGTCGGCGGGCGTGGCCCGGCCGAACGCTTCGATCGCCCGCACCCCCCGCCGCGAGAGATCCTTGGCGGCCGTCTGCACGAGCATCCGGCCGAGCCCCGCACCGGCGAACTCCGGGAGCAGCCGCGCGGTCATCAGCAGCACCGCGTCCGCCGACACCGGTGAGGTCGGGAAGGCCATGCTGCGCGGGACGTGCACCGGCGGTGCGTAGGTGAGATAGCCCGCGGCCAGTGAGTCGACGTAGACGATCTTTCCGCAGGAACCCCACTCGAGCAGGGTCGCCGAGAGCCACGCCTCCTTCTCCAGCTCGACGTCGCCGGCCTCCTCGGCAGCTTCACGGGCGACCGGATCGAGCTCCCAGAAGACGCAGCGACGGCACGGGCGGGGCAAGTCGTCGAGGTTGTCCAGCGTCAGGCTGGCGCACCGACGGGACACCGCATCCCCTCCCACACGTCGGGCGGTGGTCGGCGGCAGAGTACCGCTGGTCGTAGGCCGGGCGGAAGGACATCCGGGACACATGTCGACTCACCGACAAGGCGACCTGGCGATGGGGCGATGGGGCGATGAGGCGACTCAACGACGTGGCGATGTAGCGATGTAGCGATGTGGCGATGTGGCGATATAGCGATGTAGCGATGTGGCGATGTGGCGACCAGTCCGATGTCGACTCGTCGACACCGCCAGGGTCGACGCGTCCTCGGCCCATTGGTCGATCCGGCGACACGTTGATTTGTCGACACGTGCTTCTCTGGCCCCGACAGCCCCAGGAGCCCACGTGGGCCGCACCAGCATCAGGAGCCGCTCCTCCCCCACCAGGCCCTGGGGCCCCGGCTGGGGCGACGATCGCCAGCCCTGTCGTCAGCCGGCCGACGCGTCCGGTGCCATCAACGCGACGATCCGCTCGAGGTCGTCGATCGAGGCGAACTCCACGACGATGCGCCCCCGGGACCGGCCCAGGTCCACCTTCACCCGGGTCTCGAAGCGATCGGAGAGCCGGTCGGCCAGGACGGCGAGCTTGGGGGCGACCGGGGTAGCGCTGCGGGGTGCCCGGGGTGGGCTCGCCACGGGATCACCCCCGAGGGACACGATCTCCTCGACCGACCGCACCGAGAGACCTTCGGCAACGACGCGCTGCGCGAGCCGCTCCTGGGCGGCAGGGTCCTCGAGGCCCAACAGGGCCCGGGCGTGACCGGCCGACAGGACGCCGGCCGCAACCCGGCGCTGGACCAGCGGCGGGAGCTTGAGCAACCGCAGCGTGTTGGAGATCTGCGGGCGTGACCGGCCGATCCGGCCAGCCAGCTCGTCGTGGGTACAGCCGAAGTCCTGGAGCAGCTGGTCGTAGGCGGCGGCCTCTTCCAGCGGGTTGAGCTGCGCCCGGTGCAGGTTCTCCAGCAAGGCGTCGCGCAACATGTCGTCGTCGCCGGCGTCGCGCACGATCGCCGGGATCGCGGTGAAGCCGGCCTCCCGAGCAGCGCGCCAGCGGCGCTCACCCATGATCAGCTCGTAGCGAGTGCCGTCGCCGATCGCGCGGACCACGACCGGTTGCAGCAGCCCGACCTCGCGCAACGAGTGGACCAGCTCGGCCAGCGCCTCCTCGTCGAACACCTCGCGCGGCTGCCGCGGGTTCGGCGTGATGGCGTCCAGGGGGATCTCGGCGAAGTGCGCGCCGACCGGGCTGGCGGCCTCCGCCCCGGTCTCGCCGGGCGCCCCCGGTGCCGGGCGCCCGGGGATGAGCAGGTCGACCGGGGAGGGTCCGCCGGTCGGCGCCGCCGCGTCACCCTTGTTGGGTGCGGTCGGGATCAGGGCGCCCAGGCCACGGCCCAGACCCCGTCGACGATCACTCACCGTTGTGCTCCATTTCCGGGCGGGCCGGTCCCCGCACCGCCATCTCGCGGGCCGCTTCCAGGTAGGACAGTGCCCCGGTGGAGCCGGGGTCGTAGGTCATCACGGTCTGGCCGTAGCTCGGTGCCTCCGAGATCCGGACCGACCGAGGGATCGTGGTGCGCAGCACCGTGTCGGGGAAGTGGGTCCGCACCTCGTCGGCCACCTGGGCAGCCAGCCGGGTGCGTGCGTCGTACATCGTCAGCAGGACCGTGGACACGTGCAGCCCCGGGTTGAGGTGGGCCTTGACCAGCTCGACGTTGCGCAACAGCTGACCGACGCCCTCCAGCGCGTAGTACTCGCACTGGATCGGGATCAGCACCTCCGGCGCCGCGACCAGGGCGTTCAGGGTGAGCAACCCGAGGCTGGGGGGGCAGTCGATGAGCACGTAGTCGGCCCGCGCCCGGTCATTGACCGTGGTCCACTCCTGGTAGGCGCTCAGGGCCTTGTGCAGCCGGGTCTCCCGGGCGACCAGGGAGACCAGCTCGATCTCTGCCCCCGCCAGGTCGATGGTGGCCGGGGCACACCACAGGCCGGCGATCCCCTCGACCGGGGCGACCACCTCGGCCAGCGGCCGACCTTCGATGAGGACGTCGTAGACCGACGGCACCTCCGCGTGGTGCTCGACGCCGAGCGCCGTCGAGGCGTTCCCCTGCGGGTCGAGGTCCACGACGAGGACCTCGAGTCCCTGCAGGGCGAGGGCCGCGGCCAGGTTCACGGTGGTCGTGGTCTTGCCGACGCCGCCCTTCTGGTTGGCGACCGTGAGCACCCGGGTCTCGGCCGGTGCCGGCAGGGGGTCGCCGACCCGGCCGGCCAGCACCCGCAGTGCGGTTTCGGCGGCCCGCGCAATGGGTGTGTCGTCATGCAGCGCCGGCTCCACCGACAACTGGCTGTCCACCAGGCTGCCCATCGGGCTGGTTGGCTGGCTGCCTGGTCCGGACTGGTCGGTCACCGCCAGCTCCTTCGCGGTCGTCGTTCCGGTCAGTGGGAAGGGGGTGTCGGCGCCCGGCGGCACCGGCACCACGGCGGCGTCGACGAGAGGTGGTGCCTCGTCGCCGGGCTGCCCGAGCACGGGGGGTCGGGGCCGCGCGCCGAGCACCGGGCTGAGCGGGGCCTCCAGGAGACGGCCCGAGTCCCCGCGCCGTGCTTCGGTTTCACGTGAAACATCGGTCCCTCGCGGCCCCTCGGTTTCACGTGAAACATTGACCCCGTCGGCGTCGTCTGTTTCACGTGAAACATCCGGTGCCGGCCGCGACGGCCCGATGGGACGAGCCGGGGCTGCCTCGTCTGCGGACGTCGCGACCTCCCGCGGCCAGCCGAGGCCGGACCCGTCGTCGCGCACCGGCTGCTCGGGCCAGCCGAGGCCGGACGATCTCATCTGCGCTCCTGGGCTGGCTCGGTGTCGCGGGCTCGTGGTCGGTGACGACCATCGGCGGGGTGTCGAGGGGTCGACCCTATGGTGCCGGGCCGGGGTCGGGCCAGGGTCCGCGCCGGGTGTGGACGAAGACGTGATGGTCGCTGTCCGAGGACTCGGGCGCCGCCTGGCGGGGCTCAGCGGACCCGAACCCGGACGACCCGTACCGGTGGCTCGACGACCCCCCGGCCGTACTCCTCGACCGCCCAGCTGGCCGCGCCGGATCGTCGCAGGAGAGCGTCCGCGTCGGCCAGCTCCGCCGCGGCCCGGTCGCCCTTGACGGCGAGCAGACTGCCGCCGGACGCCACCAGGGGCAGGCACCAGGGGAGCAGCCGGGACAGGGGAGCGACGGCCCGGGCGGTGACAGCGTCGGCGGTCCAGCGCGACTCCTCGGCCCGGGCCCGCACCACCTCGACGTTGGTCAGCCCGAGGTCGGCCACGACCTCGGTCAGGAAGGTCGCCCGGCGCAGCAGCGGCTCGACGAGCCGCACCGCCAGCGACGGCCGCACCAGGGCGACCGGGATCCCCGGCAACCCGGCACCCGAGCCGATGTCGGCGACCAACCCCTCCGCCGGACAGCCTTCGGCGACGACCGCCGAGTTCACCAGGTGCCGGCTCCAGAGCCGGTCCGCTTCCCGGGGGCCGAGCAGTCCGCGGGCAACGCCCTCGGTGGCCAGCAGGTCGGCGTAGCGCTCGGCCCGGCCGAGGGCCGCGCCGAAGACCGCGGCTGCTGTTTCACGTGAAACATCCATCCCGCGCCGGCCGCGGTCCCGGGCCGTGCCGTCCCCAGGGCCGTCGGGGGTCAGGCCGGGAGCACGACGACGCGGCGCAGGGGCTCCTCGCCCTCCGACTCGCTGCGCAGGCCGGCCTCAGCCACAGCGTCGTGCACGATCTTGCGCTCGAACGGCGTCATGGGCTCGAGCCGAACCGGCTCGCCCGAGGTCCGCACGGTCTCGGCGGTCGAGCGACCGAGCTCCGAGAGCACGGCCCGCCGTCCGGCCCGGTAGCCGCCGATGTCGAGCATCAGCCGGCTGCGTGAGCCGGTCTGCGCGTGCACCGCGAGGCGAGTGAGCTCCTGCAGAGCCTCGAGCACGACCCCCTCGCGGCCGACCAGGTCCTCCAGGTCGCCGCCGACCACCGACACGAGGGCTCGGTCGCGCTCGACGTCCATGTCGATGTCGCCGTCGAGATCGGCGATGTCGAGCAGCTCCTCGAGGTAGTCCGCGGCGACCTCGCCCTCTCGCTCGAGATCGGCGGCCGTCCCGCGGGAGTCCGCGGACCCGTTGGTGTCGGTGGGGGCCGGGGCATCACCCTCGGACGTGGCGTCGTCACCCGTCACGGGTTCGGAGTCCTCGGCCGGCTCGGTGGTGAGGTCACCGGTGATCTGGTCGGACGAGTTCGTCATCGGGTCCTCCGGTCGCACGTGCGGTTCGGGGTGTGCGGTGAGTTGGTGGGGGTGGTGGTCGCGGTCGTCGTCGCCCGAGGGATCGACGTCACTTCTTCTTCTTCGTCCGCTTCGGCTGCTGGCGCTGGCCGGCCCGGGGGGGCTCGCCCGCCGCGCCACCCTCCGGTCCCGAGCCGTTGCCGTCGGCGGCGTTGCCATCGCCCACGGGGCCGGGGCGGGAACCGTTCGGCCCGCCGCCTACGGGCGGTGTGCCGGGGACACCCCCGGACGGGTCGGGCCCGTCGTCGCCATGGTGGTGCCGGGCCTCGCGCGCGGCCTTGCGGCGCTCGAGCGCCTCGGCGGCGGGGGAGCCCGGGGCCGGGTTGCGCCGGATCACGTAGAACTGCTGACCCATCGACCAGATGTTCGTGGTCAGCCAGTAGAGCAGGACACCGACGGGGAAGTTCACGCCGGACACGGCGAAGACCAAGGGGAAGACGTAGAGCAGGATCTTCTGCTGCTGGGCGAACGGGTTGTTCATCGCGTCGGCCGGCATGTTCTTGCTCATCAGCTGCTTCTGCGTGGTGAACGTCGTCGCCGACATCAGCACGATGAGGATCGCCGTGAGCACCTTCGTCTCGAGGTTCGGTGCCCCGATGAACTTGTCCGAGATGTACACCCCGAACAACTTGGCCTGCGACGCCTGGGTCAGCAGATGGCCGGTGAGGAATCCGTGGCCCTGGGGCGGATTCTTGCCGATGCCGTTGAGGACCCGGAACAGCGCGAAGAAGATCGGCGCCTGCAGGATGATCGGCAGGCAGCTGGCCAACGGGTTGGTCCCGTTGTCCTTGTAGAGCTTCATCATCTCTTGCTGCTGCTTCTGGCGCGTGTCCGGGTCGGTCTTACCCTTGTACTTCGCCTGGATCTTCTTGATCTCCGGCTGCAGCATCTGCAACCCGCGCTGGGCGTTGATCTGCTTCACGAACAGCGGGATCAGGATGATCCGGATCACGACGACCAGACCCACGATCGACAGCGACCAGGCGGCACCGCCGGCCGGGTCCATCCCGATCGTCTTGAACAAGGTGTGGAACGCCACCATGATGAAGGTGACGGCCGAGTACAGCGGCTCGAGCAGCTGCGGACTGAGGATCTGGCTGATCACGGACGCACTCCCTGCGGGGCACCGGCGGCGCCAGGTCGTCTGGGGGGAACGGGGTCGAGGCCACCGGGGTTCCACGGGTGGCAGCGCAGCAGCCGCCAGCCGGCGAGTCCGAGACCCTTCACCGGGCCGTGCGTCGTGAGCGCCTCGATGGCGTACGCCGAGCAGGACGGGTAGAACCGGCACCGCGCCCCGAGCAGCGGGGACAGCGTGCGCTGGTAGATCCGGATCGGGAGCACCAGCAGCCAGGTGATGACCCTCATGGTGCGACCGGCAGGGACGTCCCGGCCGGCGCGGTGCCGCCGAGACGGACGAGGAGCGAGCCGAGCGCCGAGTCCAGCGCCGAGTCCAGTGCCGCCGAGCTGGCGGCCGCGGCGCCGGGCAGCACCCGCACGACCAGGCGGGTCCCGGGGGGAAGGGTGGACAGCCGGGCGCGCAGCAGGTGGCGCAGGCGCCGGCGTACCCGGTTGCGGGTGACTGCCGGTCCCACGGCCCGGGGCACGACAAAGCCGACCCGGGGTGGGACGGGTGGATCACTGACCGGGTCGACCGCCGCGTGCAGGACGATCAGCCCGTCAGCGCGGGCGGTGCGGGCCCGGCGCAGGGTGGCGGTGAAGTCGGCCGGGCGGCGCAGCCGCGAGGCGGCCGGCAGCACGTGGCTCAGGCCGACAGCCGCGAGCGGCCCTTGGCCCGACGGGCGCCGAGAATGGCGCGGCCGGCGCGGGTCCGCATGCGCAGGCGGAAGCCGTGGGTCTTGGCCCGACGGCGGTTGTTCGGCTGGAACGTGCGCTTGCTCACTCGTGGGCTCCCGGACTGCTAGCTGGCGCATGGGGCACCGGGTGCCGGTCCATGCGTGGCACGGCAAGGTGCCTGGGTCTGGATGGTCGGTCGCCTCCGGGCGCGGGACCCGACCGGTGCGGGCACGCCGCAGCGGCCGTCGACGAACGCGACGCGTCCACGGTACGGCGGCCCGGCCGGGCCGGTCAAACCAGCAGGCCCCGACCGGCCGGCCGGCGAGCGGAACCGCGCATCGTCCCACGTCAGGGGCCCACACCCGGGCTACCCGGTGATCGACACGCCGTGGGCCGGCGAAAAACTGCCCACCCCGGTTGTGGACAACCGCTTGCTGGGGGCCCTCCGGCGTCGTTAGTGTCTCGCGGGTCGCCGGGCTCTTCCCCACCCGTCGTTCGCGGCATTTCCCCAAACCAGGGCCGCGGATCGGGACATACCGGGGCAACCGATGTACACAGGCTGTGGACGACGGTGTGGACAGTCCATTCCTGCGTCCTCGGCGAGCCGGGTCTGCGGTCTTCGCTGCCGACGCAGGACGGCGCCGCCGGACCGTGGCCTGAGGACTGCTCGATGATGCCCACTGCGGCCGACCCCCGGCCGGCCGCCGACGAGACGACCCGAGGCGCCCAGCGCACCTCCGGGAGGGACAGCGCGTGACCGATGAGACCGGTGCCCCGAGTTCGTCCACCTCTCTCGAGGATCCCCGGCTCGACGGCCCGCCCCTGGATGCCCAGCAGCTGGCCTGGTCCCGGGCCCTCGCCGTCCTGGAACAGACGGTCACCACCCAGCAGCGTGCCTTCATCAGGCTCAGCCGGCTGGAGGGCGTCGTCGGGGACACCGCACTGCTGTCCGTGCCGCACAAGTTCGCCAAGGACCTGATCGAGGCCCGGCTGCGCCAGGTGATCACCAGCGTGCTGTCCGAGCAGCTGGGGCGCGACCTGCGGATCGCGGTCGCGGTCGACCCCAGCCTCGACGTACCGGACGGCGCCGCCGCGGAGGAGTTCCCGGCCAGCCAGCAGGCGTCCGGCGCGTCCAGTGACGGCAGCCCGTCTGGCGTGGTCGACGGATCGGCCACCGGACCGCACTCGCCCGGGACGGGCCGCGAGCACGGAGTACGCCGGGAGGAGCCCACCCGGCTCAACCCGCGCTACCTCTTCGAGACCTTCGTCATCGGCTCCAGCAACCGGTTTGCCCACGCCGCGGCTGTTGCCGTGGCCGAAGCGCCGGCCAAGGCCTACAACCCGCTGTTCATCTATGGCGACTCGGGTCTGGGCAAGACCCACCTGCTGCACGCGATCGGCCACTACGGCATGAGCCTGTTCGCAGGTGTCAAGGTGCGCTACGTGAGCTCGGAGGAGTTCACCAACGACTTCATCAACTCGATTCGCGACGGCAAGGCGGACGGGTTCCGCCGCCGCTATCGCGACGTGGACATCCTGCTGGTGGACGACATCCAGTTCCTGGAGAACAAGGAGCAGACCCAGGAGGAGTTCTTCCACACGTTCAACACGTTGCACAACGCGAACAAGCAGATCGTCATCTCCAGCGACCGCCCGCCCCAGCAGCTGGTCACGCTGGAGGACAGGCTGCGCAACCGGTTCCACTGGGGGCTGATCACCGACGTCCAGCCGCCGGAGCTGGAGACGCGGATCGCGATCCTGCGCAAGAAGGCCGCGCAGGAGCGGTTGGCGGCTCCCCCCGAGGTGCTCGAGTTCATCGCCAGCAAGATCTCGACGAACATCCGCGAGCTCGAGGGGGCCCTGATCCGGGTCACCGCGTTCGCCAGCCTCAACCGGCAGGGCGTCGACCTGGCGCTGGCCGAGATCGTGCTCAAAGACCTCATCCCGGACAACAGCCAGCCGGAGATCACGGCCGCGACGATCATGGCGCAGACCTCCGCGTACTTCGGGCAGTCGATGGAGGACCTCTGCGGGTCCTCGCGCTCCCGGGTGCTGGTCACCGCCCGCCAGATCGCGATGTACCTCTGTCGCGAGCTGACCGACCTGTCGCTGCCGAAGATCGGTCAGCAGTTCGGCGGCCGGGACCACACCACGGTCATGCACGCGGACAAGAAGATCCGCCAGCTGATGGCCGAGCGGCGCAGCGTCTACAACCAGGTCACCGAGCTCACCAACCGGATCAAGTCCCAGGCCCGGTCGGGCTGAGATGGGCTACTCGCCTCGTCACCGAGCCGGGGGCCGGGAGACCCGTTCACACCATGGGGACAACCCTGTGGACAGGTCGCCGGTCGAACGGGAACGCGCTGTGGACACCGGTGGGCACCCGGAGTTGCCCCCAGGCAGCGCCGGATGCGGCTCGCGCCGTCCCCAGCATGTCCCCACCGGTGTCTACCGTCTGACCAGGGACGATGCTCGTCGTCCACAGTGTCCACCACCCCTGGTAAGACCACGACACAGTGCTAGGGAGTTGGATCGGCAGATCATGACGGGATGCACGGGACTGGGGACGAGTTGATTCAGGCTGTGATTCGGGACGTGTACCAGGACGTGACCCACACTGTGATGGACGACATGAGGGAAGGCGGTGCTCGGTGAGGTTCCGGGTGGAGCGGGACGTCCTGGCGGAGGCCGTGGCCTGGGCCGCGCGCAGCCTGCCGGCACGGCCGCCGGTGCCGGTTCTGGCCGGTCTGATGCTCGACGCCGACCGCGACAACGGCGGCCGGCTGGTGCTGTCCAGCTTCGACTACGAGGTCTCGGCCCGGGTCGAGGTGCCGGCCGAGGTGTCCGAGCCCGGCGCAGCCCTGGTCAGTGGTCGCCTGCTGGCCGACATCTCCCGCAGCCTGCCGGGCCGGCCGGTCGACATCGCCACCGATGCGGCCAAGGTCGTCGTGACCTGCGGCAGCTCGCGGTTCACCCTGCTGACCCTCCCGGTCGAGGACTACCCCGCGCTGCCCGAGATGCCCGGTGCCTCCGGATCTCTGCACGGTGACGCGTTCGCGGCGGCGGTCGCCCAGGTGGCGATCGCGGCGGGCCGCGACGACACGCTGCCGGTACTCACCGGCGTACGCCTGGAGATCGAGGGCTCGACGATCACCATGGCGGCGACCGACCGATACCGGCTCGCCGTGCGTGACCTGACCTGGTCCCCCGAGCAGAGCGGCCTCGAGGCCATCGCCCTGGTCCCGGCACGCACCCTCTCCGACACCGCCAAAGCGCTGGCCTCGGCCGACAAGGTGACCGTCGCCCTGGCGACACCGGGCGCGGGCGAGGGTCTGGTCGGCTTCGAGGGTTCCGGACGGCGCACCACGTCGCGGCTGCTGGACGGCGAGTTCCCGAAGTACCGGTCCCTGCTCCCGGACGAGTCGGCGGGTGTGGCCACCGTCGGTACCGCGGCGCTGGTCGAGTCGGTCCGCCGGGTGGCGCTGGTCGCGGAGCGCAACACGCCGATCCGGCTGAGCTTCGCCGCCGGCGAGGTCACCCTGGAGGCGGGCAGCGGCGACGAGGCGCAGGCCTCGGAATCGCTCGACGCCGCGCTGCAGGGCGACGACATCTCGATCGCGTTCAACCCGGGCTACCTGCTCGACGGCCTGGGCGCCTTGGGTACCGAGCAGGCCGAGCTGCGGTTCACGGCACCGACCCGGCCGGCAGTGCTCGCCGGCAAGGACGACGCCGACGCGACCGCGGGCGACGAGTACCGGTACCTGCTCATGCCGGTGCGGCTCTCGGGCTGACCTGCTCGGCTGCGGGTAGGGACCCCTCGCCACACACGTTCACCCTCGGAAGGGGCGACACCATGCAGATGGGACTGGTCGGGCTCGGGCGCATGGGGGGAAACATGCGCGAGCGGCTGCGCGCCGCCGGCCACGAGATCGTCGGCTTCGACCACCACCAGGAGATCAGCGACGCCTCGTCGCTGGCCGACATGGTGGCGAAGCTCGGGACACCCCGGGTCGTGTGGATCATGGTGCCGGCCGGGGACCCCACCCGGGCCACGATCGAGGAGCTCGGTGGCCTGCTGGCCGCGGGCGACCTGGTCATCGACGGCGGGAACTCCAAGTGGGAGGACGACGCCCGCAACGCCGTACACCTCGACGAGCACGGCGTCGGGTTCGTGGACTGCGGGGTCTCCGGCGGGATCTGGGGCAAGGACAACGGCTACGGCCTGATGTGCGGCGGCTCGGCGGACAACGTGGCCATGGCGATGCCGATCTTCGACGCGCTGCGGCCCGAAGGTCCACGCGACGAGGGGTGGGTGCACGCCGGCGAGGTGGGTGCCGGCCACTACACGAAGATGGTGCACAACGGCATCGAGTACGGGTTGATGCAGGCCTACGCGGAGGGCTACGAGCTGCTCCGCGCGAAGGAGCTCGTCACCGACGTACCCGGCGCGTTCAAGGCGTGGTCGCGCGGCACCGTGGTGCGGTCGTGGTTGCTGGACCTGATGGTCGACGCTCTCGAGGCGGACCCGGACCTGGCGAAGATCCGCGGCTACGTCGACGACACCGGCGAGGGGCGCTGGACGGTGCAGGAAGCGGTCGAGTACGCCGTGCCGATGCCGGTCATCTCGGCGGCGCTGTTCGCGCGGTTCGTCTCGCGCCAGGACGACTCCCCCGCGATGAAGGCGGTGGCCGCGCTGCGTCAGCAGTTCGGCGGTCACGCGGTCAAGTCCTCGTCGTAGTGGCCGGGCCCTTGTGATCCGTCGTCGTCCGTCGTGAGGCTCGCCCACCTGTCGCTGCGCGACTTCCGCTCGTACGCCGAGGTGGAGCTGCCCCTGGACGCCGGCGTCACCGCGCTGGTCGGGCCCAACGGGCAGGGCAAGACCAACCTGGTCGAGGCGGTCGGGTACCTCGCGACGCTCGGCTCGCACCGGGTTGCGGCCGACGCCCCGCTGGTGCGTCTCGGCGCCGAGCGCGCCGTGCTCCGCGGGCAGGTGGTGCGCGACGACCGCCAGCTGCTCGTGGAGATCGAGATCACCCCGGGGCGCGCGAACCGGGCGCGGGTCAACCGTGGGCCGGTGCCTCGTCCGCGCGACGTTCTCGGCATCCTGCGCGCGGTGCTCTTCGCGCCCGAGGACCTGGCCCTGGTCAAGGGCGATCCGGCCGAGCGGCGTCGGTTCCTCGACGAGCTGCTGGTGGCCCGCACGCCGAGATACGCCGGCGTCCGGGCCGACTACGACCGGGTCCTCAAGCAGCGCAACGCGTTGCTGAAGTCCGGTGCGGGCCGCCGCCCGGCGTCATCCCAGGGGCAGGTGGACCTGCGCACGCTCGAGGTGTGGGACTCGCACCTGGCGGCCGCCGGCGGTGAGCTGCTCGCCGGGCGGCTGGACCTCGTCGACGCGCTGCGCCCCTTGATCGACAAGGCTTACCAGTCGGTGTCCGAGGCCGGTTTCGCGTCCAGCGGGCCGGCGACGGTCGACTACCGCAGCTCGGTCGGCGAGGACGTGCCGCTGGTCGCCGACAAGGACCTGCTGGCGGCCGCGATGCTGGAGCGGATGGCCATCGAACGCAAGGCCGAGCTCGACCGTGGCCTGTCCCTGGTCGGCCCGCACCGCGACGAGCTCGTCCTCAAGCTCGGTCCGCTGCCGGCGCGTGGCTACGCCAGCCACGGCGAGTCCTGGTCGTTCGCGCTGGCCCTGCGCCTCGCGTCCTACGACCTGCTGCGAGCCGAGTCCGACGCGGGTGGCGAGCCGGTGCTGGTCCTCGACGACGTGTTCGCCGAGCTGGACGACCACCGGCGGGCCCGGCTGGCGGGCATGGTGGCCGGCGCCGAGCAGGTCCTCGTCACTGCGGCCGTCCCGGGCGATGTCCCCGAGGGCCTGGCCGGTGCCAGGGTGGACGTCATGGGCTCCGAGGTACGGCGGATCCGGTGAGCGACGAGTCGTCCGTACCCGACGAGCCTGAGCAGTCCGCCCCCGGAGAGCCGGCCGAGACCGACCGGCCGCGCCGGCCCGGGCTCGAGGTCGCCCGGGAGCTGCTCGCGAGCGCGCGGGCCGAGGCGCGACGGCGTGGCTTCCGCCCCGGGGGTACGCCGGCCGCGCGGACCGGGCGCGGCGACGAGCCGGGTGCGCGGCGCCGGCGTCCCGTGGACGACACCCGCAGCGGCGCCCACCCCGACGAGCGGGACCCGCAGGTGCTGGGCAGCGCGCTGGGCCGGCTGGTTGCCGACCGCGGCTGGGAGACCGACGCGGCGGTCGGTGGGGTCATGGGGCGCTGGGCGGCGATCGTGGGCGACCAGGTCGCCGAGCACGCCCGGCCGCTGGCCTTCGACGACGGGGAGCTGGTGGTCGCGGCCGACACGACCGCCTGGGCGACCCAGATCCGGCTGCTGGCGCCCACGCTGCTGGCCCGGCTGGCCGACGAGCTCGGCGCCGGCGTCGTCACCTCGGTCGTGGTGCGCGGTCCGGGCGGCCCGTCCTGGAAGCGGGGCCGGCTCGCGGTCCGCGGCCGAGGCCCCCGAGACACCTACGGCTGACCGACCGCCGACGGGCGGCGCGCTCCCGGAGGGCGCTCAGGAGCCTGCCGTACCCCCCGTGCGCGTGGGGGGAGCCAGACCCACCCCGATTCGGCCGCGCTGAGTGTCCCCAAGCGCCCCTGGCGGCCGTTTCTCACCCTCTGGACCCGCTAGGATGGCGGGTGGCCGGGTGACGACGTCCCGTCTCTGTCCCGTCCAGCCAGCGGCAGCCCGAACCGGCCCGCCGCGCGCGACGAAAGGTGATCCGTGAGCCAGCCGGCCCAGCCGACCCAGCCGACCGAAGCCGCCCTCACCGCACCGCCGCCCCCCTCCCCCCGGCCCGTGGCTTCGCCCGAGCACGCCTACGACGCCAGCCAGATCCAGGTGCTCGAGGGCCTGGAGGCGGTCCGAAAGCGGCCCGGCATGTACATCGGGTCGACAGGCGAGCGTGGCCTGCACCACCTGGTGACCGAGGTCGTGGACAACGCGGTCGACGAGGCGCTGGCCGGCTACTGCGACCTGATCAAGGTCACGGTGCTGGCCGACGGCGGCGTCCGCGTCGAGGACAACGGCCGCGGCATCCCGGTCGACAACGTCGAGAGCGAGGGCCGGTCCGCGGTCGAGGTCGTGCTGACCGTGCTGCACGCCGGTGGCAAGTTCGGCGGCGGCGGCTACAAGGTCTCCGGCGGGCTGCACGGGGTCGGCGTCTCGGTGGTCAACGCGCTGTCCTCCCGGCTCGAGGTCGAGATCGCCAACCAGGGCCACCTGTGGACGCAGTCCTACACCGGCGGTGTCCCCGACGCCCCACTGCAGAAGGGCGGGCCCGTCGACCGGACCGGGACCACCATCACGTTCTGGGCGTCCCCGGACATCTTCGAGACGACCGAGTACAACTTCCAGACCCTCTCCACCCGGTTCCGCGAGTACGCCTTCCTCAACAAGGGCCTCACCATCGTGCTGCGCGACGAGCGGCCCAAGGCTGCCGAGGAGCGCGACGCCGACGAGGTCGAGGAGACAGCGCAGAGCGAGGTCACCTACCGGTACGACGGCGGTCTGGTCGACTACGTCGACTACCTCGGCCAGGGCAAGGACGCGGTGCACCGCACGGTGATCTCCTTCGAGGCGGCCGCCAGCGGCGAGGGCGAGGTGGTCGACGAGGAGGACGCCACCCCTGGCATGGACCTCGACGTGGCCATGCAGTGGAACACCGGGTTCACCGAGTCCGTGCACACCTTCGCGAACACCATCAACACCCACGAGGGAGGCACCCACGAGGAGGGCTTCCGGGCCGCGCTGACCACACTGGTCAACAAGTTCGCGCGCGACTGGAACATCCTCAAGGAGAAGGACGCCAACCTCACCGGCGACGACGTGCGCGAGGGCCTCATCGCGATCGTCAGCGTCAAGCTGGCGGACCCGCAGTTCGAGGGTCAGACCAAGACCAAGCTCGGCAACACCGAGGTCAAGTCCTTCGTGCAGAAGGTCGTCAACGACCGGCTCGGCGAGTGGTTCGAGAAGAACCCCGGCGAAGG
>DATBDW010000115.1:0-4145 GCA_036269735.1 Actinomycetes bacterium
CCGGCCGCCGCGAGGGCTACTCCACGGCGCGGCGGGCCTCGGCGTTGAGCACGCCCCACGTGATCAGCTGCTCGGTGAGCTGGCTGGGGGTCTCGTCGTAGATCACCGCGAGCGTGCGCAGGTCGTCCTGCCGGATCGAGAGCACCCGCCCGTTGTAGTCGCCGCGCTGGGCCTGGATGGTGGCCGCGTAGCGCGCCAGGGGGCCGGCCTTCTCGGCCGGCACGACCTGCAGCTTCTCCAGGTCGAGGATCAGCCGAGGCGGCGGCTCGGCCGCACCCATGGGGGCACTGTCCGGCAGCAGCTCCGAGACCGGGACAGTGTAGAAGTCGGCCAGCTCGGCTAGGCGCTGCACCGTGACGGCGCGGTCGCCACGCTCGTAGGAACCCACGACGACCGCCTTCCAGCGACCGTCCGACTTCTCCTCGACACCGTGCAGCGAGAGTCCCTGCTGCGTCCTGATGGCGCGCAATCGACCGCCCAGCGCTCGTGCGTACTCGGTCGCCATCCCGGTGCCTTCCTTCCGTCCGTCACGGCTCGTGACCGCCGCTCGGCTCGTCTGCGGGGGTACCTGCGTGTACCGCCAGGATCTCGACGGTTCGACCCACTATCGCGGTGACTCTGGGTGACGTTACGCAGAGTCACGACAATTTTAGGGTGATCTCGAAGCAGGTACGCCGGACGGCCCAACGCCCGGAGGCGTCCCAGCGGTCCGGGGCCGGCCCGGCGTGCCGCCTGGTGACGTCCCGGGCCGCTGCTAGCGTGTCCGCCGTACCACCCGAGCATCAACAGCACGTCCAGACGTCCTTTAACGACCCGTCCCGAGAGGCGGGGAAGGAGGTCGGTAGGCGCATGACGCCCATCACCGGCACACCCAGGAGCCGTCCCACGGCCCCACCCGCAGCCCGGCGGGTCCTCGAGGCCCCCGACATCGGCCGGGCCCTCACCCGCATCGCCCACGAGGTGCTCGAACGTGCCAAGGGCGCTGACGACCTGGTGCTGCTCGGCATCCCGACCCGGGGCGTGCCCCTCGCCCGGCGCCTGGCCGCCCGGATCGAGGCGGTCGAAGGCACCCCGGTCCCGGTCGGGTCACTCGACGTCACGATGTACCGCGACGACCTGCGGCTGCACCCGGCCCGTGCGCTGGAGCGCACCGAGCTCCCGCCCGGCGGCGTCGAGGGCCGCACCGTCGTCCTGGTCGACGACGTCCTCTACTCCGGGCGCACCATCCGGGCCGCGCTGGACGCCCTCGGGGACCTCGGCCGGCCCGCCCGGGTCCAGCTCGCCGTCCTGGTCGATCGGGGCCATCGCGAGCTGCCCATCCGGGCCGACTACGTCGGCAAGAACCTGCCGACGTCGGTCGCCGAGCGGGTCCGCGTGCTGCTCGAGGAGCAGGACGGCGAGGACAGCGTGACCATCGAGTCGGCCGGCGAACCGCCCGCCGCACCGCACGTGGGGGTGGCCCGGTGAAGCCGCACCTGCTCAGCGCGGCCGACCTCGAGCTCGACGACGCGCTGCTCGTGCTCGACACCGCCGAGGAGCTCGCGAGACTGGCCGACCGCCCGATCAAGAAGCTGCCCACCCTGCGCGGGCGGACCGTCGTGAACCTCTTCTTCGAGGACTCGACCCGGACCCGGATCTCGTTCGAGGCGGCCGCCAAGCGGCTCTCGGCCGACGTCATCAACTTCTCCGCCAAGGGGTCCAGCGTGTCCAAGGGGGAGAGCCTCAAGGACACCGCGCTCACCCTCGAGGCGATGGGCGCCGACGCGGTCGTGGTCCGCCACCACTCGTCGGGGGCGCCGCACCGGCTGGCCCACTCGGGTTGGATCCGCGGCGCGGTCGTCAACGCCGGCGACGGGACGCACGAGCACCCGACCCAGGCGCTGCTCGACGCGTTCACGATGCGGAGACGGCTCAACGGCCGCGACACCGCGGTCGGCACCGATCTCTCCGGTCGCCGGGTGACCATCGTCGGCGATGTCCTGCACTCGCGGGTCGCCCGGTCCAACGTGCTGCTCCTGCACACCCTGGGCGCCGAGATCACCCTGGTCGCGCCGCCGACCCTGCTGCCGGTCGGCGTCGACGTCTGGCCGTGCGCGACGTCGTACGACCTGGACGGCGAGCTGGCCAAGAGCGATGTGGTGATGATGCTCCGCGTCCAACGGGAGCGGATGCACGCGGCGTTCTTCCCCAGCTCGCGCGAGTACAGCCGGCGCTACGGGCTGGACGGGGCGCGGATGGCTCAGCTGCCCGAGCACGCGATCGTCATGCACCCGGGGCCGATGAACCGCGGGATGGAGATCGCTGCGGAGGTGGCCGACTCAGCGCGGTCCACCATCGTCGAACAGGTCACCAACGGGGTGAGCGTCCGGATGGCCGTGCTCTACCTGCTGCTCTCCGGGGCCACCGACGGAGAGGTGTCGCAGTGACCGGGTCCTATGTCGTGAAGGGTGCCCGGCTGCTCGGCGGCGCCGCCACCGACCTCGTCATCGCCGACGGCGTGGTGGCGGAGCTCGGGCCCGGGCTCAGCCGGGCCGGCGCCGAGGTCGTCGACGCGGACGGCCTGGTCGCGCTGCCCGGACTGGTCGACCTGCACACTCACCTGCGCGAGCCCGGCCGCGAGGACGCCGAGACCGTCGAGACCGGTACGGCGGCGGCAGCGCTGGGCGGTTTCACCGCCGTGCACGCGATGGCCAACACCGACCCGGTGGCCGACACGGCCGGCGTGGTCGAGCAGGTCTGGCGGCTGGGCCGCGAGGCCGGTCACTGCGACGTCCGGCCGGTCGGGGCCGTGACCGTGGGGCTGGCCGGCGAGCGGCTCGCGGAGCTCGGGGCGATGGCCGACAGCGCGGCCCGCGTCCGGGTCTTCTCCGACGACGGCAAGTGTGTCTCCGACGCCGTGCTGATGCGGCGGGCGCTGGAGTACGTCAAGGCGTTCGGCGGGGTGGTCGCCCAGCACGCGCAGGAACCGCGGCTCACCGAGGGCGCCCAGATGAACGAGGGCGAGCTGTCCGGGGTGCTCGGCCTGCAGGGCTGGCCGGCGGTCGCGGAGGAGGCGGTCATCGCCCGCGACGTGCTGCTCGCCGCCCACGTCGGCTCCCGGCTGCACGTCTGCCATGTGTCGACGACCGGCTCCGTCGAGATCCTGCGGTGGGCCAAGTCCAAGGGCTGGAACGTCACCGCCGAGGTCACTCCGCACCACTTGTTGTTGACCGACGAGCTCGCCACGTCGTACGACCCGGTGTTCAAGGTCAACCCGCCGCTGCGGACCGCGGACGACATCGCCGCGCTGCGCGAGGCGCTCGCCGACGGCACGATCGACGCGGTCGCCACCGACCACGCGCCGCACACCCACGAGGACAAGGACTGCGAGTGGGACGCGGCGGCGATGGGGATGCTCGGCCTCGAGACGGCCCTGTCGGTCGTCCAGGAAGCGATGGTGGAGACCGGCCTGCTCGACTGGGCCGGTGTCGCGGACCGGATGTCCGCCAGGCCGGCACGGATCGGGCTGGTCGACGACCACGGGCTCCCGATCGAGGAGGGCGCGCCGGCCAGCTTCGTGCTCGTCGACCCTTCGGTACGCCGAGAGATCGACCCCTTCGCGCTGGCCTCCCGCAGCCGCAACACCCCTTACGCGGGCCGCACCATGCCCGGTGCGGTGGTGGCCACCTTCCTGCGCGGCCGACCCACCGTCCTCGACGGGAAGCTCGCCTGATGGCGGCCAGGTCGGCGCTCCTCGTCCTCGAGGACGGCCGGGCGTTCCGCGGCGAGTCGTTCGGGGCCACCGGCGAGACGTTCGGCGAGGCGGTGTTCAACACCGGCATGACCGGCTACCAGGAGACGTTGACCGACCCGTCGTACCACCGCCAGGTCGTCGTCATGACCGCCCCGCACGTCGGCAACACCGGGGTCAACGACGACGACCCGGAGTCCGGGCGGATCTGGGTCAGCGGCTACGTCGTGCGTGATCCCGCGCGACGGTCGTCCTCCTGGCGGGCCACCCGCAGCCTTGGCGAGGAGCTCGAGTCCCAGGGCGTCGTCGGCATCAGCGGCATCGACACCCGCGCCCTCACCCGGCACCTGCGGGACCGCGGCGCGATGCGGGTTGCTGTCAGCACCGAGGACACCGACGTCGCCTCGCTGGCCGA
>DATBDW010000116.1:0-6021 GCA_036269735.1 Actinomycetes bacterium
CAGCGCGGGCGGGCCGGTCCCTGCCGCGGCCAGCGCGGGGCGCCCGCGCACGAGGTACGCCGACACGGCCTCCCGGGCGTAGGAGCCGACCGGCACGATGCGCTCCTTGCCGCCCTTGCCGAGCAGCCGCACCGTCCCCGCCCCCAGGTCCAGCTCGTCGACGTCGAGCCCGACGGCCTCCGAGATCCGCGCGCCACTCCCGTACAGGAGCTCGAGCAGAGCCCGGTCGCGCAGCGCCCGCGGCGTCTCGTCGGCGCCCGCCGCGGCGAGCAGCGCCGCGACGTCCTCCACCGAGATCGCCTTCGGCAGCCGCTTCGGCGGCGGGGGTGGCCGGACGCCACGGGCCGGGTCGCTCGCGGTGCTCCCCTCGCGCAGCAGGAAGCGGTGGAACCCGCGGACCGCGACCACCGCCCGGGCCGCCGAGTTGGCCGCCAGCGGCGGGTGGTCGTCGTCGCCCTCGCGCAGCAGGACGAGGAACGCGCTCACGTCGGCCTCGGTGACCTGGTCCGGCGTGCCGACGTCGCGCGCCGCCAGGTGCGCGAGGTAACGGCGCAGGTCCCGCCGGTAGGAGGAGAGGGTGTTCGCGGCCAGCCCACGCTCGACCGCGAGGTGGTCGAGGTAGGTCTGCAGGGCCTGCTGGAGGGGCGTCGACACGTGGTGGCTAGCGCAGGACCTCGTCCAGAGCGACCGAGGACATCCCGTGCGCCTCGGCGACCGGACCGTAGGTCACCTGCCCATCGTAGGTGTTGAGCCCCAGCGCCAGCGCGTGGTCGGCCCGCAAGGCGTCGCGCCAGCCGCGGTCGGCGAGCTCGAGGGCGTACGGCAGCGTCACGTTCGTCAACGCGTACGTCGACGTGTGCGGGACCGCTCCGGGCATGTTCGCGACGCAGTAGAAGACCGACTCGTGCACCTTGTAGGTCGGATCCGCGTGCGTGGTCGGCCGCGAGTCCTCGAAGCAGCCGCCCTGGTCGATGGAGATGTCCACCAGGACCGAGCCGGCCCGCATCCGCGAGACGAGGTCGTTGGAGACCAGCTTGGGCGCCTTGGCCCCGGGCACCAGGACGGCGCCGATGACCATGTCCGCGTCGAGGCAGGCCCGCTCGATCTCGTACGCGTTGGACGCGACCGTCTGCATGTGCCCCTGGTAGATGCGGTCGACCTCGCGCAGCCGCTGGATGTTGCGGTCCAGCAGCAGCACCTCGGCCTGCATGCCCAGCGCGATCGCCGCAGCGTTCATCCCCGAGACACCGGCCCCGATGACGACCACCTTTGCGGCGTAGACGCCGGAGACGCCACCCATCAGGATGCCGCGACCCCCCTGCGCCCGCATCAGCGTGTGGGCGCCGACCTGCGGGGCCAGCCGCCCCGCGACCTCGGACATCGGCGCGAGCAGCGGTAGCGACCGATCGGGCAGCTCGACGGTCTCGTAGGCGATGCCTGTGACCTTGCGCCGGGCCAGCTCCTCGGTGAGCGGCTTGTCGGCCGCCAGGTGGAGATAGGTGAAGAGGGTCTGCCCCTCCCGCATCCGGTGGTACTCCTCCTCGATCGGCTCCTTGACCTTGAGGATCAGCTCGTTCGAGGCCCAGACGTCGTCGGCCGTCGAGAGGATCTTGGCGCCGGCGCCGACGTAGTCGTCGTCGCTGATCGACGAGCCGACCCCGGCGTCCCGCTCGACCGCCACCTCGTGCCCGTGGCGGACCAGCTCGTGCACGCCGGACGGGGTGATGGCGACGCGGTACTCGTTGTTCTTGACCTCGCGAGGGATGCCGACCTTCACGGCTACCAAGTCCTTCGTCAGGGGCGTGGGCCGACCTCGTTGTCGGCGCTCGGAGTGTAGTCGGCGAGCCGCCAAGGGCCCACGGGGGAACCTCGGGCGACCGTGCGCCACACGAGGCGGTTAGCACCGGGTGTCCGACCGGGTAGGGGTGGGCGCCATGAGGCTCTACGCGGACCTGCCCACCCGTCGGTTCGGCCAGCTCCTGGGCGACCTCGCCGTCCTGGTGCTGGTCTACCTGGCGGTCCGGCTCGGCATCGCCGCGCACGACAAGGTGGCCGCGCTGGCCGGGCCGGGGCGCAACGCGGAGGGTGCCGCGCGCCGGCTGCAGGGCCAGCTGCACGGGGTCGCCGGCGACATCGACAACACCCCCGTGGTGGGCGGTGCGCTCGCGAAGCCGTTCCTGGCGCTGTCCGGCGCCAGCCGTGACCTGGCCAGCGAGGCCCAGGCCTACCAGGACGCCGTCGCGCACCTCGCGCTCTTCACGGGGGTCCTGGTGACCGCCGTACCGGTGCTGCTCCTGCTCTTCGTCTGGCTGCCGAAGCGGGTCGGCTGGGTGGTAGAGGCCAGTGCCGCCCAAAGGCTGGTGCGGGGTGGTCCCGCGGCCGCCGACCTGCTGGCGGTGCGCGCGCTGGCCCGGCAGCCGCTGCGCCGGCTGGCGGGTCTCGGTCCGGAGGTCGTCGCGGGCTGGAAGGCCGGCGACCTGGCGGCGACCGAGTCGCTGGCCCGCCTCGAGCTCGACGAGCTGGGCCTGCGGCCCTGGCCGCGCCGCCCATCTGCTCCGGCGGCGGTCGACGGCCCCTGAGGCCTGCCCGCAAGCGCGTGGGGGACGCGCCCGCGGGCAGGTGTCAGGAAAGCGACGGCGGCCGCCCGGGGGTTATCGACGGCCACCGTCGCTCCACTCATTCAACGGGCTGCCCGCAGCGGAGTCCCTGGGCGGCGCCTCACGACCGGCTGGACGTTTCGTCACGGCGTGTCTCACCCGCACCGGACGACACAGCGGTGGCCCCGGCGGACGCATCATCGAGGGGTGCCGGCCGAGCCTTTCGACGACGTGCTCGACGAGCTGGCCGAGGACCCCGAAGGGGGCGCGCTCACCGAGGCGATACGCCGGTCCGGCCTGCCGGTAGCTGTCATCGACCTGGCCACGCTCCTCGTGGTCGCTGTCAGCGACTCCGCCGCGGCGCTGCTCGGCGGTACGCCGGCCCAGCTGCGCGGCCTGCCCGTCTCGCGGTTCGTGGCCGACCAGCCGACCGGGGGCGTCCCGCTCCTCGCGACCGGCCGGCTGGACGGCTTCGAGGCCCCGCGCCGGCTACGGCGGCTGGACGGCCGGGAGCTGCCGGCGTACGTCTGGGTGCACGTCCTGGGCTCCCGCCGCCCGGCCCGGCTGGCCGCGGCTGTCCTGTTGGACGCCCGGCTCCCGATCGCCGCCGGGACGACCGAGGACGAGTGGCGCCTGATCGGCCTGGTCGACGAGAACTGGCACCTCGAACGGATCAGCGAGGAGGCCCGCACCGTCCTCGGCTGGACCACCGAGCAGCTGGCGGAGGCCACCGTGCTGCCGGCGATCCACCCGGGAGACATCCCCGAGCTGCTCACCGGGATGGCGCACGTCCAGGAGACCGGGCGCGACGTCGCCGTCCGGTTGCGGGTCATGCGCGCCGACGGTGCGTACCTGTGGACCCGGGCCCGGCTGGCCAGCTTCGACGAGACGGCCGGGTTCCTGTTCACGCTGCGACCGATGGCGGCCGGCCTGACACCGGCTGCCGACCGGGTGGGCGAGCTGGAGCGGCGGCTGGCCCGGATCGCCGCCGAGGTGCGCAACGCGGGCCTGGCAGCGGGGCTGGCCCACGCGAGCCGGGGCGTCGTACCCGTGCCGCCCATCGACGACCTGCCGGGACTTGCGTCCCTGACCGCCCGGGAGTGGGAGGTGCTCACCGACCTGGCCCAGGGGTCGCGGGTCGCGGCGATCGCGCGCCACCTCTCGCTGTCGGAGGGCACCGTACGCAACCACCTCAGCGCGATCTACCGCAAGCTCGGCGTCGCCTCGCAAGCGGAGCTGCTGCACCTGTTGCTCGACCGGGCCGACCCGCCGGGTGCCGGGTCGCTCACCTCATGACCCGCCCACCCCGATCGGCCCCCCGACCGCTCGTTTGCGACATCCGTCCCCGACACGCCGAGTCCGGGTACGGCGTGTCGGGGAACCAGGTCGCAAACGATCTTCCTTGGGTGACGCTCAGGTCGTGATGCGGCCGGGCGAGCGCTCGGGCCAGGGCGAGTCCGCGGGCCGCAGGGTGCTCCACCCGGCGTCCCGCGCGGCTGCTGCGGCGAGCACCCCGATCACGGTGGCCGGGTTGTGCAGCCGGCCGGCGAGCACGAGGTCGCGGGCCTCCCCCAGCTCCACCCAGACGGGCACCATGGCCCGTTCCTCGCCGTCGCGGCGATGGCGCTCGTCCTCGGGGACGTCGGTCAGTCCCCGGGCGAGGAAGCACCGGAACGACTCGGTGGTCCCACCGGGCGAGTTGTAGAAGTCGACGAGGACGTGCCACTCGTCGGCGACGAGGTCGGCCTCCTCGGTCAGCTCCCGGCGGACCGCTTCGAGGGCATCCTCGCCGGCGACGTCGAGCAGCCCGGCCGGCGGTTCCCAGAGGTACGCCGACACCGGGTGGCGGTACTGCCGGAGCAGCAGCATCCGGTCCGCCTCGTCGAGGACGACCACACCGACGGCACCGGTGTGCTCCACGAGCTCGCGAGTTACGACCTGCCCGTCTCCGAGGTCTACCTCGTCGCGCCGGACGTCCCAGACCAGGCCGCGGTAGACGACCTGGCTGGAGCGGACGGTCAGACGGCCGGGGCTGTCGACGACCTCCGGGCGGCTCACGCGCCCGTCACAGCGTGCCGGCGGCGACCGCGGTCAGGTCCACGGTGCCCGCCCCGGTCTTCCCGGCGATCGCGGCCGCCACCAGGCCGGCGAACAGCGGGTGAGCCCGGGCCGGCCGCGACTTGAACTCGGGGTGGGCCTGGGTGGCGATGAAGTAGGGGTGCACGTCGCGCGGCAGCTCGACGTACTCGACGAGGTGCCCGTCGGGCGAGGTCCCGGAAAAGACGATCCCGGCCTCCTCGAGGCGGCCGCGGTAGGCGTTGTTGACCTCGTAGCGGTGCCGGTGCCGTTCCTCGACGTACGCCGAGCCGTAGACCTCGCGGGCCAGCGACCCCTCGGCCAGCGCGGCCGGGTAGAGGCCGAGCCGCATCGTGCCGCCCATGTCGCGCTCGCCCGCGACCACGTCTTCCTGGTCGGCCATCGTCGCGATCACCGGGTGCGGCGTGTTCTCGTCGAACTCCGCGGAGTTGGCGTCGGCCAGCCCGGCGACGTCGCGGGCGTACTCGATGACCATGCACTGCAGGCCGAGGCACAGGCCGAGGATCGGGATGCGGTTCTGGCGGGCGTGGCGGATCGCGCCGAGCTTGCCCTCGATGCCGCGCACGCCGAAGCCGCCCGGGATGCAGACGGCGTCCACGCCGTCCAGCTCGCGGGCCGCACCCTCGGGCGTCTGGCAGTCGTCGGAGACGACCCAGCGGATCGACACCTTGCAGTCGTTGGCGAACCCGCCGGCCCGCAACGCCTCCGACACCGAGAGATAGGCGTCAGGCAGGTCGACGTACTTGCCGACGAGCGCGACCACGACCTGGTGGACGGGCCGGTGCACGCGGCGGAGCAGGTCGTCCCACTCGGTCCAGTCGACGTCACGGAACGGCAGGTTCAGCCGCCGCACGACGTAGGCGTCGAGGCCCTCCGAGTGCAGCACCTTGGGGATGTCGTAGATCGAGGGCGCGTCCTTGGCCGCGACGACGGCCTCCTCGTCGACGTCACACATCAGCGAGATCTTGCGCTTGACGTTGGGCGGGATCTCGCGGTCCGACCGGCAGACGATCGCGTCGGGCGCGATGCCGATCGAGCGCAGTGCGGCCACCGAGTGCTGGGTGGGCTTGGTCTTCAGCTCGCCCGAGGGGCCGATGTAGGGCACCAGCGAGATGTGCAGGAAGAACACGTTGTCGCGGCCGACGTCGTGGCGCACCTGACGGACAGCTTCCAGGAACGGCAGCGACTCGATGTCGCCCACGGTGCCGCCGATCTCGGTGATGACGACGTCCACGTCGGGGCCGGCCATCGCGCGGATCCGGGACTTGATCTCGTTGGTGATGTGCGGGATCACCTGCACGGTGTCGCCGAGGTACTCCCCTCGGCG
>DATBDW010000117.1:0-9558 GCA_036269735.1 Actinomycetes bacterium
CGGCCTCGGCACTGACGTCGGCCGGAAACTCCGCCGGCAGCTTGAGCTCCTCCCGGATCCGAGCGAAGCCGGCCCGCAGCTCGCGACCCGCCGCCTCGTCGCGGACCCGGAGGGCGAGGTGTCGGCGCGGCACCCCGGCAGACTACGCACCATGTGGCGCTGGGC
This sequence comes from Actinomycetes bacterium, assembly GCA_036269735.1. GTDB lineage: Bacteria > Actinomycetota > Actinomycetes > JACCUZ01 > JACCUZ01 > DATBDW01. The sequence continues at coordinate 166 of DATBDW010000117.1, forward strand.
GGCGGGGGCAGCGCTGCTTGCCCTCGTGACCCGGCTGCTGCCGCTCGATGCCGCTGGCGACGTCACCCGCCGGATGGCGCCGATTCTCCTCTTCCTCGTCGCCATCACCGTGCTGGCCGAGCTGTCCGAGGTCGCGAAGCTCTTCGACGTCGCGGCCCAGCATGCGTCCCGCTTCGCTCGGGGCCGCACCTCGGTGCTGTTCCTGCTCATCGCAGCGCTGGCGACACTCACGACGGTGCTCCTCGGGCTGGACACCACGGCGGTCCTGCTGACCCCGGTGGTCCTCTCGATGGCCGTCCAGCTCGACCTGCCGCCGATGCCGTTCGCGTTCCTGACCGTGGCGCTGGCCAACACTGCCAGCCTCCTCCTGCCGGTCTCCAACCTCACCAACCTGCTTGCGGTGGACCGCCTCGACCTCACGCCGCACGAGTTCGCCACCCGGATGTGGGCGCCGGAGCTGGTGGCGGTCGTCCTCACCGTCGGGCTGCTGGCGATGCGCTACCGACGACTGCTGCGGGTCCGCTACTCCCCTCCGCCGCGGCCGCGGGCCGAGGATGTCGTGCTGATCACGGCGGCAGCGGCCGCGTGCCTGGGCACCGTCCCGGCGCTGCTGCTCGGCGGCTCGCCGACGTGGGTGGTGACGGTGGCGGCGGGTGTCCTCGTCGTCGTCTTCGCGGTACGCCGACCGCGTGCCCTGCGGTGGCAGCTGGTCCCCTGGCAGCTCGCCCTGTTCGTCCTCGGGTTGGCCCTCACCGTCGAGACCGTGCTGCGCCATGGCGGTGACCGGGTCGTGTCGGCGGTCATCGGTGACGGCACCGACGTCGCGGCCCTCCTGCAGGTGGCGGGCGTCGGGGCGGCCGCGAGCAACCTGCTGAACAACCTGCCGGCGTACCTCGTGCTGGAGCCGCAGGCGGCCGGTGCCGGTGACCTGCGTCTGCTCGCCCTGCTCGTCGGGACCAACGTCGGGCCGATGGTCTTGCTGTGGGGCTCGCTGGCCACGCTGCTCTGGCGGGAACGGCTGCGGGCGCGGGGCCTCGACGTGTCGGCCCGCCAGTTCGCCAAGCTCGGTCTTGTCGGCGTACCGGTGCTGGTCCTGACGTCGACCCTGGCCCTCGCCGCCACCAACCACTAGACCCGCCGTTCGGTTGGTGCACGAAGGCGCGTCGATAGGCTCGGCGGCATGGCTGTGCTGACCGTCGGATACGCGGCGATGCTCGAGCAGTTCGGTCCGATGGAGGCCGTGGAGCTCACGGCGCTGGCCGAGCAGCACGGCTTCAGCGGTTGCATGGCCGCAGACCACTTCCAGCCGTGGGTGCCGGCGCAAGGCCAGTCCTCCTTCGTGTGGAACGTGCTGACGGCAGTCGGCGAGCGGACCACCGGCGATCTCGGGCCCGGCGTCACCTGCCCGTCGTTCCGGTTCCATCCCGCAGTGGTCGCCCAGGCCAGCGCGACGCTCGAGGCGATGTACCCGGGCCGGCACTGGCTCGGTGTCGGTGCCGGCGAGGCGCTCAACGAGCATGTCATCGGCGGCTACTGGCCGGAGGCCGCCGAGCGGTCGACCCGGATGTTCGAGGCGATCGAGGTCATCAAGAAGCTCTTCGACGCATCCGTGGCCGGCAAAGACGTCAAGCACCATGGCCGCTTCTTCACCCTCGAGACCACCCGGCTCTGGACGATGCCCGCCACTCCCCCGCCGGTGCTCGTCGCCACCGCCGGTCCGATCAACGCCAAGCGCACCGGCAGGCACGCCGACGGCATCATCACCGTCGGCGCGCCGCTGGAGAAGATCGGCGGCCTGTTCGACAAGTTCGCGGAGGGCGCGCGGGAGGGCGGTAAGGATCCCGACACGATGCCCAAGGTGCTGCAGCTGCACCTGTCGTGGGCAGAGACCGACGAGCAGGCCCTCGCCAACGCGATGACCGAGTGGCCCAACGGCGGCATGAAGTTCGCCAAGGCCGACATCCGCTCACCGCACCACTTCGAGGCGATGGCCGCCCTCGTCCGGCCGGAGGACTTCGAGGGCAGGATGGTCATCTCGGCCGACCCCGACGCGCACCGCGCCGAGATCCAGCGCTACGTCGACCTCGGCTTCGACCGGGTCTACCTGCACAACGTCGGGCGCAACCAGGCGGAGTGGATCGAGGTCTTCGGCCGCGACGTGCTGCCCAAGCTGACCCGGTGACCCGGTGACCCGGTGACCGGCCCGCTCGCTGGGTTGCGGGTCGTCGAGCTGGCCGGCATCGGGCCGGCGCCGTTCGCCGGCATGCTGCTGGCCGACCTCGGTGCCGACGTGGTGCGCATCGACCGGCCCGGTGGGCCTGCGCTGGCCGTCGTACCGCCCGAGCAGGACGTCCTCGGACGCGGCAAACGCTCGGTCGCGCTGGACCTCAAGGACCCCGACGACGTACGGCGAGTGCTCGACCTCGTCTCGCACGCCGACCTCCTCGTCGAAGGCATGCGGCCCGGCGTCGCCGAGCGGCTCGGTGTCGGCCCGGGCGAGTGCCTGGCCCGCCGACCGGCCCTCGTCTACGGCCGGATGACCGGCTGGGGGCAGGCCGGCCCGGCGGCCGCGACGGCCGGCCACGACATCACCTACGTCGCCGTCACCGGTGCGCTCGGCGCCAGCGCCCCGGCGCACGACCCGCCGATGCCGCCGCTCAACCTGCTCGGCGACTTCGCCGGCGCCACCTACCTCGTCGTCGGGCTGCTGGCCGCGCTGCACGCCACGCGCGAGTCCGGCACCGGGCAGGTCGTCGACGCCGCGATGGTCGACAGCACCGCGCACCTCACCACGATGTTCCACGGGCTGCTGGGCGCTGGTGCCTGGACCGACCGACCCGGCGGCAACCTGCTCGATGGCGGCGCGCCGTTCTACGGCACGTACCGAACCCTGGACGGCGGTTGGATGGCCGTCGGCGCCCTCGAGCCGGCGTTCTACGACGAGCTGCTGCACCGGCTGGGCATCGGCGCGGCCGACGGCGACCGCACCGACCCCACCACCTGGCCGGCGCTGCGCGAACGGATCGCCGCCGCTTTCGCCGGCCGCACGCGTGCCGAGTGGACCGCAGAGTTCGCCGGCTCCGACGCCTGCGTGGCACCGGTGCTGTCCCTGCTCGAAGCCCAGCAGCAGCGCCACCTCGTCACGCGCGGGACGTTCGTCGAGCACGGCGGGGTTGTACAGCCGGCACCAGCGCCGCGGTTCAGTGGTACGCCGACAAACCTCGACCGACCGCCGCCGGCCACCGGCCAGCACACCGCCGAGGTGCTCAGCGAGTGGCTCACCTGACCCTGCTGTGGACGCGTTGGCACCTGGCACGCCGACGGCGCGGTGTGTCCGCGTCCACAAGACGGGACCGGGTCGCTAGTGCAGGTGGGCCGCGTCGTTGAAGCGGCGCAGCGACGCCTGGCCCGACTCGAACCACTGCACCTCGGTGAGCGTCGCGGGCGAAAGCTCCATCCGGTACAGCGCCGACAGGGACGCCTCGAGCGCGTCTGCCACCAGCACCTTGATGGGCGTCACGTGCGTGACCACCAGGACCGAGCCGCGCGGGTAACGCGCGAGCACCTGGTCGCGCGCGCGCAGCACGCGCTTGCGTACGTCGACGAATGACTCGCCGCCCGGCGGCGCGACCGCCGGGTTGCCGAGCCAATCGGCCAGCTCGTCGGGCCACCCGGCGCGCACCTGCTCGAAGGTGAGGCCCTCCCACTCGCCGAAGGCGCACTCGCGGAAACCGTCCTCGACGCGCACCTCGAGACCGAGCAGGTCGCCCACGGCCTGCGCGGTCTGCAGTGTCCGGCGAAGCGGGGAGGCGAGCACGATGTCGACGGCACCATCGGCGGCGAGCCGTTCGGCGGCCGCCCGCACCTGCATCTCGCCCTCCGCGGACAGCTCGGGGTCGTGGCCACCCGACCCGCTGAACCGCTTCTCGACGGTGTGCGCGGTCTGGCCGTGGCGCAGCAGCAGGGTCGTCGTCGGCGTACCCAGGCCGGCGTCCCACCCGACGAGGCTGGCCCGCGGCGGCGCCGACACGTCGGCCGCCTCGGCGTCCATCGCGAGCAGCTCGGCCGTGCTGGCGCCGGGCGACCACGGCTCGCCGCGCGCCGCGGCGTCGAGCGCCTCGTTGGCCAGCCGGTCGGCGTGCTTGTTCCGCTCCCGGGGCACCCAGGTGTAGGTCACGTTCTCCGGCGGCAGCACCTCGCGGGCGCGCAGGGCCAGCTCGCGCATCGACGGGTGCTTGATCTTCCAGCGCCCCGACATCTGCTCGACCACCAGCTTGGAGTCCAGCCGGGCCTCGACGCTCGCGCCGGCATCGAGCTCGCGCACCGCCTCGAGCCCGGCGATCAGGCCGCGGTACTCGGCGACGTTGTTGCTCGCCGTACCGATGTGCTCCGCGATCTCGCGCAGCACCGTCCCGTCGCTGGCCTTCACGACCGAGCCGTACGCCGCCGGGCCGGGGTTACCACGGGAGCCGCCGTCGGCCTCGACGACGAACCGGGTCACAGCACCGGCCTCACAGTCCGGACTCCCCGGTACGGACGAGGATCCGCCGGCACTCGTCACAGCGCATCACCTCGTCCGGGTCCGCGTCGCGCAGCTCGTTGATCTCGACGTTGTTCAGCTCGAGACGACAACCGCCGCACCGCCGCTGGCGGAGCTCGGCGGCGCCGACGCCGCCCTGTTGCTCGCGGATCTTCTCGTACAGCGTGATCAGGGCCGCGTCGATGGCGCTCGCCTGGGTCGCCCGCTGGGAACCGAGCTGGGTCGTGTCGGCGTCGATCCCGGCCGTCGTCGTGTCGCGGGCGGCGGTGAGCTCGGCCGCCCTGGCCCGGGCCGCCTCCTGCTGGGTGCCGAGCTCGCTCGCGCGGCTCTGGGCGGACTCCAGCCGCTCCATGACGTCGAGCACGATCTCCTCGAGGTCGGACTGCCGCCTGGCCAGCGTGGCGATCTCGTGCTGGAGTCCCTCGAGCTCCTTCGGCGAGGAGACCTGGCCGGCGTCGAGGCGCTTCTGGTCGCGCGCGGCCCGGGCCCGGACCTGGTCGACGTCGCCCTCGGCCTTCTTCAGCTCGCGGGCCAGGTCGCTCTGCTCGGTCTCGGCGACGACGATCTGGTCGCGCAACGAACCGAGCTCGGTGTCCAGCTCGGCGAGGGCGGCATGCTCGGGCAGCGTGCGACGCCGATGGGCCAGCTGGTCGAGGCGGGTGTCGAGGGACTGCAGGTCGAGCAGGCGGAGCTGGTCGGCGGCGGCGGCTTTCAGGACGGGCTCCTCGGGGTGGGGCGTGCGGAGTGCGGGTCGAGCCACGGGTCGGTGACGAGCTCGGACACCCGGGTGTCCACCGTAACCGCCCGCGCGCCGAGCCCGTCGCGGAGCAACCGGGCACAGTCGGCCAGCCAGGGCCACTCGCCGGCCCAGTGGCTGACGTCCACCAATCCCGGGAACCCGTGCGCGAGGGCCTCGGACGCCGGGTGGTGGCGCAGGTCGGAGGTGACGTAGGCGTCGGCGCCGCTGGCACGCACGTCCTCGAACATGTCGTCTCCCGCGCCGCCGAGCACGGCCACGGTACGGACCGGTCGGTCGAGATCGCCCGCCACGCGGACCCCGTGCGGGGTGGCCGGCAGAGCGGCCGCGACGTGGCCGGCCAGGTCCTGCAGGGTGCCCTCGGCGGGCCAGCGCCCGACCCGGCCCGGGCCCCTGCGGCCAGGCTGCGCGACGAGCTGGGTCAGATCGAAGGCCGGTTCCTCGTAGGGGTGGGTCGCGCGCAGGGCGGCGACGACGGCCGCCCGCCGGTGGGAGGGGAGCACCATCTCGACCCTGGTCTCCGCGACGTCCTCGCGGCGGCCGACCTCCCCGATCGTCGGGTCGGCCCCGGCCAGCGGGGTGAACGTCCCGGTGCCCGTGGAGGTGAAGGCGGCCCGCTCGTAGTCGCCCAGCCGACCGGCCCCGGCAGCGGCGAGCGCGTCGACCAGCCGGTCCGCGTCCGCGTCGGGCACGAAGGTGACCAGCTTGGTGAGGAGGTCGTCGGGCATCGGTTGCAGCGGGCGCAGGTCGGTGAGCCCGAGCGCCGCCGCGAGGGCGTCCGAGACACCAGGATTGGCGACGTCGGCGTTGGTGTGCGCGACGTGCAGGGCGACGCCGGCCCGGACCAACGCCGTGACGGCCCGGCCCTTCGGGTGGGTGGTCGCGACGGAGTGCACACCGCGCAGAAGCAGCGGATGGTGGGTGACGAGCAGGTCGGCGTCCCACGCCACGGCCTCGTCCACGACGGCCTGCACCGGGTCGACCGCGAGCAGCACCCGGCGTACCCGCTGATCCGGGTCGCCGGTGACCAGCCCGACGGCGTCCCATTCCGCGGCCCAGCGGGGGTCGTAGTGCCGGTCGAGGACGGCGAGGACGTCGGCGAGCCGGACGCCGTCGGTCACGCGCGGCCCCGGACCTGGAACGGTCGCACCCAGTCCTCGCCTGACTCCCCGTCGATGAAGAGCCGCCAGGTGTAGCGGCCCGCGGTGATGGGGAGCGGCGGGAGGTTCACCACGAACGCGACGTCGATGTCGCTGCCCGACCGGAGGCCCGCGGGCCGGCCGACCTCGAAGCTGCCTTCGACCCGAACGCCACCGCCTGCGTCACCCGCACTCACCGGGTGCCCGTCCTCGTCGACCAGGTCCAGCACGAACTGGTGCGGCGCATTGGCGCCGCTCCACGGCACGTCCAGCTTGATGGCGATGGCCATCGGCGGCACGTCGGGGCCGGTGACCGACCAGCCACCGCCGAGGACGTAGAGCTTCCCGTTGACCTCCTGGGCCGAGTCGGCAAGCAACATCGTCACGCGCACATCGACAACCTATGTGCTGCGACCGTTGACGTCCCGTCCCGGTGGAGGTACCAACGAGTCATGAAGCGCATGCCGCAGGCGCACCAGTCGATCGCGCCGGACCTCGGGGTCACCCTGGTCCTGATCGGGATCGTCGTGCTGATGGCGATCGTCCTGGTGGTCGTCTCGATAGCCGACTGAGACCCAGGGGCACGCCGCGGAGGCCCGGCAGGGGCGCCTCCGCGGCGCTTCTGCGTCCGAGCAGCCGGACATCGGCGGGTGGGCGCAGACGGACTCGAACCGCCGGCCCCCTCCTTGTAAGGGAGGTGCTCTAACCAGCTGAGCTATGCGCCCCGGCGAACGGAGGAAGCCTAGAGCGAGGCGATCGCCTTCTTGTACTCGTCGACGTCTCGGGCGTCGGGGATGTCGTGGACGACCGTCCACCGGACGACGCCGTCGCGGTCCACAAGGAAGCTGCCGCGCAGGGCGATCCCGACCTCCTCGCTGAAGATGCCGTAGTCCTTCGCCACGGCGCCGTGCGGCCAGAAGTCGGAGAGCAGCGGGAAGGTGATCCCCTCCTGGTCGGCGTAGGCCCGCAACGCGAAGATCGGGTCGGTGGACACGGCGAACAGCGCCACGTCCTCGCCGGCGATCTCGTCCAGCTGCGCCTGGAGCACGGCCAGCTCACCGCCGCAGACCCGCGAGAACGCCCACGGGTAGAAGACGACCAGGGCGGCCTTCGTCCCGCGCAGGGACGAGAGGCGCACCCGCTGGCCGTGTTGGTCCTGGAGCTCGAAGTCCGGGGCTTCCTCGCCCACTGCCGTCGTCATCGCCTCGGTCCTCCGGCTCTCGCATCCACATCCGCTGGCAGGATGTCCAGTGTGTCAGGATCCTCGGCCGCTCCCCTGTCGCCGTCCGACGGCGAGGCCGGGCTGGCGTCGTGGGACCCGGCGGACGTCGCCGGGCTGCTGCTCCCCGCCTGGGACGAGTTCATCGGTACGGCGGGCGCGGTCGACCTCGACGCGCCGACCCGCCTGACTGGCTGGAACGCCCGAGCGGTCTGCGTACACCTCGGGTCCTGGCCGGGGAGCCGCTCCTACCAGCGGATGCGGCAGGAGGCGACGAGCGACGACGGCTCGGCGGCGACCGATTGGGCCGACCGGCGGTCAGCCACCTTCGACCAGGACGCGCACAACGAGGCGCTGGTCGCCAGCGAGCGGCACGCGCCGCGCGCCGACGTGGTCGCCGCCTTGCAGGAGGCCCGGGACGACATCGCGGCCCACTTCGCCACCGGTGACGCCGCCGAGCTCGGCACCCGCCCGGTGCGATCGGTGCTCGGCCCGCTGCCGCTCACGACGCTGATCGCCGCCTCGGCGTACGAGCTGGCGATCCACACCCTCGACCTCGCTCCGGCCGGCGTGTCGGGGCCGTCCCCCGGCCTGCTCTCAGCCGGGCTGGCGGCGCTGGTGGACACCACCGGCGCGCTGGCGGCGCGGTGCGACATCACCGCCAGCGCGGCGTGCCTCTCCCCCGAGGACGGCTGGGCCTTCGCGTCCGGCCAGGGGGCGTGGACGACCCTGGAGCTGCCCGAGGTGCCGGGTACCTGGCCGGCGGTGCAGGGTGACGCGGCCGACATCCTCGACGCCTCCGCCGGCCGCCGCGGCGTGCCGGCGATGCTGGCGCGCCGCGACCTGCGGCTGCACCACGTCGGCGGGTTGCTCGCGCTCGCCCCGATCGTCGAGGCCGTCCCGGGGCTGCCCGGTGGCCCGGCGCTGGCCGCGGCGGTGCGCAACGTTCGCGGGCTCAGCCGGCTGGTCCGCCGCATCCCCGGGATCCCGGGCTAGCCCCGGTCCGCGGGCGCGCCCTCAGCGGTGCGAACGACGGGCGACCAGCCGCGTCCCGGACCACTCCGGGGCGGCCGAGATGCTGCTGGTCTGGTGCAGCCCCGCGGTCGGTGCGGCGTCGCCGATCTCCCCCGGCTCGACGTGCCCGGGACGGCCTGCCTTGGGCGTCAGCAGCCACACGACCCCGACGTCGTCGAGGGACACCAGCGAGTCGACCAGGGCGTCGACCAGGTCACCGTCGTCGTCGCGCCACCAGAGCAGGACGGCGTCCACGACGTCGTCGTACTCCGGGCCGACGAGAGCGTTCCCGGTCAGCTCGGCGATCCCCGCGCGCAGGTCGTCGTCGGAGTCCTCGTCGACGCCGAGCTCCTGCACGACCTGGCCCGGCTTCACGCCGAGGCGTCCGGCCAGGCGATCACCTCCCGCGTTGTCCGCGGTCGCAGTCACCCGTGCCTCCTCGTCGACGTGGGGTCCGGTGGTCCGGCCCCGGCGTGTGTTCCCGGTCAAGCTGGTCGGTCGTGCTGCGCGTAGTCCACACGTCCCCGCGCCCGGACGCAAGCCGTTCGCCCCGGTAGCCCAGCCCGGGGGCAGTCCCGGCCGCCCTCAGGCGGGCAGGTAGGAGAGCCGGACCTGGCGGATCGGATTGTCCCTGTTCAGGTCCACCAGGCAGACCGACTGCCAGGTGCCCAGCGCGAGGCGGCCGTCGATCACGGGCACGCTCGCGTACGGCGGGCAGAGGGCG
>DATBDW010000118.1:0-16435 GCA_036269735.1 Actinomycetes bacterium
GTCCGTGGTCGACGGTCAGCCCAGGACGACCGCGCCGGCTGCCTCGGCGATGAGCAGGCCCAGGGTCGTGTCGACCTTCGACCCCTTCCACTCGATGCCGACGAGGTGCACGCCGCTGAGGTCGGCACCGACCAGGTCGGTGTCGTCGAGCCGCACGTTGCGCAGCGTGGCCCGGGTGAGGTCCGCGTCGCGCAGCACGGTGCGCCGCAGGGTCGCTTCGGTCAGGTCAGCCTCGACGAGCTTCACGCCGGTGAGGTCGACCTCGGAGAGATCCGCGCCGCGCAGGTCGGCGTAGGACCAGGTGCCGCCCTCCACGGTCATCGGCCGCAGCCGGGCCTCGGCGAACGACGAGCCCACCAGCTTGCAGCCACGCAGGGTCGCCGTGAAGAACGAGGTACGCCGGAACCGGCAGCCCGTGAACGACGTGCCCTCGTGCGTCGACGCGTTGAGCTGCCCGCCCAGGAACGTGCAGTCCTCGAACCGGGCGCCGCGACTCGTCGTCTCGGTCAGGTCGGCGTCGACGAACTCGCAGCCGACGAACACCGACGCGGCGAGATCCTCGGCGTACCAGTCGACCGCGACGAACCGCTCGCCGTTGTGCTCGCGCGCTGTCACGGTCAGGCGGACCGCTCATCGACGATGCGGCGCATCTTTCCAACCGACCGTTCGATGCCGTCGGGATCAACGACGTCGACCGCGATGCTGACCCCGATCGTGGCCTTGACCCGCTCGGCGAGCTCGCGGCCGGCCGCACCGGCCTCCTCGGGGGAGGCTGCCGGCCGGCGCTCGACACGCACCGTCAACGAGTCGAGCCGGCCGTTGCGACGCAGCACGCACTGGAAGTGCGGCGACAGCGGGTGGAGCCGCAGGACGAGCTCCTCGATCTGGGTCGGGAAGAGGTTGACACCGCGCAGGATGATCATGTCGTCCGACCGGCCCGTGACCTTCTCCATCCGGCGCATCGGGCGCACCGACCCGGGCAGCAGCCGGGTCAGGTCACGGGTGCGGTAGCGCACCACCGGCATCGCCTGCTTGGACAGGGACGTGAACACCAGCTCGCCCAGCTCGCCGTCGGGCAGCACCGCACCGGTGATCGGGTCGACGACCTCCGGCAGGAAGTGGTCCTCCCAGATATGCAAGCCGTCCTTCGTGTCGACGCACTCCTGCGCGACCCCAGGACCCATCACCTCGGAGAGCCCGTAGATGTCGACGGCGTGCATGTCGAGGCGCTCCTCGATCTCGCGGCGCATGTCGTCGGTCCACGGCTCGGCACCGAAGATGCCGACCTGCAACGAGCAGGTGCGCGGGTCCGTGCCCTGGCGCTCCATCTCGTCGACGATCGCCAGCATGTACGACGGGGTGACCATCACGACATCGGGCTCGAAGTCGCGGATCAGCATCACCTGCCGCTCGGTCATGCCGCCGGACACCGGGATCACCGTGGCACCCAGCGCCTCCGCGCCGTAGTGCGCCCCGAGCCCGCCGGTGAACAACCCGTAGCCGTAGGCCACATGGATCCGGTCGCCCCGACGCCCGCCGGCCGCGCGGATGGACCGCGCCATCAGCGACGACCAGGTGGCGATGTCCTCGGCGGTGTAGCCGACGACGGTCGGGCGCCCCGTCGTACCGGACGACGCATGGATCCGCGACACCTGCTCCCGGGGAACCGCGAACATGCCGAAGGGGTAGCCCTCACGCAGGTCCTGCTTGGTGGTGAAGGGGAAGGCCGCCAGGTCGGCGAGCGACCGGCAGTCCTCGGGGCGTACGCCCGCGTCGTCGAAGGCGCTGCGATAGTGCGGCACGTTCTCGTAGGCATGGCGCAGGGACCACTGGAGCCGCTCGAGCTGGAGCGCCCGGAGCTCGTCGACCGAGGCGCGCTCGATCGGGTCGAGCGACTCGGCACGGGGCGTGCGGTGCTCCATGGCGTCCTCCTCGGCAGCGTTCCCACCCTGCCACCGCACGACCCGCCGGCTCGGTGTGGGTCCGCCCGCGAGCCGGCCAACCCGCTGGCGCCCGGCCGGGAGGGCTGCGAGCCTGTCCGGCGCCATGTCCACCGAGAACCCGTCCACCGAGAACCCGTCCACCGAGAAGGCACGCGCCGAGAAGGCGTCCGGCGCCCGCCGGCTCCGTCCGCGGCTGCCCGCGGTGCTGCGCGACGAACCGCAGTACCGCCTCCTCTTCACCGGTCAGGTGCTCTCGATCCTCGGCGACCGGATGACCGGTGTGGTGCTCCCCTTCGCGGTGCTCGCGACCGGTGGTGGGGTCGGCGGGGTCGCCATCGTGTCGGCCGCCCAGTTCCTGCCGTTCGCGGTGCTGGCCCTGCCTGCGGGCGTGTGGGCCGACCGGCTCAACCGCAAGCGGATCGTGATCGCGTCGGACGTCACCCGCATGCTGTGCCAGCTCGCCGCCGGCCTGCTGCTGCTCGCCGGCACCGCGCACGTCGCGCAGCTCGCGGCCCTCGCCGCGGTCTACGGCGCCGCCGACGCGTTCTTCGCCCCCGCGTTCACCGGCCTGCTGCCCGGGACCGTGGCGCCGGCCAACCTGCAGCCGGCCAACGCGCTGCGCGGCCTGAGCTACTCGGTCGGCGCGATCATCGGCCCCGTCCTCGGCGGACTGCTCGTGGCGTACGCCGGTGGGCCGGGCGGCGCCTTCCTGTTCGACGCCGGCACGTTCGCGGTCTCGGTGGCCTGCCTCATCCCGCTGCGCCCGCGCGTCGTCTCCCAGGTGCTGCACGGCGAGGACCCGCAGGCCAGCACGACGCACTTCCTCACCAGCCTCAAGGAGGGGTGGGGCGAGGTGCGCCGCCGCACCTGGGTGCTGGCGTTCCTGGGCGGCATGGCGTCGTACCACGTCGTGGTCCTGCCCTCGATCTTCGTGCTCGGCCCGGTGCTCGCCGCCGACACCATGGACGGCGCGAAGTCCTGGGCGCTGATCACCGCGGGCTTCGGGCTGGGGTGCGTGCTCGGCGACCTGCTGCTGCTGCGCTGGCGACCGCGGTTCGCCGTGCGGGTCGCGGCCCTGATGCTCATCGGCGCCTCGTGCCAGGCCGCGTTCATCGGCAGCGGCGCGCCGGTGGTGGCGATCGCCGGGCTGGAGCTGCTCGCCGGCATCTGCGTGACCGGCTGCTTCACGCTGTGGGAGACCTCACTGCAGGAGCACGTGCCCGACCGCGCCCTGTCCCGGGTGTCGTCCTACGACTACCTGACCAGCGCGGGGCTGATCCCCGTCGGCAACCTCGTCGCCGGTGCCGTGAGCGCCGGCATCGGCGTACGCCCCGCGTTGCTGGGCATGTCGGTGCTCGGCATCGCGACCGCGGCCGTCGTGGCCTCGGTCCCTGCGGTACGCCGGCTCCCGCGCGGCGCCGACCGCACCACCGGACCCACGCCTACCCCGACGACGTGAGCCGATCGGCCAGCCGGTCCAGGAAGGCCGCCTGCGCCGTCACGAGCAGCTCGCGGGCGGTGGCGACGTCGACCCAGGCGAACCGGTCCATCTCGGGGAAGGTGACCCGCCGCCCCGATCCGCGCGGCCATTCCAGGTCGACTGTGTTGCTCTCAGCGGCGGCCGCGTCCAGGTCACCCTCGACCGCCCAAGCGGTCACCTCCTTGGCGCCGGACTGGCGGACCGAGCCCAGGTCGAGCCACTCCCCCGGCGGTACCGGCAGGGAGGTCTCCTCGGCGAACTCCCGCGCCGCGGCGTCCCGAGCTGGCTCATCGGCCCCGTACTCGCCCTTGGGCAGCGACCAGGCGTGCTCCTGCTTGCGGGCCCAGAACGGGCCGCCCATGTGCCCCAGGAGCACCTCGACGCGGCCGCCGGCATGTCGGAAGACGAGCAACCCCGCGCTGCGTCGGGTCTGCGCCACCGGACTCCTCCTGCTCCTCCGACCGTTCGTCGCGCGGGCGTCCGCTGCGTCGGGGTCGGCCCGGTCCCGGAACACGGCATGGGCCTCGCAGTGTTGCAGCAGTCGAAAGAACAGGCAGGCAGCATCTCCGGCACCTGATCCAAGGAGGACTTCATGGCCACCGTCGAGGCGACCACTACGAACTTCGACCAGCTCATCGAGAGCGACGGGATCGTGCTCGTGGACTTCTGGGCGGAATGGTGCGGTCCGTGCCGGATGTTCGCACCGGTGTTCGAGGCGTCCTCGGAGGTCCACACCGACGTGACGTTCGCCAAGGTGGACACCGAGGCCGAGCAGGAGCTCGCGATGCGGGCCTCGATCACCTCGATCCCGACCCTGATGGCCTTCCGCGACGGGACCCTGGTCTTCGCCCAGCCCGGTGCGCTGCCGGCGCCGGCCCTCGAGCAGGTCATCACCGCCGTCCGCGACCTGGACATGGACGACGTACGCCGGCAGGTCGCGGAGCACGAGGCCGGGCACGGGTCACCGGGCGACCCGGAGCACGATCACCAGCACGACGCTGCCGCCGGCTGAGCCGGCGGGGCCGGATCCGGGCTTAGGGGGTCGGAGCAACGCTGGGGGCGACACCCGCACGTGCCGGCCCAGGCAGCTTGGCTGAGTTCGGCCGGCGCCCCAGGACGTCACACCGCGGACTGTTCAACCGGGGTCCGACTCGCATTCACCGACGTGGTGGCTGCCCGTCGTCCGGCTGGGTTGTGGTCAGGCCGACCACCACGACCTACCAGCGGACGACAGAGAAGGGCCCGAGCATGCTTCGATCCCACATCGGCAGGCGATCGGCGGTGGGCGCCGCCGTCCTGACCGCCACCCTCACGGCTTTGACAGCCGGCCCCGGAGCTGGGACCTCCGTCGCCGCGCCGCCGCCGGACACCGCGACGCCGATCCAGCACCTGGTCGTGATCTTCCAGGAGAACGTCTCCTTCGACCACTACTTCGGCACCTACCCGCAGGCGGCCAACACCGGTGGGCAGACGTTCCACGCGGGCTCCGGAACCCCGTCCGTCGACGGCCTCACCACGGCGCTCCTGACTGCGAACCCCAACCACCAGGTCGACGCAGCCGGAAACACCCTTCCGGCTCCGGCGAACCCCCGCCGGTACGACCCGACGAACGTGCACGACGTGCTCACCTGCGACCAGGACCACAACTACACCGACGAGCAGAAGGCCTTCGACAACGGCGCGATGGACAAGTTCCCCCAGACCGTCGGCAACCGCACGAGCACCATCCCGGGCTCCACCACCCAGAAGTGCAACGCGAATGACGTCATGAACTACTACGACGGCAACAGCGTCACGGCGCTGTGGAACTACGCGCAGCGCTACTCGATGAGCGACAACTCGTACAGCACAACCTTCGGGCCGTCCGCGCCCGGGGCCATCAACCTGGTGTCGGGCGACACCGGCGGCGTAGACATGACCCACAAGGTCGGCAACGTGAGCTCGGGCGTGAACTCCGACGTCGTCGGCGACGGCCAGGGCGGCGCGTCGCTCACCGGCGACGCCCAGCCCTACTGGGACGACTGCTCGACCCGCGACGCGGTGGGGATGAGCGGGACAAACATCGGCGACGAGCTCAACTCGGCCGGGCTGTCCTGGGGCTGGTTCCAGGGCGGCTTCCGTCCGACCACGTCGTTCGCGGATGCCGCAACGGCGACCGGCCACCCGGGTCAGGCGACGTCGAGCTTCGTGCCGGACGAGTTCGCGACTGGCGGCTTCAACGCCTCGGTGCCGCACTCGAGCAACCAGGGCATCTGCAATGCCGTGCACCCGATCGGTGTCGGCCTGCCGTCTGCCCTCGGCACGGGGACCGGCCAGTACGGTTACAAGGACGACTACATCCCCCACCACGAGCCGTTCCAGTACTACGCGTCGACGGCGAACCCGCACCACCTCACGCTGCCGACCGACTCGAACGGCGACGTGCCGATGTCGGCGCTGCGGACGATCGGGACAGACACGCAGCACGTCGTCGGGGGGAACCCGCAGTTCGACACCCCGAACCACCAGTACGACACCAGCGACTTCGACCAGCTGGTCGGCGCCATCGGCTCCGGTGACCTGCCGCCGTCCGCGCTCCCAGCCGTCAGCTTCCTCAAGGCCCCCGGGATCCAGGACGGTCACGCGCAGTACTCCGACCCGCTGGACGAGCAGCAGTTCGTCGTCGACGAGATCAACGCACTGCAGCAGACACCGGACTGGAAGAGCACCGCGGTCGTGATCGCCTACGACGACTCGGACGGCTGGTACGACCACGCCTACAGCGGGGTGAGCAACCCGTCCCAGACGGTGGCCGACGCGCTCACCGGTGCGGGCCTGTGCGGCACGGGTACGCCGGTCGCCGGCCAGCAGGGTCGGTGCGGCTACGGCCCGCGGCAACCGCTGCTGGTCATCTCGCCCTGGTCGCGGTCCAACGCGGTCGACCACACCCTGACCGACCAGTCCTCGATCACCCGCTTCGTCGAGGACAACTGGGGACTGGGCCGGATCCCCGGCAGCATGGACGCGAAGGCCGGCAGCCTTGACGGGCTGTTCGACTTCGCGGCCAAGAAGGGCGACGGGCACGCCTACGGCAACGCGCCGAACGCCGCGCCGTACCTGCTCGACCCCGTGACGGGGCAGCCGCAGGGCTGACCTCCACGCAAGCCGGACGGCGGGCCCCGATCGGGACCCGCCGTTCGGCTGTCATCGGACGTTGCGAGCGTTCAGTCGTCGGAGCCCCCGTCGTCGCTACCTCCGTCGTCGTCGCCGGCGTTGTCGTTCTCGCCCTGGTCGTCGTCGCCCTGGTCGTCGCACTGGGTTGACGTGGCTGCCGACGCGTCGTCGTCCTCGCAGTCGTCGTTGCCCTCGTCGCCCTGCAGGTCGTCGTCACCTTGGTCGCCCTGCAGGTCGTCGTCACCCTGGTCGCCGGACAGCTCGTCGTCGCCGGAGCCACCGATCACGGTGTCGTCGTCGGCGCCGCCGCTCTCGACGTCGTCGCCGTCCTGCCCTTCGAGCTCGTCGTCACCGCTGCCACCGGTCATGTCGTCCGGGCCGGACCCGCCCCACAGCGCGTCGCGACCGGCAAAGCCCATGATCCGGTCACGGCCGGACCCGCCGTGGATCACGTCGTGACCCCCCGATCCGCAGACGAGGTCGTTGCCGCCTGCCGCCCGCACCACGTGGCCGGCGTCGTGCACCACGATGACGTCGCGGTGGCTGCTACCGCGCACCGTGTGCGCGGAGCTGGCGCTCACGACGATGGTGGCCGGCTGGCCGGCACACGTCGGGGTGGCAGCCGCGACCGGGAAGGCGTTGTAACCGAAGAACGCGAACGGCACGGCGGCACCGAGCACGAGCAGCCGCTTCACCGGCCGGGTGGACGAACTGGCCATGGGGAGGCTCCCGTCAGATCTGTCCGGGTCAGGCACCCGGCTCTCACTCGTCGTCATCGGCCGGTGTGGTCACGGGGATACGGGTTGTGACGGACATGTCGCCCGGATGGGCCAACCCCCAGGTCGAACCCGGAGATGACCGCACACGTACCAGTGCATGACCTGACGCGTGGCAGGGTGCTCAGGTCGGCCCGCCCCGCGGTCGATGCACGTGTCGCCCTATGCACCCTGTCCTCGACGTCCCACAGACGTTCCAGACTGATCCGCGGCCGGAGGCGTGATGGACGACCTCGACGCGCTCGTCGACGCAGCCCGGGCCGGCGGCGGATGGGCCTTCGGCCGGCTGTGGGAGTCGTTGGCGCCCAGGGTCGCCGCGTACTTGCGGGCCGGTGGCGTCCGGGATGCCGACGACGCGACGTCCGAGGTCTTCCTCGCTGCGTTCCGCGGGATCGGGCGGTTCGAAGGGGACGGGGCCGCGTTTCGGGCCTGGCTGTTCACGATCGCGCACCACAAGGGCGTAGATGCCCACCGGCGATCGTCACGTCAGGAGGTTCCGCTCGCCGCGGTTGTTGATGAACTGGCGGGGCGAGCAGCCCCCAGCGCCGAGGACGTGGCGATGGCCCGGGCCGACACGGCCGAGGCTCTGAGCCGTCTGGCCGTGCTGACCCAGGACCAGCGATCGGTGCTGCTGCTGCGGATCGTCGCCGAGCTCTCCCTCGCCGAGACCGCCGAGGTCCTCGGGAAGCCGGTGGGGGCCGTGAAGGCCCTTCAGCACCGCGCGCTGGCACGCCTGCGCCATGTGCAGCCCCTCGCCGTATCCCCGGGCACCCGTCGAACGATCACTAGGTCGACATGAACGACTCCCTGCTCGCCGAGCTGCACCGCTCCGCCGACCCCGACGACCGGCGGGTGGCGGTCCTGCTCATGCCGTTGGCGGGCACCCCCGGGCAGCTGAAGATGCCCGCCGCCGACGAGGCGTTGACCACGTTCCTCGTCGAGCAGCTAGGCGCGTTCGTGGACGGGCCGACGGGTCTCGAGACCGGCGAGCAGACGCTGGTCGTGCAGCTGGGGCCCGGACCGGTACGCCGGTCTGCGCGGCGACGGCTGCGCCCGGCCCTTCTGGCGGCCGCCGCGGCGCTGGCTGTCGTGACGGCCGTCGGGGCAGCCGCCGCGACCGGATTCGGTCGCGGGCCCGACGCCGGGGTCGTGGTCACCCCAGCCGTCACGACGCCGCACCCGACCGGCTCAGAGCGGAAGCCGGACGACCCGGTCGCGCACAGCCGGTGGACGTCGTCCCGGCAACGCGCCGCCGGACAGGCCCGCCGACAGCACGCCTCGACGGACCACCCGTCGGCGATCGCGGTGGCGCCCGGCGCGAGCTCGACCAGCGCCCCCGTCGGGGACCACCACGCGTCGACCACGACGCCGACGCCTCAGATGACCGGTGACGACGACGGCTCCGGAGGCGGCGACGGGACGAGCGACGACGCCACGGCCGACAGGTCCCGCGGCGACGACGATGAGTCCGCGACGCCGACACCGACACCTACGGAGACCGGTGGCGGCTCGGACGGCTCGGGCGGGACGGACGGTCCCGGGGTCACGGACGACTAGGCCGTCGCAGGGCTGGGGGCGAGGACGGCGCGTAGGGCAGCCAGCTGCTCGGGCACGACGGCGTACCAGATGTTCGCGCCCTTGCGGGTCGCGGTGACCAGGCCGGCGTCCCGCAGCACCTTGAGGTGGTGGCTGACGGTCGGCTGGCTCTTGCCGACCGGCTCGACGAGGTCGCACGCGCACACCGCGCCGCCGGGGGCGGTCATCAGCAGGCTGACCACACGCAACCGCACCGGGTCGCCCAGCGCCGAGAACGCCGTGGCCAGCGGGACGGCACCCTCGAGCGGGAGCAGCGCCGAGCTCAACGGCACGCAGCAGGAGGCCAGGTCCTCGAGCAGCGGCAGGACCCGGCGCCCCTGCGGGGGCGTGACGGGTGCGGCCGGCGGCGCGGGCGTGCTCACGGGGGACATGCTACGCGAAGCGCATTGACAGATGTCGATATTCCGCGAGACATTGACGTCTGTCGATACGACGCCTGGAGGAGGTGAGTCCCGTGGACGACTGCTGCGACGAGTCGAGCTGCTGCCAGACCGGCTGCTGCTGACCACCTGCCCTGCACAGCGCCCCCACCGCACCGTGATCGTGAAGAGGAGCATCTCTTCGTGCCTGCCCGGAGCTTCATGATCACGGGGTGGGGGCGTTCACCGGGTGTTCGCTTGGCCCGGGGCCGGCGGGGCGGCAGGATTCGGGCGACATGAGCGACCGACGTAGGCCGCAGCGATGATCGCCGCCACGCCGATGCGGCGGCGGCTGCTCGCCGAGGGCGTCGGCACCGGGCTGCTGGTCACCGTCGTGGTCGGCTCGGGGATCGCGGCGACGAACCGCACACCCGGGGACGCCGGCCTGCAGCTGTTCTTCAACTCGACCGCCACGGTCCTCGGCCTGGCGGTGCTCATCACGATGGTCGGCCCGGTGTCGGGAGCCCACTTCAACCCGGTCGTGTCGCTGGTCGACTGGTGGCTCGGCCGGGCCGCTGGGGTGGGCCTGACCGGCCGGACCGCGGGGGCCTATGCCGTGGTCCAGACCGTTGGTGCGATCGCGGGCGCGGTGCTCGCGAACCTGATGTTCGACGTGCCGGCCGGGTTCGCGACCACCGACCGGTCGGACTGGCGGCTCTGGCTCGGCGAGATCGTGGCGACGGCAGGACTGGTGGCCCTCATCCTCGCGCTGGCCCGCACCGGCCGCTCCGCCTGGGCCGGGCCGGCCGTCGGCGCGTACATCGGGGCGGCCTACTGGTTCACGTCCTCGACGTCGTTCGCGAACCCGGCGGTGACGGTCGGGCGGATGTTCTCCGACTCGTTCGCGGGCATCGCGCCCGGGTCAGTCGCCGGATTCGTAGCGGCCCAGCTCGTCGGCGGCGTGATCGGTCTGGTCGTAGCCCGCGCGCTCTACCCGGACGTTGCGGCCGCGGCCGACGACGTCGTCGTACCGCACGGTGGCCGGGAGGCTCTCGATGACTGACGTTCCCCGGATCCTGTTTGCCTGCAAGGCGAATGGCGGCCGCTCGGTGGCGAGCCGCCTGCTGACCGAGCGCTACGGCGGCGACGCCGTCGAGGCGTTCTCGGCCGGCTCCGAACCCGGCGATCGGGTGCATCCCGAGGTCAGCGAGGCGCTCGGTGAGCTGGGCCTCGACGCCTCGCGGGAGGTGCCGAAGGGCTTCGACACCACCGTGACGTACGACGTCGTCGTCACCCAGGGCTGCGGCGAGTCCTGCCCGTTCTACCCTGGCGCGCGCTACGAGGACTGGCCGCTGGACGACCCCAAGGGCCAGGACCCGGCGACGGTTCGGCGGATCGTGGCCGACATCGACACCCGGGTCCGAGCCCTGCTCACCGAGCTGGTGCCCGACCATCGGTTGCCGCCCCGGCTCACGGCCGAGACGCCCTGATCAGGAGGGGAGCCAGCTCACCTTGCCCGCGAGCAGGGTGAAGCCGACGAACGCGACCGCGTCCATCAGGGTGTGCGCGACGACCAGCGGCCCGAGCCGGCCCCACCGCCGGTAGACCGCGCCGAAGATCAGGCCCATCGCGACGTTGCCGGCGAACCCGCCGAAGCCCTGGTACAGGTGGTAGCTGCCGCGCAGCAGCGCACTGATCCCGACCGCGGTCCGATCGCCGACCCCGAGCTGGCGCAGCCGGAGCAGCAGGTAGCCGACGACGACGACCTCCTCGAGCAGCGCGTTCTGCAGCGCCGCGAGGAGCAGGACCGGGACCCGCCACCAGACGTCGGGCAGGTCGGCGGCCACCACCGTCAGATTGACGCCCATCGCGTGGCTGATGAGGTAGAGGACAAGCCCCGCTCCCCCGACCGCCGCGGCCAGCAGCATCCCGCCGGCCACGTCGCGAGCCGGGCGGGTGCGATCCAGGCCGATCGAGGGCCAGCCCAGCCCGTCGCGCACCAGCAGGTAGCCGACGAGCACGACCGGCACCAGGCCGAAACCGAGGCCCAGCAGCTGCAGCACGAGGTCGAGCCACGGCCGGCCGGGAGCCTTCGAGGAGTTCATCACCGTGACCTGGGCGGCCAGGCCGCCGGGCGCGGTCGAGGAGGCGACGATGTCGACCACGGCGTACACCGCGGACTTGCCCAGGGACAGCGCCAGGACGATGACGATCTCGAAGATCAGCAGTCGTCGTCCCGCCGGGCGCCACGACCGACCCGTCTCGGCGCCGGTCTCCGGGCCGCGCACCGACGCCGTCACCTACCCAGTGTCGGTCATGCCGGTCGCCCGCGCCGCCCGGGCTCGGGCACCACCTCGGCTGTCGCGCCCCCGGCGGTCGTCGCGTGACCGTCAGGCTCGCCGGCGCCGTGGCAGAGTGAACGTCATGTGCCGCAACATCCGCACCCTGCACAACTTCGAGCCGCCCGCGACCCACGACGAGGTCGGAGCGGCCGCCCTGCAGTACGTCCGCAAGGTGAGCGGCAGCGCAAAGCCGTCGGCGGCGAACCAGGCGGCCTTCGACGAGGCGGTCCGGGAGGTCGCGCACGCGACCCAGCATCTGCTCGAGGCGCTCGTGACGACCGCACCGCCCAAGGACCGCGAGGTGGAGGCGGCCAAGGCGCGGGCCCGCAGCGCCGAGCGCTACGCCCGCACCTGACCGACGGCCGGTCAGACCAGAGCAGGGAAGTCAGGCCAGGGACATGAAGGCCTTCTCCAGCCGCGCCTTGTCGAGGGCTCCGGCGTCGCCCGTACTGAGGGCCTGGTCCAAGCCCGCAGCGATCAGCGCGAACCCGGCCTTGTCCAGTGCGCGAGAGGCGGCCGCGAGCTGGGTGACGATGTCGGTGCAGTCGCGGCCCTCCTCCAGCATCTTCAGGACGCCGGCCAGCTGACCCTGGGCACGCTTGATCCGGTTGACGACCGGGGTGACGGTCTCGCGCTCGAGCTGCACGGTGACTCCTTCTTCTCGATACGGCCCAGGGTATGCGTTCTCTTCAGTGCCCGAACCGGACAGCAGGCAGCACCCGGCGCAGCCAGCGGGGGCTGGCCCACGCGGTCCGTCCGGTCAGCCGGAGCAGGACCGGCAGCAGGAGCAGCCGGACCAGGGCGGCGTCGAGCAGCACGGCGACGCCGAGCACGACGCCCATCTCCTTGGGTGGAAGCGGGCCGGACAGGGCGAACGTGAAGAAGACGGCGACCATGCCACCGGCCGCAGCGAAGATCACCCGACCGGACTGCGCAAGGCCCCCGACCATGGCCTGCCTGGCGTCCCCCGACCCCTCCCAGTGCTCCTTGGCCGACGTCAGCAGGAAGACCGTGTAGTCCATCCCGATCGCGAAGATCATCGCGAAGAAGAAGACCGGGGCCCAGGCGTCGAGGAAGCCTTGCGACTCGAACCCGAGCAGCCCGGAGCCGTACCCGTCCTGGAAGATCAGCGTGGCCACGCCCAGCGACGCCACCGTGGCCAACAGGTTGGTGACGGTGCCGAGTGCGGCGACCAGCGGGGCCTGGAGCGCGACCACGAGGAGCACGAAGCCGAGGGCGAGGACGACGCCGACCACGAGCGGCGCGCGGTCGCGAAGAAGCCGCTCGAGGTCGTGGTTCTCCGCCGCCGCGCCGCCGACGAGCACGCCGGCGGGCAGGTGGCTGCGCAGCCGGTCGATCGTCACGCCGAGCGCGGGTCCGGACGGCGCGTCCAGGGGGATGGCGGTGAGCAGGACGTGGCCTCCGCTGCCGGCGGTCGGCGGCAGCAGCTGCGCGATACCCGGGTCGCTGCGGAGCACGTCCGTCGCGTCGTCTGCGCGCGCCGACGGCGCGACGACCTGAAGGGCGCCGGGTGCGCCCACGCCGAAACCGTCCTGCACCAACCCGTAGCCCACCCGGCTGGAGTCCCCGCGCGGAACGACGGTGATCGAAGGCATCCCGGTGCGCATGCCGAGGACCGGGGCCGCGAGGACCGCGAGAGCCGCCACGGCGAGCAGGCCGAAGCCCACCGGGCGCCGCCACAGCCGCTGCGCCCACCGCTCGAAGCGCGCCGAGCGGTGCTCACCGGCGTGCACCCAGGGCAGCTGCAGGGCGTCGACCCGCGCCCCGAGCACGCCGAGCACGGCGGGCAGCAGCGTGAGCGTTGCGGCGAGGACGAAGCCGACCGCGAGCATGATGCCGACGGCCACGGACCGGAACGCAGGTGACGGAACCAGCAGCACCGCGGACAGGGAGACCAGGACGGTGAGACCGGAGAACAGGACGGCCTTGCCGGCGGTGTCCATGGTCTCCGCGACGGCGTCGCGGGTCTCCCGGCCCCGCCGGGCGCGCGCGGCCCGGAATCGAACCACGAGGAACAGCGCGTAGTCGATGCCCAGCGCCAGGGCGAACATCATCGCGAAGTTCATGGCCCAGATGCTGATGTCACCGAGCCGGCTGCCCAGGTAGAGCGAGCCAGCGGCCGCGACGAGTCCGGTGATGGTGAGCATCAGGGGCAGGCCGGCGGCGACGAGCGAGCCGAACGCCACCACCAGGATGATCATGGTCACCGGCCAGCTGACGATCTCGCTCTTCAGCATTGCAGCCAGGTTCGCGGCGTTGAAGTCTCGCCACAACGAGGACGAGCCGGTCAGCGCGACCGTGACGCCTCGGCCGCTGAGGTCGCGCAGCGGGCCGGTGAGGTCGTCGGCGGCCCTGACCATCGCGTTCGTGTCCGGGCTGGCGGCCCCGGCCCGGATGAGCGCCGTACGGCCGTCGCGCGACACGGACACGCCCGGTTGCGGGGGCAGCACGCCTGCGACCCGTGGGTCCGCGCGCAGCAGGGCGACCGCCCGGTCCACGGCACGGCGGCCGTCGGGACCGGAGACCGAGCCGTGGTCGACGCGCACGACCACCTGCAGCGCGGCACTCGACATCCCGGCGAACTCGCGCTGGACGACGGCTCGTGCGGCCACCGACTCCGACCCGGACGCCTCCCACCCGGCACCGGCGAGGGCGTGCTCGGCCCGCGGGGCGAACGCACCGAGCGCGACCGCGACCAGGGCCCAGGCGAGGACGACGGCGCGCGAGTGGTCGACGGTCCAGCGGCCGAGGCGGCCGAGCGGCCCCGCAGCTTCGGCGGCGGCCGGCTGCCGGCGGGTGGCGGACGTGGTGCTCGGGGCGGGAACGGTGGCGGTCACGGAGGCCTCACAGAAGTTGGATCGGATACGGGTAGGGGTATCGTGCGCCGATTTCTCGGATTCGTCAAATGCCCCCGGGGGTATCTGCCAATCCGTCGACGGGGGACGGAGCCGAGGGCGGCGGGACAGGGTGGAGCCCGGCCCGAGCGGGCCTGGTCCGGGGGGCCGGCACTGCCGAGCCGGCGACGCCGTGGACAACGGGTCAGCGGGCGCGCGCGCAGAGGGCACGCCGGGGCCTTGCCAAATGTTACCGACCAGTAGCATCATGGTTGTTACTGGTGGGTAGGTATCGGCCGACCGCGCCAGCCCGATGACCGGTAGGTACGTCCGGTCGCGGGCACCGACCGTCGTACGGAAGGACCTCGTCCCTCATGGGTCACTACAAGAGCAACCTGCGAGACATCGAGTTCACCCTCTTCGAGGTGCTGGGCCGGGGAAAGGTCCTCGGCTCCGGGCCCTACGCCGAGGTCGACGAGGACACCGCGCGCAGCATCCTGGACGAGGTCGAGCGACTCGCGACCGGAGCGCTGGCCGAGTCGCTGCTCGAGAGCGACCGCACGCCACCGGTCTTCGACCCGGCGACCCACTCGGTGACCATGCCCGAGTCGTTCAAGAAGTCCTTCCAGGCCTACATGGACGCCGAGTGGTGGCGGATGGACCTGCCCGAGGAGCTCGGTGGCACCGTCGTACCGCCGTCGCTGCGCTGGGCCGTCGCCGAGCTGATCCTCGGCTCCAACCCCGCCGTGCACATGTACGCCTCGGGGATGGCCTTCGCCCACGTGGTCCAGCGACTCGGCACCGAGGAGCAGCACAAGGTGGCCGCGCGGATGGTCGACGGCCGCTGGGGCGCGACGATGGTGCTCACCGAGCCCGATGCCGGGTCCGACGTCGGCGCCGGCCGGACCAAGGCCACCGAACAGGCCGACGGAACCTGGCACATCGAGGGCGTCAAGCGCTTCATCACCTCGGCCGAGCACGACATGGCCGACAACATCGTGCACCTGGTGCTGGCCCGCCCCCAGGGCGCCGGCCCCGGCACCAAGGGCCTCTCCCTGTTCATCGTCCCGAAGCTGCACTTCGACTGGGACAGCGGCGAGCTCGGCGAGCACAACGGCGTCTATGTCACCAACGTCGAGCACAAGATGGGCCTCAAGGCCTCGACGACCTGCGAGCTGACGTTCGGTGAGAAGGAGCCCGCCGTCGGGTGGCTCGTCGGCAACGTGCACGACGGCATCGCCCAGATGTTCAAGGTCATCGAGTTCGCCCGGATGATGGTCGGCACCAAGGCGATCGCGACCCTGTCGACCGGCTACCTCAACGCGCTGGACTTCGCCAAGACCCGTGTCCAAGGTGCCGACCTGACGAAGATGACCGACAAGTCGGCCCCCCGCGTGACCATCACCCACCACCCGGACGTCCGTCGGTCTCTGATGACGCAGAAGTCGTACGTCGAGGGCATGCGCGCGCTGGTGCTCTACACCGCGAGCATCCAAGACGACATCGCGATCGGCGAGGCGGCGGGCGACACGAGCGACGAGCACGATCTATCCGTACGTCTCAACGACCTCCTGCTGCCGATCGTCAAGGGCTACGGCTCGGAGAAGTCCTACGAGCTGCTCGGCTCGCAGTCGCTGCAGACCTTCGGCGGCTCGGGCTACCTGCAGGACTATCCGCTCGAGCAGTACATCCGGGACGCCAAGATCGACACCCTCTACGAGGGCACCACCGCGATCCAGGGCATGGACTTCTTCTTCCGCAAGATCGTGCGGGACAAGGGCCAGGCGCTGACCAAGCTGATGACCGACATCCAGGAGTTCGCCAAGGGGGACGAGGGCAACGGGGCGCTGCGGGCCCAGCGCGACCTGCTCGCCGCGGCGCTGGAGGACGTGCAGGGCATCGTCGGCACGATGGTCGGCTCGCTCACCGCG
>DATBDW010000119.1:0-12586 GCA_036269735.1 Actinomycetes bacterium
CTTGCTCGCGGGTCACCGTGAGCGGCAAGGAGCAGCCGAGGTGCCCGAGCAGGTCGTTGGTCCACGCGTCCGCGGTGAGGACGACCCGGTCCGCGACATACAGCGCGGGCGCAGGCCCGGAGGTCGCCACCGACACCGTCCTGTCGTCGAGCGCCTCGAGCCCGGTTACGCGAGAACGCTCGACCAGCATCGCCCCGGCCTCGCGGGCGAGCCGCTGCAGGACGCGGGTCGACCGCCCGGCCGGCACGATCCCGGTGTCGTACTGGAACAGCGCCGTCGTCCCGTCCGGGAGGTCAAGGGCCGGCCACCGAGCCGCCACCTGCATGCGGTCGAGCTCCTCGAACGGGACACCCTCGGCACGCATGCTCATGGCGTAGTCCGTGGCGGGGATCGCGGCGCCAGGTGGGAAGAGGTCGAGCCCACCGGTGATGGTGACGAGGCTCTCGCCCGACGCCGCCTCGACCAGCGCCCAGTCGCGGTACGCCTCGTTCGCCAGCCGGACGTACGCCGGTGTGTGGTAGCTGCGACGCAGGATCCGCGACGTGTCGTGCGAAGCACCGCGGCGGTGGCCGAGCTCGAACTGCTCGAGCCCGACGACGCGCGCACCGCGCCGCGCGAGCTGCCACGCCGCGGCCGACCCGAGCCCGCCCAGGCCAACGACGACCACATCCACGCGTTGAGCGGTCACGACCCCTCCAGCCGTGGCAGCAGCCAACGCCTGATGTCGAGGCTGGCGTCCTCCATGGGCGCGAACCACCCCTGCGTGTAGGCCCGGGAGGACATGCCCCGCTGAACCGAGGCGCAGACCGCCCAGTCCTGGCGGTTCACCAGGTCCCAGAGACCGGCCGCGTCAGAGGGGTCGAACGAGCTCTTCGCCACCTCGTCCGGTGCGAAGAGCAGGTCGCAGGCGATCCGGGTACGGTCCGGCCCGACCGGCCAGAGTGTGAACGCCGCGACGTGGTCCGCCGAGAGGCTGAGCATCAGGTTGGGGTAGAAGAGCTCCCCCTTGTGCCGCACCCTTTCCTGCTCGTTCAGACCAGGGAACGGCGCGCGGTCCGACGTACCTGACGGCGTGAACGTCCATGCACCGTCGCGGTGCGGGATGCCGTTCTCCCAGTCCAGGCCGGTGCCGCCACGACCGAAGGCCGGCACCAGCCGGACCAGTTCCGGGTGCACACCGGTGCAGTGGTAGCACTCGTTGTAGTTCTCGAGCACGACCTTGTAGTTGGCCCGGACGTCATAGTCCTGCCGGACGCCGACCACGAGCTCGTCCAGCGGGTAGTGCGCGACGCGGTCGACGCCGGGGCCAAGTACCGACTGCAGCGGCGGCGCGCCGGCGGGTGTCAGGTGCACGAACACGAACCCGCCCCACGTCTGGACCGCCACCTCGTGCAGGCCGAAGGACTGCGGGTCGAAGTCCTCGACGTCCCCGGTGTGGGGAGCGCGGAGCAGCCGACCCGCCAGGTCGTAGGTCCACGAGTGGTACGGGCAGCGCAGCGACCCTGCCGCGCACGGCTCGAGCGCCGCATCCTGATCCGGGTCCACGGGGACCACTTGCGAACCGCGATGCCGGCAGACGTTGTAGAACGCGTGCAACGACCCGTCCGGGTCGGCCGTCACGAGCACGCTCTCGCCGGCGACGTCGATGACGGCGAGCCGTCCGGTCGCCGGCGCGCCGTCGACGGGGGCCAACCCGTGGGCCGAGGCGCGCCCCACGCAGAACCACTCGCCGTACAGCACGCGGTCGCGCTCGCGGGTCCAGTGCTCGGCGTCGATGTAGTACGGCGCCGGCAGTGCCGCCTGCAGCGCGCCCATCGACCCTCCCGTCGCTACTGATCCGTCAGTCAGGAAGCATGCCCTGTCGGAGGCTGGAGAGGAAGCACGACGCGACATGTTCCGTCGCGGCGGGCAGCACCGGAAGCCCGGTGCCGCGGCAGTCCCCGGCGACGCCGGCCTCCTCGGCCTCCCCCGAGGCCAGCGCCGGGCACCGAGGATGGAACCGGCATCCGCCAGGGATCCACGTGGGGTCGGGCGGCTCCCCGGCCAGGACGGTCGGCTCCAGGTGCTTCACCTCGGGTACGACCGACAGCAACGCCTTGGTGTACGGGTGCTGCGGGTCGTCGAGCACCCGCTCGGTCGGGCCGCTCTCTACGATCCGGCCGAGGTACATGACGGCGATCCGGTCGGCCACGTTCCAGGCGAGCCCGAGGTCGTGGGTCACAACGAGCACCGAGAGGCCGAGGTCCGCGCGCAGCGCGAGCAGCAGCTCGAGGATCTCACCGCGCACCGAGGCGTCGAGGGACGAGACCGGCTCGTCGGCCACCAGGATCTTCGGGTCCAGCACCAAGGCGCCGGCGATCACCACGCGCTGCCGCTGACCGCCGGAGAGCTCGTGCGGGTAGCGCAGGAAGTAGCGCTCCGACGGGCGCAAGCCGACCCGCGAGAGGGCGTCGGCGACCTTCGCCTGCTCGTCACCGACGTGGCGGTGCACCCGCAGCCCCTCGGCGACGGCCTCGTAGACCGTGTGCCGCGGGTTCAGCGATCCCGTGGGGTCCTGGAGCACGAGCTGGACAGCCCGCCGGTACGCCTTCAGCGAGCGCGCGTCGTAGCGCAGCGGCTTTCCTTCGTAGAGCACCTGTCCGGCCGAGGGCCGCTCCAGGCCGAGCAGCGTGCGGGCCAGCGTGGTCTTGCCGCACCCCGACTCGCCGACCAGGGCGACGATCTCCCCCGCGCCGACGGCGAGGTCGACGCCGTCGACCGCCCGGGCGACGCCGCCGGAGCGGGTGCGGAACGTGGTCGAGAGCGACACAGCCTCGAGGGCCGCTGCCGCGGCCGTCACCGGACGACCCCGCTCGGATCGCCTACGTGGATGCAGGCGGCAGCCTGGTCGTCGCCGGCCGGGCGGAGCCGGACGTCGTCGGTGTGGCACCGGTCCTCGGCCTCGGGACAGCGGGGATGGAAGGGGCAACCGGGCGGCAGGTCGCCCGGCCAGGGCGGGTCACCCGGCAGCCCGCGGGGCGCGAACCGGGCGGCCGGGTCGCCGATCGTCGGGAAGGCGGCGGCGAGCGCTCGCGTGTACGGGTGCCGGGCCGAACGCAGCACGGCCGCCGCAGGCCCCTCCTCGACCACCCGGCCGGCGTACATCACGGCGACCCGGTCGCAGGTCGTGGCCAGCACCGACAGGTCGTGGCTGATGACCACGAGCCCCACGCCGAGCTCGCGGACCAGGGACGTCAGCAGGTCGAGCACCTGGGCCTGCACCATGACATCGAGGGCGGTGGTGGGTTCATCGGCGACGATGAGACGCGGCCGGCAGGCCAGGGCCATCGCGATCATGACCCGCTGCTTCTGACCACCGGAGAGCTGGTGGGGGTACGACGACGCCAGCCGGGTCGGCAGCCCGACCGACGTCAACAGCTCCTTGACGACACCGTCGACCGAGCGGCGGGCCCCGGCCGACGGGTCATGCAACAGCACCGGCTCGGCGATCTGGCGTCCGACCCGGTGCAGCGGGTTGAGGGAGTGCAGCGCGCCCTGGAAGACGATGGACGCCTCGGCCCAGCGGACGGCGCGCAGGCGGCCGAAGGACATCGCGAGCACGTCCTCGCCGTCGAGCAGGACGCGCCCCTCGACGGTGGCCGACCGGGGCGTGAGCCGCAGGACCGTCGCCGCCAGCGTCGACTTGCCCGACCCCGACTCCCCCGCGACGCCCAGGCTGGTCCCGGCCTCGAGGTCCAGGCTGACGCCGCGGACCGCGGGCACCGCACCCTCCGCGGTGCGGTAGGTGACCGAGACGTCCTCGAGCCGCAGGACCGGCACCTCAGCGCTCCCCGGGGTCGAGCACGTTCTCCATCGCCCGCCCGATGAGGGTGAACGCGAGCACGACGATCACCACCGCGATGCCGGGCGGCAGGAGGTACCACCACGCTCCGGCGCTGATCGCCCCGGCGGCGAAGGCGTTCTCGAGCATCGTGCCCCACGAGACCCGGAACGGGTCGCCGAGGCCGAGGAACGACAGCGTCGTCTCGGACAGGATCGCGATCGCCACTGTGAGCGTCGTGTTGGCCAGGACGAGCGGCATGACGTTGGGCAGCACGTGCCTCGACATCTGGTGCCAGTGGCCGCCCCCCAGGACGCGGGCCCGTTCGAGGTAGGGCCGCGACTCGACCGCCAGCGTCTGGGCCCGGACGAGGCGCGCCGTGCCTGGCCAGGACGTCACCCCGATGACGATGATGACGTTGAGCAGCGAAGACCCCAGGACGGTGGCCAGGGCGATCGCCAGGGGCAGGAACGGGATGACGAGGAACCAGTCGGTGGCCCGCTCGAGGATGCCACCGGTCACGC
Organism: Actinomycetes bacterium; assembly: GCA_036269735.1. Taxonomy (GTDB): domain Bacteria; phylum Actinomycetota; class Actinomycetes; order JACCUZ01; family JACCUZ01; genus DATBDW01. The sequence goes on from DATBDW010000119.1 coordinate 4,345, forward strand.
CGCCGAAGTGCCCGGACGCGACACCGACAAGGGTGCCGATCGCCATCGAGATCACGGTGGCCGCGACGCCGACGAGCAGCGACACCCGAGCGCCCCACACGACCAGGGCGAGCACCGAGCGGCCGGACTCGTCGGTTCCCAGCGGGAACCCGGCCGACGGCGGGGCCAGGACCTGCCCGGTCGCCTTGGTGACCTCGAGCTCGTCGTGGGAGAACAACAGCGGCGCCGCGAGGGCGAGGCCCAGGAACAGCGCGAAGACGACGAGACCGACGACACCCGCCCGCTGACGCCGGTACGCCGACCAGAACCGCCCGAGTGCGGCGCGCCGCCGCAGCCGGCGCACCTGCCCTGCCGAGCGCACCCTTGGGACCGGTGCGCCGGTTGCTGTGCTCACGTGCGAACCCTCGGGTCGACGGCTGCCACGACCACGTCGGCGACGATGTTGGCCACGACGACGGACAGCGAGAAGAGCAGGAAGATCGCCTGCAGCAGCGGGACGTCGGGCCCGCGGATGGCCTGGTAGGAGAGCAGACCCAGCCCGGGCCAGGAGAACACCGTCTCGACCGTGATGGCCCCGGACACCACGAACCCGATGTTGAGGAAGACCAGCGTGATGGTCGGCAGCAGCGCGTTGGGCACCGCGTGCCGCCGGCGTACCAGCCGGTCCATCATCCCCTTGGCCCGGGCGGTGGTCAGGTAGTCCTGGCGGAGCTCGTCGACCAGCGACGCGCGCATGACGAGGGCGTACTCCGCGAGGTAGGCGAGGGTCAAGGTCAGAGCGGGCAGGGCGAGGTGCCAGAGCTGGTCGAGCAGTCCGTGCAGCGACCGCGGGTCCACGCCCGGGGTGATCGTGCCCCCGCTCGGGAAGATGCCCGGGAAGATGCCGGTGCCGGTGCTGAGCAGGATCAGCAGGACCATGCCCAGCCAGAACTCGGGCATCGCGTAGAGCGTCAGCGAGACGCCGGTGCTGACCCGGTCGAAGGCACTGCCGCGCTTCCACCCGCCCCTGATCCCGATGGCGATGCCGATCACGGCGGAGAGAACCGTGGCGGTCGTGAGCAGGATGACCGTCGGCCACACGTAGTCGCCGATCACGTCCCACACCGGCCGCGAGAACTGGGTCGACTCGACACCGGAGGAGAACGGGTTCTTCACGTAGTGGAGGAACTGCTCCCCGATCGGCTTGTTCAGCTGCCTGCGCAGGGCCCGGATCTGGTCCTGGTCCATGTTCCGGCCCCGGGTGTACAGCGAGATCGGGTCGCCCGGGAGCATCCGGAACAGGAAGAAGTTGAACACCAGGACGAACACCATCGTCGCGACGCCCGAGGCGAGCCGCCGGATCGTGTACGTCCCCAGCCCGCCCGAGCGCGGTGTGCTGCCGCGTTCTCGCTCGGCCTCGGCGGCGGGCGCGGCGTCGGTGGCCGCGAAGGTCACTCGACGTCCGCCTGGGTCCGCCGCCGGTTGCGCACCACGAAGAAGACCACCCCGGCGACCACGATGACCGCGATGACGATGCCGGCGATCAGAGCGCCCGAGCTGCTCGAGTCCTCAGCAGCAACCGGTTTGGTGCCGCCACCGCCACCGCTCTTGGTGGCCTCGGAGACCGGCTCGATGTTGCGGTAGCTGGCGGTGCCGTACTGGAACAGCAGCGAGCCGTTGGGCTCGGGCTGCGGCAGGAAGCCGGTGAACTTGTCCGACCGGTACGCCTCGAGGTTGTTGTAGTAGGTCGTGATGACGTAGGGCGCCGCGTCGTAGAGCATCTTCTGCATCTGCTTGACCGTGGCGGCCCGCTCGGTCGGGTCGATCTGCTCGGACTGCTGCTGGTTCAGCGCGTCGTACTGCTTGTCGCAGTAGAAGGAGTCCGACAGGTTGGCGTAGACCTGACCGCCGTCCTTGTAGGAGCGGTTCGCGCAGGTGAACGTCGAGAGCTGGTAGTTCGGGTCCGGCTCGACGACCCAGCCCCACTCGAACATGTCGTACTTGCCCTCACCGATGATCTCGGTCAGTGCATCCTCGGACACGATCTTCGACTTGACGTCGATGCCGACGTCCTTGAGCCAGCCGGCGACGAACTGCACGGTCTGCTGGCTGGTCTGGGAGTTGCTGCGACCGTACAGGCGGAAGGACAGCGGCTGGCCACCGCCGGGCTGGTCACTGGGGACTGTGCGGATGCCGTCCTTGCCCTTCGTGTAGCCCGCCTGGTCAAGCAGACGACCGGCCTTCGTCGGGTCGAACGTGTACGCCGTCGAGCCCGGGTCGTAGTGCAGAGCTTGGTAGATCGGCGGGATGACGCTCGTGCCCGGCGTCCCGTGCCCGCCGTACACCCGGTCGGTGATCGCCTTGGTGTCGATCGCGTAGGACAGCGCCTGGCGAACCCGCGGGTCCTTGAGCGCGGGGTGCCCGTCGCCGATGGGGGTCCCGTCGTCCAGGGCCGCGCCGGTGTTGAACGCGATCTCGTCGAAGCCGGAGTACTCGGCATCGACGGTCTTGATGCCCGTGACACCTTGCAGGCTCTTGAAGACGTTGGAACCCAGCTCGTCGGCGAAGTCGATCTCACCGCGGCGCAGCGCCTGGGCCATCGAGTCCTCGTTGGTGAACACGCGGAACACGATCTCGTCGACCTTGGGCTTGGTGCCCCAGTAGTTCGGGTTGCGCTCGAGCCGGATGAACTGCCCCTTCTGGTGCTCCACGACGATGAAGGGCCCGGAGCCGACGATGCCGTTGGGACCGGGCTCGTTGGTGTAGTGCTTGACCTCCTTCTCGTCGATGTCCTTCCAGATGTGCTCGGGGAGGATGTAGACGTAGAGGTGCAGCATGATCGGGGTCGGCTTCTTGACCTTCATGACGACCGTCGTGTCGTCGGTGGCCGTGACCGACGTGATCGCGGCGACGTAGTTGCCGTAGTTCGTCTGCTCGTACTTGCCGTTGCGCACCCGGTTGAACGTGTAGGCAACGTCGTTGGCCGTCAGGGGCTGGCCGTCGGACCACGTGAGACCGGCGCGCAGGTGGTAGGTCCACGTCAGCCCGTCGCTGGACGTGTCCCAGCTCTCGGCCAGCGACGGGACCGTCGAGAAGTCCTTCTGCGCGTAATCGGTGAGCGTGTCGTAGTTGAGCTGATAGATCTCGTACGCCGCGGCCGTGATCCCCGTGAACGGGTTGAGCGAGTCGACGTCCTGGGTGACCCCGACGGTGAAGGTCACCTTCGAGTCCGCGCCGAGGGCGGGGGTCCCGGCCCCGGCGAGGGCCAGCGCGCCGCCGGCGGTGAGCGCTGCGAGGGCTGCCAGCAGTCGCATGATCCGTCGGCCGGGCATGGGACCTCCAGAGGTTGCAGCGGCTGCCCCCGACCGGACCGGACGTCGGACCTGCCGTGGCCCGCATCATCGTGGCTGCCGCGGCGTTTGTCACGCCTATCCTGAGTCACGAGTCAGCGACGGTCGTCGACCCGTTACCGTGACGACGTGACCGCCGTAGGCCTGCCGCCGCGCGCCCCCCGACGACCGGCGAGCCGGGTGCTGCACGGCACCCTCGTGGACGACCCGTTCGCCTGGATGCGGCACACCGAGGATCCCGACCTGATCGCCTACCTGGCGGCGGAGAACGCGTGGGTGGACGAAGGCACAGGCCACCTGGCTGCGCTAGGTGCCACGGTCGAGGGCGAGCTGCGCGCGGTCCTGCCCGACGAGGACATGTCGGCGCCGCACCGCCGCGGCGGCTACGACTACCGGGTCCGACGCCCGGCCGGCGCCCAGTACCCGGTGCACGTCCGCCGCCCCGCCGGCAGCGCTGGTGCCGACGAGGTGCTGCTCGACGAGAACGAGCTCGCCATGGGACGCGACTTCCTCGAGGTCGGCGTCGTCGAGCCGAGCCCCGACGGTGCCCTGCTGGCGTACTCGGTCGACGTCGACGGCAGCGAGGTCTACACGCTGCGCATCCGCGACCTGCGCACCGGGCGAGACCTTCCGGACACGGTGCCCGGCACCTATTACGGGCTCGCCTGGGCGGCGGACGGTGCGAGCCTGCTCTACACGACGCTCGACGACGCCTACCGGCCGGACCGGGTCCTCCGGCACGTGCTCGGACGGCCGGTCGCCGAGGACACCGTCGTGTGGCACGAGGAGGACCGCCGCTTCGAGCTCGAGGTCGACGTCACTCGCAGCGGCGAGCTGGCCCGGCTCGTCGCCCGGAACAGGGACACCACCGAGGTGCGCCTCGTGCCCACCGACGACCTGGGTGCCGAGCCGATCGTGGTCGCCGGGAGGGTCCCCGCACGTGAGTACTTCGTCGACCACGAGCCTGGCGTCGACGGCGGTCACCTCGTCGTGCTCACCGACCTCGACGCTCCGGAGTACCGCGTCATGCGCACTCCGCTCGCGACGCCCGGCACGGCGAGCTGGGTCGAGCTCGTCGCGCACGACCCGGCCGTCCGGGTCGAGTCCGCCGACGCGATCGGGGGCTACGTCGTCGTCGGCGAGCGGCACGCCGGTGTGGTCCGGGTGCGCGTGCTGGACGGGTCCGGCGCGACGGTGCGGCTCGTCGAGCCCGACGCGCCCGGCGAGGTCGTCCGCCTCGCGGACAACGACGAGCAGGATGTCCGTGCGGTCCGCCTCGTTCGCGAAGGCTGGGTCCGCCCGCCCGCCGAGGTCGACCACGACCTGGCGACCGGCGCCGAGACCGTCGTGCACGTGCAGGCGGTGGCGCGTTCGCTGGACGGCTACCGGTGCGAGACGATGCAGGCCGTCGCGGCGGACGGTGTCGAGGTGCCGATCTCCCTGGTCACCCGTGGCGAGGGGAAGGGTGGGCAACACGAACCCGGCCCGTGCCTGCTCTACGGGTACGGCGCCTACGAGTCGAGCCTGGACCCCGAGTTCTGGCCGGACATGCTGCCGCTGCTCGACCGCGGGGTGACGCTGGCCGTCGCGCACATCCGCGGCGGCGGCGAGCTCGGGCGGCACTGGTGGAATCAGGGCCGGCTGCTGACGAAGCCGAACACGTTCACCGACTTCGTGAGCTGCGCCGAGCATCTCGTCCGTACCGGCGTGACCTCGCCGGGCGCGCTGGCCGCGCGCGGAAGGAGCGCCGGTGGCTTGCTGGTGGGTGCCGTCGCGCACCTCGCGCCCGAAGTGTTCGCCGCGATCGTCGCCGAGGTGCCGTTCGTCGACGCGGTCAACACGATGCTCGACGACTCGCTACCCCTGACCGTCGCCGAGTGGGAGGAGTGGGGCGACCCCCGCAAGCCGGACGAGTACGCGTGCCTCGCGTCGTACTCGCCGTACGAGAACACCCCCGGGCCGCGGCGCCGGTCACTGCTCGTCACCGCCAGCCGCAACGACCCCCGGGTCTCGGTGCACGAGCCCGCCAAGTGGGTGGCGCGGATCCGTGAGGAGGAGGCCGGGTTGCCGCCCGCATCGAGCGCCCCTCTCTTCCTGCGGACGGCGCTGGGCGGCGCGGCGCACACCGGTCCGGCTGGTCGCTACGACGCGTGGCGGCACGAGGCGTTCCTGCACGCCTTCGTGCTCGACGCCGTCGGGGCTGCGGGCTGATCGGCGGACCGGAAGGCGAGCCCGTCAGCCGCCGGAGACGGCGAGCTCGGCGTCGGCGTGCAGCGCGCCCCACGCCTGGTCGTCCAGCCAGCCCTCGGGCAGCACGACGCGCCGGGGGGACCCGGCTCGGCCCCGGGGTGCGCCGACGGCGACCGGGGGGAACGGCTCGGCGGCGTCCAGGCCGGCGACCAGGCCGTCCAGCTCGGCCAGGGACGAGACGAGCGCGAGCCGGTGGCGGGTCTCGCCGCCGACCGCAAATCCCTTGAGGTACCACGACACGTGCTTGCGGAACTCGCGGGCGCCCTTGTCCTCGCCCAGCCACGCGACCATCAGCCCGGCGTGCCGGCGCATCACGTCGGCGACCTCGCCGAGGGTCGGCCCCGGCTCGTCCGGTACGCCGGCGAAGGCGCGGTCCAATGACCGGAACAACCAGGGCCGGCCCAGGCAGCCGCGGCCGACGACCACGCCGTCGCACCCTGTCTCGCGCATCATCCGCAGCGCGTCGCCGGCCTCCCAGACGTCGCCGTTGCCCAGGACGGGGACGCTCCGGACGTGCTCCTTGAGCCGCGCCACCGCATCCCAGTCAGCCTGCCCGGAGTAGGCCTGGGCGGCAGTGCGCCCGTGCAGCGCCACCGCGGCCACGCCCTCCTGCTCGGCGATCCGGCCGGCCTCGAGATACGTCAGGTGCTCGTCGTCGATCCCCTTGCGCATCTTCATCGTCACCGGCAGGTCGCCGGCGGCGCGCACGGCCGCGCGCAGCACGGCACGGAGCAGGTCGCGCTTCCACGGCAGGGCGGCTCCCCCGCCGCGCCGGGTGACCTTGGGCACCGGGCAGCCGAAGTTGAGGTCGATGTGGTCGGCCCGGTCCTCGGCCGCGATCATCGTGACCGCCTCGCCCACCACCCGTGGGTCCACGCCGTACAGCTGGAGGCTCCGCGGGGTCTCCTGGGGCCCGAACTCGATGAGCCGCATCGTCTCCGGGTCACGCTCGACGAGCGCCCGGGTGGTGATCATCTCGCTGACGTAGAGCCCGCCGCCGTACCCCCGGCACAGGGTGCGGAACGGCTGGTTCGTGATGCCGGCCATCGGCGCCAGGACGACCGGGGGCCACACCGGGTACGGTCCGATCCGCAGCCGGGCAGCGTCCGGTACCGCGCTCGGGTGCGCGGTGGCTGCTGGCGTGGTCACCGCCCCAGTGTCGCAAGAACCGGCAGGAGCCAGCGCATCAGGCGGTCAGACGACGACCCGGATCACCCGGTCGTCGTGCGGACCCGGGGTCCCCCGGCCGTCCCGGTTGGATGTGGCGATCCACAGCGAGCCGTCGGGTGCCCGGTGGACCGCGCGGATCCGGCCGAAGCGCCCGGCGAAGTGCTTGTGCTTGGTGTGGGCGTGCGGCCCGTGCAGCCGGACCGAGAAGAGGCAGCGGCCCTGCAGGGCCCCGAGCCAGGCCCGGCCGTTCGCGACAGCGACTCCGGACGGCGAGCACGACGACGTGGGTGACCACTGGGCGAACGGGTCGCGGAAACCTCCTCGGCCGTCGGCGCCCTCGACGCGAGGCCAGCCGTAGTTGCCGCCGCGGACGATGCGGTTGAGCTCGTCGGTGCGCTTCTCGCCGAACTCGCTGGCCCACAGCGTGCCCTGAGCGTCGAACGTGATCCCTTCCACGTTGCGGTGGCCCATCGACCAGACGTGGTTGCCGAACGGGTTGCCGGCCGGGACACCCCCGGTCGGTGTCATCCGCAGGACCTTGCCGCCGAGGGAGCTGCGGCTCTGCGCCCGAGAGCTGTCCTCGCCGTCGCCGGTGCTGGCGAACAGCTCACCGCCTGGGCCGAACACCATGCCGCCCCCGTTGTGGTGCACGTTCATCGGGATGCCGGCCAGCACGAGGTGGCGTGCGCCCAGCCGTCCCTCGGCGTACCGCATCCGGACGACGCGATTGTCGCTGTGCGTGGAGAGGTACGCGTAGACCCAGCCGTTGCTGGCGAAACCGGGATGCAGCGCCAGCCCCAGCAAGCCGCTCTCGCCGGCGGACGAGAGCTGACTGAAGACGTCGAGGTGCCCTACCCGGCGGCGACCGCCGCCGCGGGCGACGACGTGGACATCGCCGCTGTCGCGCTCACCGACGAGCGCGTCGCCGCCCGGCAGGAAGGCCATCCCCCACGGGACGGCGAGGTCGCGGGCGAGGGTCCGGTCGACTCGGGCGGCCGCCGTGGCGACCCCGGCCCCCGGCACGGATCCGAGGGCGAGAGCTCCGGTGGCGGCCAGGCCGCCCTTGAGCAGGGTGCGGCGATCGAGTCCGGTCATGGCGGTCCTCCGGTCGTGGTCGCGGTCGTGTCGGTTAGGGGCCGGTCGGCACGCTGCCGCACACGTTCGCCGGCTGGCGCACGACCACTTTGCCCTGCAGCAGGAACGCGCGCACCGAGACGTTGTTCAGGTCGTTGGTCTCCACGATCTGACCGAGCGGGTCGACGATCGTGCGCAGGCAGTAGAGCCCGTCGGCGTACTGGCGCGGGAACGGCAGGCTCTCCCCCGGCAGGAAGTTCTGGTAGATGTCCATCCAGCCCACCGAGACGCCTTGCCGCGTCCTGCGGCCGCACTCGAGGTAGGTCTTCGGGTAAGCCCAGACGCCGTACCTGGCGGGGACCGGGGCGCTGTCGCGCATGCAGAAGCTCACCTTGCGGACCGTGCTGACGATTGGCACC
>DATBDW010000120.1:0-7064 GCA_036269735.1 Actinomycetes bacterium
CCACGTGTTCCTCGATCCCGATCCGGAGCCGGCGACGTCGTACGCCGAGCGGCGCCGGCTCTTCGACCTGCCGCGCTCCTCGTGGGCCGACTACGACCGGTCGCGGATCTCGGCGGGGGGAGGGGTGCACCCGCGGACCGCGAAGTCGATCACCATCACGCCCCAGGTGCGCGCCCGGCTCGACCTGCCCGAGAGCGTCCGGTCGCTGACCCCTGCCGAGCTGATGCGGGCGATCCTCGCCGCCCCCGTGGACCTGCTCTGGAACGGCGGCATCGGCACCTACGTCAAGGCCCGCCAGGAGACCCACGCCGACGTCGGGGACAAGGCCAACGACGCCATCCGTGTCGACGGCGCCGACCTCCGGGTGCGCGTGGTCGGAGAAGGCGGCAACCTCGGGCTGACCCAGCTGGGCCGGATCGAGTTCGCGATGGCTGGCGGGAAGATCAACACCGACGCGATCGACAACAGCGCCGGGGTCGACACCTCCGACCACGAGGTCAACATCAAGATCCTGCTGGACCAGGCCGTGCGCGACGGCGCACTGGCCGCCGAGCACCGCAACGAGCTGCTGGTCCAGATGACCGACGAGGTCGGGCACCTCGTGCTGCGGGACAACTACGAGCAGAACGTCCTGCTCGGCAACGCCCGCGCGCAGGCCCCGGCCATGCTCTCCGTGCACGGCCGGGTCATCAGCACCCTCGAGGCGCGTGGCGAGCTCGACCGCGCCATCGAGTTCCTCCCGACGCAGGCCGAGATCGAGCAGCGCGAGTCGGCCGGGTCCGGCCTGACGTCGAGCGAGCTGGCGGTCCTGGCGGCGTACTCGAAGATCTCGCTGACCGCGACGGTGCTCGCCTCGGAGCTGCCCGACGACCCCTGGTTCGCCCGGGCGCTGCGCCGCTACTTCCCGAAGCCGCTGGTCGCCGAGCTCGGCGAGCGCCTCGCCAGCCACCCGCTGCGCCGCGAGATCGTGACGACCTGGGTGAGCAACGACCTGGTCAACCGCAGCGGGATGACCTGCGTCTTCCGGGTCCAGGAGGAGACCGGGGCCAGTGCGGTGGAGACGGTGCGCGCCTACAGCGTGGTGCGCGAGGCCTTCCGGCTCGAGGAGTTCTGGGACGCCATCGAGGCCTTGGACAACGTGCTGCCGACGTCGGTGCAGTCGATGCTCTACCTCGAGTCGCGCCGGCTGCTCGACCGCAGCATCCGCTGGCTCGTTCAGCAACGGCGGGCGACCATCGACGTGAGTGCCGAGGTCGAGCACTTCCAGCCGGCGTTCGACGAGCTGGCGCCGCTCCTGCCCGATCTGCTCATCGGCTCGGAGCGCGAGCGGCTGCTGATGCGGACCGCGGAGTTCTCCGGGGTCGGAGTCCCGGAGGCGCTCGCGGCGCGTGCCGCCGGACTGCTCGACGGCTTCTCGCTGTTGGACATCGTCGAGATCGCCAACGCCGAGAAGCTACCGGCGCGCGAGGTGGCCGGTGTCTATTTCGCCATCTCGGAGCGCATCGAGGCCGACCGGATGCTCACCCGGATCACGGGTCTGCCGCGTGACGACCGGTGGAGCGCGCTGGCCCGCTCGGCGCTGCGCTACGACCTCTACGCCGCGATGGCCGGCCTCACCCACGACGTGCTCACGACGACCTCGTCGGTCGACGAGCCGGTCGCCCGGATCGACGCGTGGGAGCTGGCCAACGCCGAGGGCGTCGCCCGCGCCGAGGCAACCCTGAACGAGATCGTGTCGTCGGAGACCTTCGACCTGGCGACCCTCTCGGTGGCCCTGCGCACCATCCGCACCCTGCTGCGCGGCTGACCCGACCCGGCGCCCGCCGACCCGCCCGGTTGACCACGTATACCTGGTCAACCGGAACGTGGCGGGGCATGCAAGGCCCGCCAGGCTCCGGTACGCCCCGCCAGGCGAGCCGGCGTGTGGTCAGGCGAGGGCTGTGGCGGCCGCGCGGACGGCTCGATCCAGGTCGGCGTTCGTCAGGTCGGCGCGGGCGGTGAACCGCAGCCTGCAGTCGCCATCGGGTACGGACGGCGGCCGGAAGCAGCCGACCAGGATGCCCTCGGCGCGGAGCCGTTCCGCGGCGGTCACCGTGTCGGCGGGGTCGCCGACCAGGACCGACACGACCGCCGCGGCCGGGCTGCTGACCGGGCGCCCGGTGCCCTCGGCCAGCAAGGTGGCGAGCCGGGCCGCGTTGGCCCGGGCGTGCTCGGGGAGCTCGGGCCGGGCCTGAAGCACCCCGAGGGCGGCGAGCGCCGCTCCGGCCGGGGCAGGTGCGAGCCCGGTGTCGAAGACGAACGGGCGAGCGGTGTTCACCAGGTGCTCGACGACCACCGCGTCGGCCAGCACCGCGCCGCCCTGGGAGCCGAGGGACTTGCTGAGGGTGACCGTGACCACGACGTCGGGCTCGCCGGCCAGCCCGGCTGCGGCGACCGCGCCGCGACCGCTGGGCCCGACGACGCCCAGCGCATGAGCCTCGTCCACCAGCAGCAGCGCGCCGTGCTCGCGCGCGGCGTCGTGCAGCGCGACGAGCGGGGCGAGATCGCCGTCGACGGAGAACACCGAGTCGGTCACCACGAGCGCGCGGGGCCGGCGGCGGTGGGCGAGCGACCGGCGTACCGCGTCGACGTCGGTGTGTGGTACGACAGCGACCTCTGCCCGCGACAGCCGGCACGCGTCCACCAGCGAGGCGTGCACCAGCCGGTCGGAGATCACCAGGGTGTCCTCGCCCGCGAGGGCGGCGACGGCACCAAGGTTCGCGAGGTAGCCCGAGGAGAAAACCAGCCCCGCCGCCGCCCCGACGAACGACGCCAGCTCGCTCTCGAGGTCGCGGTGCAGCTCGGTGGACCCGGTCACCAGCCGCGAGCCCGTCGACCCGGCGCCCCACCGGACCGCGGCGGCGGCCGCGGCCGCGGAGACCTGTGGGTCGCGCGCGAGACCGAGGTAGTCGTTGGACGCGAGGTCGAGGAGGTCCTCGTCGGCGGCCCGCGGCCGCAGCGTCCGGCGCATCGCGTTGGCCGCCCGGTCGGCGGCCGCGCGGCGCAGGTGCTCGAGGGGGTCGCTCACGACGGGCGTCCGTAGAACCAGTGCAGGTCCGCGAGGGCGCCGCCCAGCTCGCGCAGGGCCACGTCGCGGACGGACGGGTGTACCACCTCGGCCTCCGGGCTGGTCCGGACGCCGAGGGTCAGCTGCAGGTGCAGGGTGCGGGCCATCCGCACCGCGTTGTCGACCTGGGCCGGGATCGGGCCGAAGGTTTCGGCGCGCCAGGTGTCGCTCAGCCGCTGCAGCTCCGGGGTGACGTCGGCGACCGCGAGCAGGTCGCGGCCAAGCACGGACATCACAGCGATCGCCACCCGGTCGTCCTCGTCCTGCACCCAGTGCACCGTGGTGGGAGCGATGGTCCGGCTGATGACCAGGTGCAGCAGGTCCATCAGCATGGTGCGACCGAGTCGCGGCGACACAGCGAGCTCGCCGATCGCGTCGGAGCCGTGGGCGACGGCGTGCAGCCAGCCGAGGTGTGGGTCCCAGCCGCGGGTGTCGGGCTCATCGGCGTACCAGCCGACCATGCTGGCCACCCAGCCATGCACGGCCGCGTCGGTCGCGGCGCCGGTCATGTTGTCGCGGTCGACCAGCAGCGCGAGGAGCAGCGCACCGAAGGTCCGTGCCTGCACCTCGTCGTCGCGCAGCAAGGCCATCGCTTGCACACCGAGCTCGACGAGGTGCCGGTCCAGGCGGCCGTCCACCGCCAGCGCGGCGAGCGACGTGAACGCGCCGGTGTCGCGCACGACCGGGTCCGGCGACCGAAGGTCGTCGACCAGTGAGAGGAGCGCCTCGGGCGGTGGGCTCATCGCACGACCTCCCGGATGCTCTGGTCGACGACGCCGACCAAGGTTTCGAGGTCGTCGTCGCCGATCGCCAGCGGCGGCATCAGCACCACGACGTCGCCGAGTGGTCGGACCCAGACCCCGTGGCGGCGGGCCGCTCGGCAAACGGCGAAACCGGTGCGCTCGACGGCCGCCGCGACCTCGATGCCCGTCATCGTGCCGACCCGGCGTACCTCTCGTACGCCGTCGTAGGCCGCCAGGTCCGCGGTCAGCTCACCGATGCGCTCGCCCACCCGGGCGGCGTGCGCGACCGTGCCCCGCTCGGCCATCAGGTCGAGGTTGGCGATCGCGGCGGCGCAGCACAGCGGGTTCGCCGTGTAGGAGTGGCCGTGGAAGAACGTCCTCGCCGCGGCCGGCGCCCCGAGGAACGCCTGGTAGACCTCCTCGCGCGCGAGCACCGCCGACAACGGAAGGTAGCCGCCCGTCAGGCCCTTGCCGCAGGTCATCAGGTCGGGGGTGACACCCCCGTGCTCGATGGCCCACATCCGGCCGGTCCGGCCGATGCCGGTGGCCACCTCGTCGACCACCATCAGCGCGCCGTACTCGTCGCACAGCTCGCGCACCCCCCGCACGAACGTCACGTCGTGGGTGAGCATCCCGCCGGCCGCCTGCACCAGCGGCTCGACCACGACGGCGCAGACGTCACCGGGTGCGAGCGCGGTGCGCATCTCGGCGAGCACCTCGGCGGCGCGGACCACCCGGTCCTGCCCGGCCGGCAGGACGCCCGGCGACGAGACGACGCGGGTCGGCAGGAGGATCGGACGGTACGTCGCGTGGAACAGCTCGATGCCCCCGATGCTGACCGCCCCGAGGGTGTCGCCGTGGTAGCCCTCGGCGACGTGCAGGTACGTCGGGCGCCGCTCGCCGCGCTGCGCCTGCGCCTGGAACGCCATCTTGATCGCGGCCTCGACGGCCGACGAGCCGTCGCCGGCGTAGAAGACGCGGGTCAGCCCGTCCGGTGCGGTCGCCAACAGCTTCTCGGCGAGCTCGATGCCCGGCTCGTGGGTCAGCCCCAGGAAGGTGGCGTGGTCCAGGCGGTCCAGCTGCCGGCGTACCGCATCGTCGATCTCTGGGACCCGGTGGCCGTGCACGGTGACCCACAGTGAGGAGACCCCGTCGAGGTAGCGGTTGCCGTCGGTGTCCCAGAAGTGCATCCCCTCGGCGCGCTCGACGACGATCGGTTCGTCCGCGGGCCAGGTGCTGTGCTGGGTGAAGGGGTGCCACAGGCTGGTCAGGTCGCGGGCGACCAGGTCGGCGGTGCGGTCGGTGCGGACCTCGCAGGTGCGCGGCGGTGTGGATGCGGTCGTCACGGCCAGGCACTCTACGTACGCTCGGCGGGTGCCCACGCTCCAGGACCTCGCGCAGTCGCGCACCGACCTCGCCGGGGCGGACCTGGACCGGCTGCACCTGCTGCTGGCCGACTGGCAGCTGCTGGCCGACCTCTCGTTCGCGGACCTCGTCCTCTGGGTGCCGCTGCGCGTCGACGCCGGCGCACCGCCCGCGTCGGCCGGGTTCGTCGCGGCGGGGCACGTGCGGCCCTCGACCGGGCCGACGGCGCACCACGACGATCTGGTCGGCACCGAGGCACCGCGCGGCCGGCGGCCGCAGCTGGACCGGGCGTTCGACGAGCAGCGGATCTGCCGCGAGCGGGACCCGGACTGGCCGGGTGACGTGCCGGTCCGGGAGGAGACGATCCCGGTGGTCCGCGACGGGCAGGTGATCGCCGTCGTGAGCCGGCACACCAACCTGGCGGCGGCGCGGACGCCGAGCCGGCTCGAGCTGACCTACCTGCGGACGGCCGACGACCTCGCGGTGATGCTGTCCGAGGGCCGGTTCCCGACGCCGGGGATCGACCAGCAGGTGTCGCTCGGGCCGCGGGTCGGCGACGGCCTGCTTCGGCTGGACGAGCGGGGGCTGGTCACCTTCGCCAGCCCCAACGCGGTGTCGGCGTACCGGCGGCTCGGTCTCGCCGCCGACCTCGTCGGCACCCACCTCGGCGACGTGACCGCCGCCCTGGTCGCCGCCGCTCCCGGCGGGCGGACCGCTCCGGTCGACGAGGCGCTCTCGATGGTGGTGAGCGGCTGGGCCGCCCGCGAGGCGGAGGTCGAGGCGGGCGGGACGACGGTGCGGCTTCGGGTGGTGCCACTGACCCCCGGAGGCGTGCGGACCGCTGCGTTGGTCCTCTGCCGCGACGTGACGGAGGTACGCCGGCGGGAGCGCGAGCTGGTCGGCAAGGACGCGACGATCCGCGAGATCCACCACCGCGTGAAGAACAACCTGCAGACCGTCGCCGCACTGCTGCGTCTGCAGGCGCGCCGGCTGCCGGCGGACGAGCCGGGGGCGCGGGCGGCCCTGGCCGAGGCCGAGCGGCGGATCGGCTCGATCGCGGTCGTGCACGAGACCCTGGCGCAGGGCGGGTCGGACGCGGTCGACTTCGACGAGGTCGCCGACCGGGTCGTGGCCATCACCGGCGAGCTGGGTGACACCGGCGACCGGTCGAGCGGCCCGGTGCGGGTGGTGCGTGACGGCAGCTTCGGCCTGCTCCCGCCGGAGGTGGCCACGCCGCTGGCACTGGTGCTGGTCGAGCTGGTCCAGAACGCGGTCGAGCACGGGCTGGGCGGGCGCGACGGAACGGTCGGGGTCCTGGTACGCCGGGGCCCCGGCCTGCGGGTCGAGGTCCACGACGACGGGGTCGGCCTCCCCGCCGGCTTCGGCCCGGGCAGCGAGGGGCTGGGGCTGCAGATCGTGCGCACCCTCGTGGAGGGGGAGCTCGGTGGCTCGCTCGCGCTGCTCGAAGGCGGTCCGGGCACCCGGGTGGTCGTGGACCTGGCGCTGGCCGACCCTCCGGCCGGCTAGCCCGGAAGCGCAACGCGAACAGGCCCCGCCGGTCGGCGAGGCCCGTTCGGGTCGTACTGGGGTTCGGCTACGCGGTGCGAGCCCTGTTGCGGGCGGTGCGGCGCTTGAGCGCGCGACGTTCGTCCTCGCTCATGCCACCCCACACGCCGGCGTCCTGGCCGGACTCGAGAGCCCACGCCAGGCAGTCCTCGACGACGTCGCAGCGGCGGCAGACCGCCCGCGCCTCCTCGATCTGCAGGAGGGCCGGTCCGGTGTTGCCGATGGGGAAGAAGAGCTCAGGGTCTTCGTCCCGGCAGGCTGCCCGGTGGCGCCAGTCCATGCGT
>DATBDW010000121.1:0-16940 GCA_036269735.1 Actinomycetes bacterium
GTGCTCGATGAGCGGCCCGCGGCGCCACTGGAAGAGACCGAGGTCGCTGGGGAGGAAGCCACCGGAGGTCGCGAGGATCTTCACTCACTGCACCCTACGCAGCGGGGATCCGGTGCTGGCGCGGTGTCCGATCGGACCTCCCCGCAGGCCACGGTGCTGTTCGAGCAGGCATTGGAGGAGGGTGGCGGGCCGGCGTCGGATCGGATCTGTCCCGCCGTCCGCGGTGCCGTTCGAGCAGGCTTTGGAGGAGGGTGGCGGGCCGGCGTCGGATCGGATCTGTCCCGCCGTCCGCGGTGCCAATCGAGCAGGCTTTGGATGGGAGAGTGGCGGCGCCGACCGGGCCTGACCGTGGTCGTCTCATCCCTTGGACTTTTGGCCCGCGCGATGCGTCGACTGGCGCGAAGTGGCTGGTTCTGTATCGGTACAGGACAGCCGGAACGCGCCAGTGGACGCGCTGCACCCAGCCGTCCCAGAATGCGAGACGGCGGGAGAGGTCCGATCGGACGCCGACCCAGCACCCTCCTCCAAAGCCTGCTCTGACCCGCACCACCCACCGTGGGAGAGGTCCGATCGGGCGGCGGCCGCGCCCTCCCCTCTAAAGCCTGCTCGAGCAGCACCGTGCACGGCGGGAGAGGTCCGATCGGACGCCGACCCAGCACCCTCCTCCAGAGCCTGCTCTGACCCGCACCACCCACCGCGGAAAGCAGCCCGGCCGGACCGCGCCGGCCTGTGCCGTGGATCTGTGCTTCAGGCCGCGCCGTGCCACCTGAGGTCCCCGGACGCTGTGGACAACTCCGCCGGTCGTCCGGCGCAGGTGAGCGACAGTGACGGGGTGGAGCTGTCGGGAGAGCGATGCGGTCCGCCGCAGGTGCCCGGCTTCGACGCGGTCGAGCTGCTGGGGTTCGGCGCGAGCGGCGAGGTCTGGCTGGCCGAGGAGCAGGGCACCGGCGCGCGCGTCGCGCTCAAGCGGCTGGCGGCCGGCGCCGGGCTGGAGGGGCGCGACCGGCTCCGCCGGGAGGCGGCGGTGCTGGCAGGCGTCGACCACCCGCATGTGGTGCGCCTGCTCGCGGTCCATGGGGACGGCGACGACGTGGTCCTGGTGCTGGATCTTGCTGCGGGGGGCAGCCTCGCCCGGCTGCTGGCCACCCGGGGGCGGCTCACGGCGGGCGAGGTCGTCACCGTCGGCGTACCCCTGGCCGAGGCGTTGGCCGCCGTGCACGCGCAGGGTCTCCTGCACGGGGACGTGACGCCCGGCAACGTGCTCTTCACCGCCGACGGCCGGCCGGTGCTCTCCGACCTCGGGGTGTCCCGGCTGCTCGGCGTAGCGGCCGATGTGCAGCAACCGGTCCACGGGACCTCCGGCTACCTCGCACCTGAGGTCGTGGCCGGCGGGGCGCCCGGTCCCGGTGCCGACGTGCACGGGCTGGCCGCGACCTGTCTCGGGGCGTTGACCGGCCGGGCGCCCTACGACGACCTCGGCCGTCGCCGAGCGCCGTCCGGGCCGCCCGCCGGGGACCCGGAGTGTCGGATGCTCGAGGTGCTCGATCGGGCGCTGGACCCCGACCCGGGCGCCCGTCCCACGGCCGACGCGTTCGCCGTCGCCCTGTTCGAGGCCGCCACGGCCGAGCCGGTCCGCCTCCCGCGGCCGGGGGCGGACCCGCTCGGCGTCCGCCTGCCGGCGCCGGTTGCCGCCACCCACCGGGTACGCCGATCCTCTGCCCCGGCGGCCGACGTTCCCGCGTCGCCCGATCGGCCCCGGCGACGGCGCGGCTCGACGGGTCACCGGATCCGCCGCCGACGTGGGGCCGGACCACCCCGCCGAGCAGTCGCGTGGGCCGTGGCCGGGGTGCTCGCCGTGGGGGTCGCGGTGGTCACCGGCGTGACCTGGGCCGGGGCCGCGGCCGGACCCCATCCGGCCGGGCCGGACCTGTCCGCCGGTCCGTCCTCGTCGAGCCCGACGGCTACGGCGTCGCCGAGCCCGGCTGCACCTGAGGCCCGCACCGAGCCGGCCGACGGATGGGTCGCGGTGCTGGCCGCGTTGGACACGGCGCGGTCCCGAGCGTTCGCTGCTGGCGATGCGGCGGGGTTGTCGGCCGTCTACCTGCCGGCCGCGCCCGCAGGTCGCCGTGACGCCGCGGAGCTGGCCCGGCTGGCCGGCGCCGGAGTCCGGGCCGCCGGTCTGCGGCTCGACGCGACCTCGGTGCGGCTGGTCGGCCGGTCACCGGGCCGGGTCCAGCTCAGCGTGACCGACGTGCTGCCGGCGTACCGGCTGGTCGATGCACGAGGCCGGATCGTGGCTCGGCCGGCGGGACGCGGCGCGCGCACCTGGACCGTCGTGCTGGGCCGAGCCGGCCCACGCGGTCCATGGCGGGTCTACGACGTGGTGCGCCGGTGACCGGCGGCCAAGATCTCGCGGAACGCCGGCTCAAAGGTCGGGTGGGCGAACTCGAACCCTGCCGCCTGCAGTCGCGCCGGGACCACGCGCTGCCCACCGAGCAGGTCCTCCGCGAAGTCGCGCAGCGGCAGCCGCAGTGCGAACCCCGGTGCCACGAACACCGTGGGTCGGTGCAGGACCCGGCCCATCGCCGCGGTCATGTCGGCGTTGCGCAGCGGCTCGGGCGCGCTGACGTTCACCGGTCCGGCCAGCTCGTCGTGGTCCAGCACGAAGCGCACGGCGCGCACGTAGTCGTCGATGGTCACCCACGACCACCACTGCTGCCCGGAGCCGATCCGGCCACCGAGCCCGAGCCGGAACAAGGGCAGCAGGCGTCCGTAGGCGCCGCCCCGTGCCGAGAGAACGACCCCGGTGCGCACCGGCACCACACGCGCTCCACCGGCGACAGCCGGTTCGGTGGCCGCCTCCCAGGCGGCCGCGACGTCGGCGATGTACGTCGTGCCGCGCGGCGAGTCCTCGTCGCACACCGCGTCGCCGGGATTGCCGTAGTAGCCCGCGCCGGAAGCCGAGACGAGCACCGGGACACCCTGCGCCGCGACAGCCCGGGCGATCGTTGTCGTGCCTTCGACCCGGCTGGCCAGCACGGCCTTCTTGTGCGCCGGCGTCCAGGGACGGTCGCCGAGCCCCACGCCGGCCAGGTGGATCACGGCACTGGCTCCGGTGAGCGCGCGTTCGTCGACGGTTCCGCCGGCAGGATCCCACGTCGCTTCGTCGGGTGCCGAGGTACTGCGACGGACGAGGCGCACCACCCCGTGGCCGTCGGCGCGCAGCGACGCGGCCAGGGCGGGACCGAGCAGACCGGACGCGCCGGTGATGACGACCTTCATGTCGTCACCTCTGCCCGAACGCGCGGCTCCGATGCGCCCCTCAGAGACCGAGGTCCGACTCGAACGCGCCTTCCTCGAGGCGGCTCTTCACCGTCGTGAGGAAGCGTGCCGCGTCTGCGCCGTCGACGAGGCGGTGGTCGTAGGAGAGCGCGAGGTAGCACATCGAACGGACCGCGATGGTCTCTCCGAGCTCGGAGTCGTCGACGACCACGGCGCGCTTGACGACCGCGCCGGTGCCGAGGATGCCGACCTGGGGCTGGTTGATGATCGGGGTGTCGAACAGCGCGCCCCGGCTGCCGGTGTTGGTCAGGGTGAACGTTCCGCCGCCCAGCTCGTCAGGTGTGATCTTGTTGCTGCGGGTCCGGTCGGCGAGGTCGGCGATCTTGCGGGCCAGGCCCGCGATGTTGAGGTCGCCGGCGTCCTTGACGACCGGCACGAGCAGCCCGCGCTCAGTATCCACCGCGACGCCCAGGTGCTCGGCGTCGTAGTAGGTGATCTCGCCCTTCTCGGTATCGATGCTCGCGTTGAGGCGCGGATGCACCTTCAGGGCCTCGACCGTTGCCTTGGCGAGGAAGGGCAGGAACGAGAGCTTGACCCCCTCGCGGGCCTCGAAGTCGACCTTCGCACGCTCGCGCAGCCGGGCCACCTTGGTGAGGTCCACCTCGACGACCGTGGTGAGTTGCGCCGACACCTGCAGCGACTCGACCATCCGGGCCGCGATGACCTTGCGCAGCCGCGACATCTTCTCGGTGGTCCCGCGCAGAGGCGACGGGGCACCCGACGTGCCAGCGGGCCCGCCAGCAGCTGCTCCGCGGGCGGCCGCGGCGGCCGGCTGCGCAGCCTTGGCGTACTCGGCGGCCGCCAGGACGTCCTGCTTGCGGATTCGGCCACCCACGCCGGTGCCCCGCAGGGTCGCGAGGTCCACGCCGTGCTCGGTCGCGAGCTTGCGTACCAGTGGGGTCACGTAAGCGGGGTCGCCGCCCGAGTCCGCCGACGCGGCGGCGGCCTCCTGGGGTGCGGGGGCTTGCTGGGGTGCCGGCGCCTGCTGCTGCACCGGTGCCGGCGCAGACTGGGGAGCCGCCTGCGGCGGCGGCGCTGCCTGCTGCCCGGGCTGGGCCTGGGGCGCCGGCGGAGGCGCCTGCTGCGGTGCCGGCGCCGAGATGAGCGAGGGAGCCGGAGTCGTCTGCTGCGGAGCCGTCTGCTGCGGGGCGGCCTGCTGTGGGGCGGCCTGCTGGGGAGCGGCATCCCCGCCGGCACCACCGCCGGAGCCACCGATCACGGCCAGCTCGGTACCGACGGCGACCGTCTCGTCCTCGCCGATCACGATCTTGGTGAGGACGCCCGAGGCGGGCGCCGGGATCTCGGTGTCGACCTTGTCCGTCGACACCTCGAGCAGAGCCTCGTCGGCCTGGACCTGGTCGCCCTCCTGCTTGAGCCAGCGCGTGATGGTGCCCTCGGTGACGCTCTCGCCCAGGGCCGGCATCGTCACGGATGTACTGCCGCCCGCGTCCCCGGAACCTCCTTGGCCGCCACCGCCCTGCTCGCTCGGTGCGGCCGGCTGCCCGGCGGCCGGCGGCTCCTGCTGCGCCGCCTGTTCCGCGGGCTGCTGCTCTGCCGGCTGGTCGGCCTGCTCGGCCGGCTGCTGCTCCTGTGGTGCCGGCGCCTCGGCCTGCTGGGGCTGCTGCTCGGGCTGCTGGTCCTCGGCCGGAGCCTGCTGGCCGTCGCCGCCCCGCTCGGCGGCGTCACCGATCACGGCGAGCTCCGTGCCGACGGCGACCGTCTCGTCCTCGGCGACCACGATCTTGGTGAGCACACCCGAGGCGGGCGCCGGGATCTCGGTGTCGACCTTGTCCGTCGACACCTCGAGCAGGGGCTCGTCGGCCTGGACCTGGTCGCCCTCCTGCTTGAGCCAGCGGGTGACGGTGCCCTCGCTCACGCTCTCGCCCAGGGCCGGCATGGTGACGGAGGTCGACATCGGCTCTCGTACTCCTTCTCGTGGGCGGTCTGGTGCGGGCGTCAGCCGTGCGCGTGCAGGGGTTTGCCGGCCAGGGCCAGGTGCGCCTCGCCGACAGCCTCGGTCTGGGTGGGGTGGGCGTGCACGAGCTGGGCGACGTCGTCCGGGTAGGCGTCCCAGCCGTAGATGAGCTGAGCCTCACCGATCAGCTCCCCGACCCGCGCGCCGACCATGTGGATGCCGACTACCGGGCCGTCCTTCTCGCGCACCAGCTTGACGAAGCCGGCGGTCTTGAGGATCTGGCTCTTCCCGTTGCCGGCCAGGTCGTAGGTGACGGTCTCGATCGCGTCGTCGCCATAGCGCTCCCGGGCGGTCGCCTCGGTCAGGCCCACGGATGCGACTTCGGGGTCGGAGTAGGTCACCCGGGGTACGCCGTCGTAGTCGATCGGCCGCGGCTCCAGCCCGGCCAGCCGCTCAGCGACGAGCATGCCCTCGCCGAACCCGACGTGGGCCAGCTGTAGCGTCGGCACCAGGTCACCGACCGCCGAGATCGTCGACACGTTGGTCTGGCAGAGCTCGTCGACCTTGACGAAGCCGCGCTCCATCTCGATGCCGACCTGCTCGTAGCCCAGCTCCTGGGAGACCGGGCCGCGCCCGACGGCCACCAGCAGCAAGTCGGCCTCGATCGTGGCTCCGCCCTCCAGCGAGACGCGGACGCCCTTCTCGAGCCGCTCCGCCCCCGCGAACCGCGCGCCCAGCTCGAAGCGGATGCCCCGCTTGCGGAAAGCGCGCTCCAGTGCCTTCGACGAGGCCTCGTCCTCGAGCGGGACGAGGTGGGGGAGCGCCTCGACGATGGTCACCTCCGCGCCGAACGAGCGCCACACGCTGGCGAACTCGCAGCCGATCACGCCGCCGCCGAGCACCACGACCGAGGCCGGCACCGACTCCAGGCGCAAGGCGTGGTCGCTGCCCAGGACGAGGTCGCCGTCCAGCTCCAGGCCCGGCAGGCTCTTCGCCACCGACCCGGTGGCGAGCACGACGTGGCGCCCCTCGTAACGGATGCCCTCGACCTCGACCGCGGTGGGGCTGACGAGACGGCCGATGCCCTCGACGTAGGTGATCTTCCGGCCCTTCACCAGCCCCTGGAGGCCCTTGTACAGGCGGGCGACCACGCCGTCCTTGTACTCGTTGACGGCCGGCATGTCGATGCCCTCGAACGTCGTGCGGACGCCGAACTGGGCGCTCTCCCGGGAGCTGTCGGCGATCTCCGCGGCGTGCAGCAGAGCCTTGGTGGGGATGCAGCCGCGGTGCAGGCAGGTGCCCCCCAGCTCGCCCTTCTCGACGAGCACGACGGACAGGCCGAGCTGGGCGGCCCGCAGGGCGCACGCATAGCCACCGCTGCCACCACCGAGGATGACCACGTCGTAGGTCTCGCGGGTGGTGTCGTCGGACGGCTCGGCGACCTCCCGGGTGTCCGTCACGGACGCTCCTCGCTGCATCGTCGTCAGCACCAGGATCGGCGTACCGACCCCTTCTGTCCGGCTCATCCTGTCACCGGGAACGGGCGCGCGGGCAAGCGGGTGGGCGCGCTTGGGGCGGCGTCTGGCCGGAACACCGCGGGAACCCGGGGGCGGTGCCCTAGCGTTGCGAGCACGTCAGGTCCGAAGCACGCACCAGTACGCCGCCGGCGCCACGCCGGCCCGAGATGAGGAGGGCCCGTGCGACTGTTCGGCCGCCGGGCCCGTCCCGGCACCGCACGGCAGGCGGACAGCGCAGACACGGCGCACCTCGTCGCCTTCGCGCGCTCGCACGTCGGGGTCGAGGCGTTCGTCGAGCCGCCGACCGCGGTGACCGCCACGACCGTGATGCTGGTCGCGGGCTCTGGCGAGTGGACCCGCCGCCGGGTCCGCGACGCCGCCGCCGCCCACGAGCTCGCCAACCGGCTTGGCGTCCCGTCCTACGACGCGGCGGTGGTCGGGTACCCCCAGCGGATGCGGGACTGGAACGCCGCGCGGCGCGGGAACGACGGCGCCTCGACCTAGAGGTTCAGCAGCGGGCCGGTCAGTGCCCGTGCCCCTTGCCGTGCCCCGTGCCGTGTCCGTGGGCGAGATGAGCGGTGCCCGAGTGACCGTGGGCCGTCGGCGAGGCCGTTGTGAGGTGGCCGCGCTTGCCGTGCGCACGGCTCTTGCCGTGGGTCACGGGGGCTGAGGTGTCGGTGCTCGTGCTGTCGGCTGACGCGGGGTCGGTCGGCGCGACCTCGGTGAGGGTGGGCACCGGGGCCTTGCCGCAGTCGGACTGAGCAGCGGCGCTCACCAGCGTGCCGTGGTCGGGCAGTCCCTGGGTCGCGTGCGCGACGAAGGAGACGTAGGCGCCGTGGTTGGTCGCGGCGTCACAGGCGGCCTGGTCGAACACGACCGCGGTGCTCGCCGGGTCGGTGACCGCCGGGGTCGGCGTGCTGTCGCCCTCGTCGGCGGTCTCGCTCGGGTCGGCGGTCTTGCTCGGGTCCGGAGTCTCGGTCGGGTCCGCGGCCTCGCTGTCCTCGGCCGTCGGCTCGTCGGTGGCGTCCTGCTCGTCGCCCTGCGCATCGCCGCCCTGGGCGGCGTCCTCGCTGCTCGTGGCCGAGTCGGTGAGCGTCGAGGTGGCCACGACGGTCGGGTCGCCCGACGGGGTGGAGTCCGCGACCGTCGCGACCGTCGCGGCCGCGCCGCCGGCACCGATCATGGCCGCCGCGACGGCGATGGACGCCACCCGCAGGTTGCGGGTCAAGGCGGTGACGAGAGCGGTGAGCACGGGTGCCTCCGGGTCGGACTCCCGCGACGGCGGTCGCCGCGGTGCGGGGCCGTTCGGCCCCGCACCGGTCCATCGCTCTGCGTCGCGCCCCGTTACCCGCTGTGTGGGAAGCGTCACCCGGACGGTCGAACCCGTTTGCCGAGTCTTGACCGGCTCGACCGGACGAGCCGTACCGCCCGTCTCGCCGAGCTCAGGACGCGGGAACGTCTCCGGCGGCGAGGTCCTCCGCGAAGCGCACAAGGGTGCGCACCGGGTGCCCCGTCCCGCCCTTGCCCGTGTAGCCGTGCGGGGCGGCGTCGTTGTACGCCGGGCCGGCGATGTCCATGTGCGCCCAGCGGGTCCCCTTGGCCACGAACTCCTTGAGGAACAGGCCGGCCACGAGCATGCCGCCGTAGCGGTCGCCCATGTTGGCGATGTCCGCCACGCTCGACTCCATCCCGGACCGCAGCTCGACAGGCAGCGGCATCGGCCACATCTGCTCGCCGGCGCGGCCGGCCGCGTCGACGATGGCGTCCCGGACCGCGTCGTCGTTGCCCATCACCGCGGAGGTGCGGGCGCCGAGCGCGACCAGCTGGGCACCGGTGAGGGTCGCGACGTCGATCAGCACGTCCGGGGCGTCCTCGCAGGCGCGCACGATGCCGTCGGCCAGCACGAGGCGCCCCTCGGCGTCGGTGTTGAGGACCTCGACCGTCGTACCGCCGTAGATCCGCAGCACGTCGGACGGGCGCTGTGCGGTGCCCGAGGGCATGTTCTCCGCCATCGGCGCGTAGACGGTCATGTTCACCCCGAGGCCGAGCTTGGCGACGGCCGTGATGGTCGCGATGACCGCCGCGGCCCCGCCCATGTCGGACTTCATCCACTCCATCGCGGTGGCCGGCTTGAGCGACAGGCCGCCGGAGTCGAAGGTGATGCCCTTGCCGACCAGGGCCAGGTGCGGCTTGCCGCGGCCGGCCTTGTAGGTCAGCCGGACCAGTCGCGGCGGACGCGACGAACCCTGGCCGACACCGAGGATGCCGCCGTACCCGCCCTTCTTCAAAGCCTTCTCGTCGAGGACCTCGACGGTCACGCCGGCGGCCTTCGCGGCCGCAACCGCGTTGTCGGCGAAGACCGTGGGAGGCAGGTCGCCGGGCGGGGTGTTGACCTGGTCGCGCACCCAGTGCACGGACTCGACGACGGTGTGCGCGCGAGCCACGGAGGCCTTCACCGCGCGGTCCCGAGCCAGCTCGGTCAGCACGGTGAACGCCTCGACCGGCGGCTTGTTGCGCTCGGTGCTCGTCACCCGGTAGGCCCGGTAGGAGTAGGCGCCCAGCAGCGCGCCCTCGGCGACGGCGGTCACCTCCTCGGGTGTGCTCGTCGGCAGGGCCAGGCCGACCTTCGCGGTACCAGCCAGCGCGCGCGCCGCCGCGCCGGCCGCCCGACGCAGGGTCTCCGGCTTGTACGCCGGGCGCTCGCCGCGCGCCGCCGTGACCGCCTTGCCCACGCACACGGCGACGAGCAGCGGCGCCCCGATGGCGCCGAGCGACGTCAGCTTGCTGACCTCGTTCGGGTTGCCGAGGTTGCCCATGGCAGCGACCGTCTCGGCGATCTTGCCCTTGAACGCCTTGTCGATCTCCTCCGACCCGGGGAGCAGGACGAACCCCTTGTCGCCCTTGGCGACGCCGATCACGAGCGCGTCGACCTTGAGGGTGGCTGGCTTGCTGGTGCTGAGCGTGACTGTGGCCAAGGCTGTTCGTCCGTCCTGAGAGGTGGGGGACATCCGCCGTGCGGATCCTGGTGAGATCGTTCGCGATGCTAGCGTCCGCGGAGTGGACGACCCGACCCACCTGCGTCTCTCCCC
Source organism: Actinomycetes bacterium (assembly GCA_036269735.1). GTDB lineage: Bacteria > Actinomycetota > Actinomycetes > JACCUZ01 > JACCUZ01 > DATBDW01. Next base: position 9,864 of record DATBDW010000121.1, read on the forward strand.
GCTGAACAGCCGCCATCTGGCGCTACAAGCGAAGATGGCGGACTTCGGCGGCTGGTCGATGCCGATCGAGTACCAATCCGCCGGTGGCGGCGGTGTCGTCAGGGAGCACACCGCCGTTCGCGAGGCGGTCGGGCTCTTCGACGTCAGCCACCTGGGCAAGGCCGATGTCCGTGGACCGGGCGCCGCCACCTTCGTCGACGCGACCCTCACCAACGACCTCGGCCGGATCGGGCCGGGCCAGGCGCAGTACACGCTCTGCTGCGACGACGCGACAGGCGGCGTCGTCGACGACCTGATCGCCTACCTGCGGTCCCCGGACGAGGTGCTCCTCGTCCCCAATGCCGCAAACACGGCCGAGGTCGTGCGTCGGCTCGCCGCCGCTGCGCCGGACGGCCTCGCCGTCACCGACCGCCACGAGGACTTCGGTGTCCTCGCCGTGCAAGGGCCGCGCAGCGACGACGTGCTTGACGCGCTCGGACTGCCGACCGGGCACGACTACATGTCCTTCGTCGATGTGGAGTGGGAGGGCCGTCCGGTCGTCGTGTGCCGAACCGGCTACACGGGGGAGCGCGGCTACGAGCTGCTGCCGCGGTGGGACGACAGCGGCGATCTGTGGGACGCCCTGCTCGAGGCGGGGGCGCCGCACGGCATCCGGCCGGCAGGGCTCGGGGCTCGCGACACGTTGCGGACCGAGATGGGCTACCCCTTGCACGGCCAGGACCTGTCCCTGGACATCACGCCGGTGCAGGCGCGGTGCGGCTGGGCAGTCGGCTGGAAGAAGCCGGCGTTCTGGGGCCGCGACGTGCTGCTCGCGGAGAAGGCGGCCGGCCCGGCCCGTCAGGCGTGGGGCCTCGAAAGCCTCGAGCGTGCGATCCCGCGCGCCCACATGGCCGTCACGACGGCCGACGGCGCCCCGGCTGGTGAGGTGACCAGCGGCACGTTCTCCCCGACCCGCAAGGTCGGCATCGCCCTGGCGTTGCTGGACCGCGCGGTCGCCGACGGCGACGAGGTGCTGGTCGACGTGCGCGGTCGTCCGGCCCGGTTCCGCGTGGTCCGGCCGCCGTTCGTCACCCCGTCGACGCGCGCGTCGTGACCGCCGGGCGGCCGCTGCTGGTCAGGTGTAGAGCCGCAGGTCGGCCACCGACCACCAGGACCCGCTGCTTCCCGTCTGCACGATCCGGACGTAGCGGGCCGGGCCGCGAGGCACGTCGACGGTCGTGATCTGACCGGCGCCGGTCGCCGTCACCGGCGACGACCACGTCGTGCCGTCGGTGCTGGTCGAGACGCGCAGCCCTCGTGGGTAGTCGCCGGACGGCTGCCCGGGGCCCCAGCCCACGGCGGCCTCCGTGAGCGCGCCGGTGTCGAGTTCGACCCGACCCACGTTGCGCGTCGTGCCCAGGTCGACCGTGAGGGTCTGCCCGGGGTGCTGGGCGGCGCCGGTGCTCCAGCGGGTGACTGCGTCGTCGTCGATGGCGTTGCCGGCGTCGGCGCCCTCGGAGGCCGAGGCTGTCGCGCCGTGCAGGTCGAGCAACTGGTGGCCGTCGTCCAGCGCCGCCGAGGACGGCCAGACGAACGTGGCGAGCGCGCCTCCGGGCAGTGTGTAGTCGAAGGACGACCCGCCCTGCGCGACGGCGAACCTCGCCGGGGCGTCGTTCTCGTTGTGCGCGACCAGCACGATCGTCCCGTCGGGGTTGCGGAACGCGGTGTCCATCACGGCGCCGTTCCAGCCGGTGGTGCCGAACGACGTGCTCGCGATCCGCTGCGCGCCGGGCTCGACGAACCGGGCCAGGTGCCCGAGCGTGTAGTACTCCGCGTCGCGGGTCACGGTCTGACCGTCGACGGTCACCACGCCCGTGCAGCCGTCGCAGCCGGCGTTGTGCGGGCCGCCGGACGGGTCCAGCGCGAGGTTCCAGTTCACGACCGTCGAGGCCCAGTTGCGGGTGACGCCGAGCACCAGGTTGCGAGCGTGCCACTTCAGGGTGTCGGAGAAGACTTGCGCGGGCGGGTCGTTCGGGCCGTGCGACCCGGAGCACTCGGTGAACCACAGCTCGGTGCTGGGGAACGCGTCGTGCAGCTTGGTCATGTCGGAGGCGTCGCCGGCGTAGCAGTGATAGGCGATGCCCGCGAAGTCCGTCGCCTGCGGCGAGCGGAGCAGGCGGTAGGGGTAGTCGGTCTCCGGGTCCTCACCCGGCGGCGTCCCCGCGATGTCGTTGGGGTGCTCGGACCAGTTGTGGTCGTAGCCGAGGATCTTCGTGCTGAGCCCGGCGTCGTGGAACGCGCTGCTGACGGCGGCGGCGAGCTTCTCCTCCTGGGCTGTCGGCAGGTCGGTGCCGGGGTAGCCGTTGGGGTGCCGGTTCTGCGGCTCGTTCTGCAGAGTCACGGCGGCGATCGGGACCCCCGCCCTCTCGTAGTCCTGGACGAACTTCACGAAGTACAGGGCGTAGGCGCGGTAGATGCGCGGGTCGTCGATCAATCGGCCGCCGATCAGTGACCCGTTGGTCTTCATCCACGCCGGCGGGCTCCACGGGGTCGCCACCACCGTGATGCCGGGGTTGAGCTGCAGCGCCTGCCGTAGCAGGGGCAGGATGCGCGGCCGGTCGTGGGCGATGGTGAAGTCGTCCATCGGGTAGTCGGTCTGGCCGGGCGCGACGTCGTCGTAGGTGTAGAAGTCTCCGGCGACGAAGTCGGACGCTCCCATCGGCTGGCGTAGCACGGAGAGGCGGTCGCCGTTGCGTCCGAAGAGATCGGCCATCGCGGCGTCCCTCGCCGCAGGTCGCAGCCGGCTGAGCACCACGGCGGAGGAATCGGTGATCGAGGCACCGAACCCGCGCATCGTCTGGTAGCGACGGGTGGGGTCGACCGTGATCGTGAGCTGGCTCGAACCGCCGGGGTGGAACGTGGCAGGCGCGGCGGGAGCCATCCGCTGGCTGCCGTCCGGCGTCGTCACCCACACCTTCGCGGTGGGCAGGCTGCCCGCATCGGCCGTGCCCGGTGATGCCACGGCGACCAGGCCGGACAGGACCAGAGCGGTGAGGGCGGCAGCAAGGCCGACGGAGGGGACGGAGCGGCGGATCGGAATCACGGTGGACCTCCTGAGGAGGCCATCGTGCCCGCTTCGTCCCGATATACAACCTGCCCGTCCGGTCCGCGACACCGCGGCCGACCCTCAGGGCGTGAGCGGGCGGTGCAGGACGCCGCGCGCGGCGGCGGCGTCGCCGTCCCAGATGAGCGTGGGGTCGTCGTACCGGCGGCGGCGCCAGAGCGCGAGCAGCAGGTCCTCGGCCCGGCCGGACACCTGGCCGACGGGGTCGCCGGGACCGAGCGTCCACGACATGCCGGCATCGGTCGCGGTCAGCAGGACCCCGGCGTCCGGCGGCATGGCCCGGCCGAGCTTCACCTGGCGAGGCAGCATCACGTCGACGACCTCGGCCACCCCGTCGGCTGCGAGTTGCGGGTCCAGCGGCTCGGCGCGGCCCAGCGTGTGCTCGGCGTCCCAGCGATGGACCATCGACTCCTGGGCGCGCCGGTGGCGCCAGAACCCGACGGTGCGCGGCGGCCAGATCGTCCAGGCCTCGGCGTCCGGGTCGGTGGCCAGCGCGTCCTCGAGGGTCGCGGCCGCGGCGCGGAACCACGGGACCAGCGCGGCCCGGTCGGTCGGCGCGGGCGGCGGGTCGAGGTTCCCGTGCCGCTCGGTGATCGCGGCGGCGGCCCACAGGTTGCCGCTGCCGTGGTGGTCGGCCAGGTCGTAGAGGGTCCACGTTCCGCAGCCCGGCACCGGTGCCGACAGGTCGCCGTCCTCGAGGCAGGCCGTGAACCCGTCGTTCTCGCGGCGCACCGCACCGAGGAAGTCGAGGTCGCTCACGGGCACGACGCTAGGCGACCGGGGTGACAGCGGCCCGGAGCAGCGGTACGGCGAGCAGGGCGCCCGTGCCGTCGTCGCCCCGCAGCCCCAGGTCCAGCACAGGGTCCAGAGACAGGCGCTCGAGGGCCAGCGCGTGCGCCGGGTCGGGAGACAGCGATCCGGCCAGCCACCACAGCGGTGCCCGGAACGCGATCCGGGCCGCGACGAGGGCGGCGGCCGCCGAGACCGGGCCGTCGAGCACGACCGGTGTCCGGCGTACCGCGGCCTGAAGGAGCAGCCCGACGGCCGCCGCGAGGCCGGGGCCGCCGACCGCGCGGAGCATCGCCGCCTGGTCGGCCAGCAGGCCGCGGCCCCGGCGCATCGCGTCGCGGGTCTGGGCGGCGGCCACCATCCAGTCCGCATCCGGCTGGCCGGTCGCGGTGACCTCCGCCGCGTCGGACCGGGTGAGCAGCCCGACCAGGGCGGCCGACGGCACGACGAGCGCCGGGTCGGGCAGGGCCAGCAGGAGCAGGTCGACCCCCGCGTCCACCGCGGCGTCGGCGAGCCCAGCCCCGGCCTGCACCTCGGCCATCACGTCCGGCTCGGGTTCGGTACGCCGGTCGCTGACCATGACCTCGACCCCGAAGGCCTCCGCGAGGGACGCCGACCGCCCGGCCGGCCGGTCGCCGATCACCACGAGCCTGGCCCGGTGCGGTGCCCCGGCGGGCGCCCGACCCTGCACCGCGGCGAGCCAGGCGGCGAGCTCGCCGAGCCGGCCGCCCCCGGAGCCGGCCTCGGCGGCCAGCCGGGCCCCCTCGGCCCGGGCCTCGTCGTCGGGCCGGACGATCCCGTCGACGTACGCCTCGAACTCGCCCGGGGTGTCGGTCACCCCGCCATCGTGCCGGTGACCGCCGGCTGCGGAGGGGCCGGCTGGTCGTCGGGCGCGAACTCCGGTACCGCGCCGAACTCCGCCTTGCGGGCCGCCCGGCGCAACGCCCCGAGCACGGGACGGGCGGCGACCGCCACCAGCACGGCGGTGGTGATGGCCCGCGGGATGTCGAACCCCAGCGAGGTCACCAGGCAGAAGGCGAGGAAACGCCCGAGGTTCTCCGCCAGCGGCGCGCCGGCGACGTAGGAGATCTCGCTGGACAGGCCGGTCGTGAACGGCCAGAGCCACAGGTTCATGAGCAGGCCGTAGCCGAGGCCGGCCACGACGCCGTACCCGGTCAGCAGGGCGACCTCCGCCTTGCCGCGCGCCCGGGGCAGGCAGCCGGCGAGGAAGCCGACCCAGCCGGCGGCCAGCATCTGGAACGGGAGCCACGGCCCGACCCCGGCAGTCAGCAGCGCCGACGCGAAAAGGGTCACCGAGCCCAGTACCAGCCCGAAGCCCCGGCCCAGCGCGCGACCGGCGAGCACCAAGAGGAAGAAGACCGGCTCGAAGCCCGCCACGCCACCACCGAGCGGGCGCAGCGCGGCCCCCACCGCCGCCAGCACGCCGAGCACGGCCACCGACTTGGCGTCCATCCCGCCGTCGGCGATCTCGGCCAGCACGACCGCGAGCAGCAGCGGCAGCAGCAGCACGAACAGCCACGGCGCGTCGGATCGCCCGACGAGCGCGGCTCCGGGCTGGACGAACAGCGGCCAGGTGAACGCCGCCAGGCCGACCGCGCTGACCACGCCCAGCGCGACGCCGGCCCGCGGCCGCAGCCGCACCGCCGTGACGCCGCCCGCTCGACGGCCGCCCGCTCGACGGCCAGCCGCGCGTTGGCCACCCGCGCGTTGGCCAGCCGCTCGTTGGCCAGCCGCTCGTTTGCGACCTAGCTCCCCGACACGCCGGGCTACGCCCCGGCGTGTCGGGGACGCAGGTCGCAAACGATCTTCCTCGGGGGCGCGCATGTCAGCCGGCCAACGCCGCGGCGACCTCGCCGACGGTGAGCAGCGCGAGCGGGGCGAGCACCTTGGCCACCTGCGGGGCGAACGCGGGGGAGGCCACGACCACCTGCCGCGAGGGGCCGTCGCTGACCACCTCGCCGTCGGCGAGCACCACCGTCCGGTGGGTGACCGTCGCGGCAAGCTCGACGTCATGGGTGGCCAGCAGCACGGCATGCCCGGCCGCGGCCAGCGCGCGGATCGTCGCGACCAGGGCCTCCTTGCCGGGGTAGTCCAGACCCCGGGTCGGCTCGTCGAGCAGCACCACCGGCGGCCGGCCGGCCAGGACGACGGCCAGTGCCAGCGCGAGCCGCTGACCCTCGGACAGGTCCCGCGGGTGGGTCTCGGCGCCGGCGCCGGGGACGAGGTCGGCGAAGACCGCGAACGCCGTGCCCGGCTCGGCGCCGGCGTCGCGGTCCGCTTGCTCGCACTCGTCTGCGACGTTGTCGGAGTACAGGAGGTCACCGGGCTCCTGGGGCACCAGCCCGACCCGGCGGACCAGCTCGCGGGCCGGCAGCTCGGTGGGGTCGGCGCCGACGACTCGGACGGTGCCGCCGTCGGGCCGGCGCAGCCCGACCATCGACGCCAGCAGGGTCGACTTGCCGGCCCCGTTGCGCCCCATCAGGGCGACGACCTCGCCGGCCCGCAGGTCGAAGTTCACGCCGCGCAGGGCCGGGCGCCCGCCGGTGGTGTACCGGACCACCAGGTCGCGCACCGCGGTGACCACCTCGCCGTCCGCGGGCAGTGCCGCCGCCGGAGGTACGGCGGTGCGCAGCCGCTCTCGCAGGTCGCCCGCCCGGCGGCGGGCGTCGCGCACCGAGAGGGGCAGCGGGGACCAGCCGGCCAGCCGGCCGAGCTCGACCACGGGCGGGGCGACCGGAGCAGTCGCGAGCACCTCGGCCGGGTCGCCCGAGACCACCGGTCGGCCGCCGCCGGGGACGAGTATGACGCGGTCGGCGTACTGCACGACGCGCTCGAGCCGGTGCTCGGCGAGCAGCACGGTGCTGCCCAGGTCGTGCACCAGCCGTTGCAGCAGGGCCAGCACCTCCTCGGCGGCCGACGGGTCGAGGGCCGACGTCGGCTCGTCGAGCACCAGCACCCGCGGGTGCGCGGTCAGCACCGACCCGATCGCGACCCGCTGCTGCTGACCCGCTGACAGGGTCATCAGCGGCCGGCCGCGCTGGGCGGCCATGCCGAGGACATCGAGGGTCTCCTCGACCCGGCGGCGCATCACGGCCGGCGCGACGCCGAGGGACTCCATGCCGTAGGCGAGCTCCTCCTCGACGGTGTCGGTGACGAAGCCGGCC
>DATBDW010000122.1:0-17281 GCA_036269735.1 Actinomycetes bacterium
CCGGCCTGGCCGACGGCCTGCAGCAGGGCGAAGTTCTGCATGTTGCGCGCACCGACCTGCAGCATGTCGGCGTACGAGCAGACCAGGTCGACGTCGTGCGCGTCGACGATCTCGGTCACCACCGGCAGGCCGGTCGCCTCCCGCACGTCGGCGAGGATCCGCAGCCCCGCCTCGCCCAGGCCCTGGAAGGCGTACGGCGAGGTGCGCGGCTTGTAGGCGCCGCCGCGCAGCAGGGTCGCTCCCGCGGCCTTGGCCATCTCGGCGGCCTCGAGCGTCTGCTGCGGGCTCTCGACGGCGCACGGACCGGCGATGAGGGTGAACGTGTCCGGCCCGATGGGCACGCCTCGGACCAGCACTGTGGACATCTGCGGGTGGTGGATGCGGCTGACCAGCTTGTACGGCGCCGACACCCGCATCACGTCCGCGACGCCCGGCATGGTGCGCAGGTTCAGCCCGGAGAAGCTCTCGATGTCGCCGACCAGCCCGATGATCGTGCGGGTGACGCCACGGCTGACGAACGCCTCACCGCCGACACCCTCGACCCGCGCGACGACTCCGGCGACGTCCTCGGCCGTTGCGTCCGGCGACATGACCACGACCACGCACCGAGGCTAGTCGGGCAACGCGGTCCCGGCCGGGAATGTCCGGCTGTCAGGACGGTCGACCCGTCGACTTGTCAGCCGCACATCGCCCGATAGGTCGTCCAGCGGCTGACAGGTTGGGAATGCGTCAGAACACGTAGAGGGTGACCGTGGACCCCTTGGGTGCCTTGTCGCCGCCACCGGGCGACTGGTTGAGCACCGTGCCCGGCCCGCCGGGCAGCTGCTGGACGTTGGGCGTCAGCCCGGCAGCGATGATCAGCCCCTGCGCCTCGCCGACGTTCTTCCCGACCACGTCGGGGACCGCGACGATCGGCGGTCCGTTCGACACGACCAGGTGCACCTTCGAGCCCTGCGGCGCGGTCGCATTGCCGACCGGCGTCTGGCTCATCACCTGGTCCTTGGGGATCGTGTCGTCGTGCTTGAGGGTGATGTCCGGCACGAGCTTCATGTCGGCCAGGGCGGCCTTGGCCTGGTCCAGCGTCACACCGACCACATTCGGTACGCCGACGGGGCGCGGCCCATCGCTGACGGTCAGCGTGACCGGCGCATTCCGCTTGAGGGACGTGCCCGTCTGGGGGTCGACCGAGATGACGTTGCCCTTGGCCACGGTGAGGTTGAACTTGTGGACCGGGGCCGCCACAGCGAGGTGGTTGTCGTGCAGCAGCCCGCGGGCCTTCTCCTCGGTCAGCCCGATCACGCTGGGCACCGCGTGGCGCTCCGGACCCTTGGACATGATCAGCCCGACCGTGCCGCCCTTGTCGACCGACTGGCCCGCGTGCGGGTCGGTCTGCACGACCGTCTCCGGCGCGACCGTCTCGCTGTAGGCGTGACCAACGATCTTCACCGACAGGCCGCTCTCGTGGGCCTTCGCCGCCGCCGCTGACTCGGTGAGGGTCAGCAGGCCCGGCGTGGTCGTCGTGCTGAACGGGCCGTAGGCCATCGACCACGCGACGAGCGAGAGCACGACGGCCAGCGCCAGGACGATCGCCAGCGCGACCGGCCCGCGGCTGCGCCGGCGTACCCGAGAACCGGGGGGAGCGGAGAGCGGGCCGGTGTCGCCACGCCGGGCCGGCGTGACCGGGTGGCGGGTGAGGTCGACCACGACGGTGTGCGCCGGTGCGCCGGTCAGCGCGCCGATGCCGGAGCCGACCGTGTCCAGCTCGACGTCGGAGAGGCCGCGGCGGGCAGTGACCACCTCGGCGAGGAACCGGCGCGCATCGGCGGGGCGCTGGTCGGGGTCGCGGTTGGTCGCGCGGGTCACCAGATGGTCGAGCTCCGCGGGCAGGCCGGGCACCAGCGACGACGGCGGCGGTACGTCGTCGTGCACGTGCCGGTAGGCGACCTGGATCGCCGTGTCGCCGTCGTAGGGCTTGTGCCCGGTGAGCATCTCGAAGAACAGGATGCCGGCGGAGTAGACGTCGGAGCGCGGGTCGGCGACGCCGCGGGTGACCTGCTCGGGGGAGAGATAGGCGACGGTGCCCATCAGCACGCTGCCGGTGGTCGTGTGGGTCGTCGCGCCGGTCACCGCGCGGGCCAGGCCGAAGTCGGCCACCTTGACCCGGCCGTCGTCGGAGAGCAGGACGTTCTCCGGCTTGACGTCGCGGTGGATCAGGCCGGCCGCGTGCGCGGCGCCGAGGGCGGCGAGCACGGGCTCCATCACCTCGAAGGCCTGCCGCGGCGTGAGGTGCCCGCGCTCGCGGATCAGGTCGCGCAGGGTGCGACCGGGGACGAGCTCCATCGCGAGGAAGACGTGGCCCTGGTCGGCACCCTGGTCGTAGACCGCCACCACGTTGGGGTGGGAGAGCCGCGCCGCGGAGCGCGCCTCGCGGATGAACCGGGACACGAACTCGTCGTCCTCGGCGAGGTTCTGGTGCATGACCTTGACCGCGATCGTGCGGTCCAGGCGCTGGTCGAGGGCCTCGTAGACCGTGGCCATCCCACCGCGCGCGAGACGGCGCCCGACGACGTATCGGCCGTCGAGCACCTGCCCGACGAGGGGGTCGCCGACGGTCGTGTCCACGCGAGGAGTCTACGGGGGAGGCTGGTTATGTCCGATCCTGACGCGCCCCGGGTGGGCTACCGGAAGCGGGCCCGCAGCGCGAGCACGTTGGCGACGTACTGGCGAGTATCCGGGAACATCCCGTGCGCCCGGACCGACTTCAGGCCCTGGTAGTAGCCCGCTACGGCCTGCCGGTCGCTGCCCGCGGTCTGGGTGAGGATGCGCAGCAGCACGACCCCGGTGGTCGCGTTGTCCTGCGGGTCGGTGGGATCGAGGCGGCGGCCCACGACCCCGGAGATCCACGCCGATGTGGCGGGGATCACCTGCATGGCACCGACCGCGTTGGCCACCGAGACCACGCGCTGGTTCCAGCCGGACTCCTGGTAGGCGACCGCGAGGGCCAGCGCCGGGTCGACGCCGTTGGCGCGGGCCTTGGCGGCGATGATGTCGCGCATCTGGCTGGTCGAGGGCAACCGCCGGTGGGACAGCACTGCCCGGGTGTGCGCTGCGGCGCCGACGACCGAGCTGGAGTAGGTCCGGCCGGCGAACGAGTTGGCGCTGCTGCTCGAGCTGGTGCGCCCGCTCGCGTGGTGCCCGCCGGGGATGACGAGGGTCTCGCCGAGACGCACGATGTTGGAGCTCGCCAGGTGGTTGGCGCGGGCGATCGAGGCCTGCGAGACGCCGTACCGCAGCGCGATCCCGGACAGCGTGTCGCCCGTGACGACCCGGTGGAAGGCGCGGGCGCTGCTCGTGCTGGCGTGGCTGCCGGCGCCGCTGGGGACCTTGAGGGTGCTCCCGGCGATGATCAGGTTGCCGTTGCCGGGCAGGTTGTTGGCCTGGACCAGGCGGGCCACCGTCGTGTGGTAGCGGGCCGCGATGGCGCTGAGCGTGTCCCCGCGGTGGATCGTGTAGAGGCCCCACCCGGGGGTGGCGGCGGTGACGAGACCAGCGAGGAGCAGGGGTACGCCGACAGCGCGCCCGATCCGGACCAGCCGGCGGGCTCGGGGCGTGGCCCCCCAGCGGCGCCCGCCCCGCGTCGTGCGGCGGACCGGCTCGGCGGCGGGTTGCGGGGCCGGGGTCGCGCCCGGCGCAGCGGTGGTCGTCGGCCTGTCGTGCGCCGGTCGGACGGGGCGGAGGGTTGGGACAGACATCGGACGAAGGTCCTCACGGTCGGGGTCGGATGCACCGTGCGATCGCCGATACTGCCGTGACTGGTGTGACTGGAGTGACCTGAGGGGCGATTGTTACCGCTTCGTGGTACTACACGGCTGTCATTCAGCCTGCCCGCTGCGCACCGTGACCGGATGGTCACAGGCTCGGTCGGCTGGCTCCGTGGTTGCCTGCCATCACCCTCGCTGCCGTCGCCCTCGCCGCGGCTGCCGTTGCCGTCTCCGGCGATGCCGGGCCGTGGACCGGCTGCGCGGCGCGGCCCACGATCAGCCGTCCCGTGGCACACCCACCCCGACCGCGGTGAACTCAGCGCGGTCAGCCGCAAATGATCACGGAACCGTGATCGTTTGCGGCCACAGGGGTGGTGCGGTCGGTGAACACGACCTGGGACGCTGTCCGCCGTGATCGTCGTGGTGGGTGCCGGGCTGGCCGGGCTGCACATGGTCCGCGCGTTGCGCGAGCAGGGGTACGACGGGGCGCTCACGCTGCTCGGCGCGGAGCAGGTGCCGCCGTACGACCGCCCCCCGCTCACCAAGGAGGTCCTCAAGGGCGAGGCCGACTCCTCGACGCTCGAGGCCGAGTGGGACGCGTGGCAGGTCGACCTCCGCCTCGGCGTCACCGCGACCGCTGTCGCGGCCGGCCGGCTGGAGACCACCGACGGCGAGCTCGCCTTCGACCAGTGCGTGCTCGCTACCGGTGCCGCGCCGCGCCGGCTGCCCGGTGCCGGGACGACACTGCGGACCAGTGCCGACGCGATGGCGCTGCGGCGGCGGCTCGTCCCGGGCGCTCGACTGCTGATCGTCGGTGCCGGGTGGATCGGGGCCGAGGTGGCGACCGCCGCTGTCGGGCACGGCGCGAAGGTCACCGTGCTGGAAGGTGCGCAGGCGCCGTACGCCGGTGCGCTGCCGGCCGAGGTCGCCCGCCGGATGCTGCCGTGGTGGACCGGCGTCGACCTCCGACTGGGCTCGTCGGTAGAGCGGGTGGAGGACGAGGCGGTGCACCTGGCCGGCGGCGAGGTGCTCGACGCGGACGTGGTGCTCGTCGCCGTGGGCGCGCGGCCGGTCGCCATCCACGGGCCGGCGCTGACCGACCGCGGCGCCGTCGCGGTCGGCGCGCAGCTGCGCACCTCGCTGCCCGGCGTCTGGGCTGTCGGCGACTGCGCGTCGTGGCAGTCCGCGCGCTACGGCACCCGCATGCTCGTCGAACACTGGGACGCCGCGCTGCACGCCCCGGCAGTGGCCGCCGCGAACGTGCTCGGCGGCCACGAGGTGTGGGACCCGGTGCCGTACTTCTGGTCCGAGCAGTGGGGCCGGATGCTGCAGTACGCCGGGCACCACCCGGCCGGCGACCGGCTGGTCTGGCGGGAGGCCGGCGAGACGTGGGCCGGGTTCTGGCTGGCCGGCGACCATCTCGTCGCCGCGATCACCGTCGACCGGCCGCGCGACCTCGTCCAGGGCCGCAAGCTGATGGACCGCGGCGCGGCCGTCCACGTCGACCGCCTGACCGACCCCGCTGTCGCGGTGAAGGACTGCGCGCGCTAGCCCGACTTGCAGCGGGGTGGCTAGAAGTTCGTGTTGGGGTCCGTCGTGGTGATGGCCAGCAGCCCGGCAGCCACCGCGACCGCGATGACCACTCCGACGATCACGACGGCGGACGCCAGCCCGTGGACGAGTCGATTCGTCGGCTCACGATGCACCGGCCAGGCGACGACTGCACCGGCCAACGCCAGCACCCCGCTGGGGGCCGCGTAGACCGAGTACTGCAGCCAGCGTGCCGCGCCACCGTTGTTGTCATTGAGCACGAAGAAGCTGAGGAACTGGAACAGTCCGGTGCCCATCAGGCCCGCCAGGATGAAACCGGCACCGGTGAAGGCGCGGGCCTCGGGAGTCAGGAACGGCTCGCCCGGCGGCGGGACCTCCGCGTGGTCGACCTCGTCGGCCCACTCATCGGCATCGCCCATCGTGTCCCCGTCGGTGGTCATGCCGCCGGACCCTAGCGTCGCGCGGCCCACCGGCGTGGCAGGCTTTCCGGCGTGAGCGAGCAACGATCCGACGCCGACCAGGTCCACGCCGACGCCTACGGGTCGCTGGTCACGGCCTGGCTCACGCTGCCCGAGGTCGGCGAGGCTCTGGGCGTCGGGATCAACCGGGTCCGCCAGCTCGTGGCGGAACGCCAGCTCATCGCCGTACGCCGGGGGGAGAACAACGCCCTGATGGTGCCGGCCGACTTCGTGCAGGACGGGCGGGTCCTCAAGGGGCTGCCGGGGCTGCTCACCCTGCTGAGCGACGCGCGCTACAGCGACGACGAGGCCATGCGGTGGCTCTACACCGACGACGACCTGCCCGGCTGGCCGGTGCAGGCGCTGCGCGAGAACCGTGGCACCGAGGTCAAGCGCCGGGCGCAGGCGCTCGGCTTCTAGTGCGCCACCTCGCCTACGTCGGGGTCCTCGCTGTCTGCCTGCTCGGCACGTTGCCGCTCGAGCTGTGGCTCGGCGTGCGGGTCTACCGCCGCCCGCGGCGTCTGCTGCTGACGCTGCTGCCGGTGCTCGTGGTTTTCGTGGTGTGGGACCTCTACGCGGTGCACGCCGGGCACTGGACGTTCGACCGGGCGCAGACCGTCGGGTGGGTGCTGCCCGGCGGGCTGCCGATCGAGGAGGTGCTGTTCTTCCTCGTCGTACCGATCTGTTCCGTGCTCGCCTTCGAGGCGGTGCGGACCGTGCGCGGCTGGCCGGCGGGTGACGAGTGAGCTACACCGCGCTCGCGGTCGCGGGCGTGATCGGCGCGGTGCTCCTCGACGTGCTCGTGCTGCGGACGCGACTGGTCGGGCGTCGGGTGTTCTGGACGGCGTACGCGATCGTGCTGCTCTTCCAGCTGCTCACCAACGGGTGGCTGACCGGACGGCACATCGTGCGGTACGACGAGTCCGCGATCCTCGGCTGGCACGTGGTGTGCGCGCCGGTCGAGGACCTGCTCTTCGGGTTCTCCCTCGTGCTGCAGACGCTCAGCTGGTGGGTCTGGTGGGGGCGCCGCGAGCACGCCGTGCACTGACCAGCGCCGGCAGCGCGACGGCGAGGCGGCGGCGGATCGGCACGGCGACCCTGCGGTCCAGCACCTGGTAGTCGGCCCGCTCGACGGCGTCGAGGATGCCGGCGTAGAGGACGAAGGCGGTGCGGATGCAGTCGCGGCTGCTCGGGTGCAGCATGTCGATGCCGGGCTCGGCGGCCTTGTACAGCGCGCGGGTGCGGGCCACCTCGAACGCCAGCAGCTCGCGGACCTGCGACGGCGTGGGGCCGGGCGCGAGGTCGGTCCGGGTGACGCCGAAGCGGTCGAGGTCCTCCTGCGGCAGGTAGACCCGGCCGCGGCGCAGGTCCTCGGCCACGTCGCGCACGAAGTTCGACATCTGGAAGGCCTCGCCGAGGGTGCGGGCGTAGCGCGATGCGCGGTCGTCGACCGGCTCGAGGATCGGCACCATCTGCAGGCCGATCATCGCGGCCGAGCCTTCCATGTAGGCCTCGAGGTCGGCGTACGCCGGGTAGCCGGTGACGACGATGTCCATCTGCATGCTGGTTAGGAATGCGACAAAGGTCTCCCGCGGGATGTCCCAGGTGCGAGCCGTGTGCACCGCGGCGCGACTGACCGGGTCCACGACGTCCGCGACCGGTGTGCTGTCGAGGTCGTGCAGGAACTGCTGGCCCCACGCAACGAGCCGGTCGGGGTCCGGCGTCGCGCTGTCGACGTACTCGTCTGCTTGTCTCGCGAAGCCGTAGAGCGCGTGCACGAACGGCCGCTTCGCGGGCGGCAGCAGCAGGGTGGCGAGGTAGTAGGTGCGACCGTGCCTCGCGTTGAGCTGACGGCACAGCTCGTACGCCGAGCGCAGCGCTGGCTCACGGATCCCCGCCGCGTCCAGCTCGCGCGCGCTCACGAGCTCGACTCGGCTGGTCGGGCGGACCTAAGAACACACAGTCCTCGCCGTTCGGGGTGGAAAGGCGCCTGGAAGAGGGGGGACTGTGTGTCGGTAGGTCCGTTGTCCACAACCGCCCCGACCTGGTATCGCTCACTCCTGCCAGGCTCGACATCATGGATCCGACGGCCGCGTTGGAGCAGGCGGGCGGGTTCGCGACGCGTCGAGACCTGGTCAGCGCCGGGGTGCCCAAGGGACAACTCGCGGAGGTTGTGCGGTCGGGACGGGTCCTCCGTGTGCGACGAGGGGTCTACGGCCTCGGACTGATCGACGGCACCGATGCTGTCGCCGGCGCCGCCTTGAGTCTCCGGGGCACGGTGTCCCACGACTCGGCTGCTGTCCTCTGGGGGCTCGAGATCGTCCACCGCCCGGGCCAGCACATCACGATCCCTCGCAATCGCAGCCGTGCCGCGTTCCACGGCGCGGCCGTCCATCGGGCAGACCTCGACGCGGTCGAGATCCGACACGGCGTGCGGGTCACTACACCTGCGCGGACGGTCGTCGACTGCGCGAAGGTGCTCTCGTTGAGAGACGCGGTCGTCGTCATCGACTCCGCCTTGCGTTCGGGCCTGGTCTCGCTGGCAGAGCTGAACGCTGAGGCCGAACGAGTGCGCGGTAACAACACTCCGAAGGTCCGCCGGGCCGTCGCCCTGGCCGATCCTCGCTGCGGCTCCGTGCTGGAGTCGGTGCTGCGTGTCCTTCTCGTCCTGGCTGGTCTTCCACCTGACCAGAGCCAGTTCGTGATCCGTGACCAGCGCCTGCGGTTCGTCGCGCGGGTGGATTTCGTCCATCTGAAGGTCCGGCTCATCGTCGAGGTCGACGGCTTCGAGTTCCATCGTGAGCGTTCCGACTATCGAGCCGACCGCCGCAAGGCCAACGCGTTCAGCCGGCTGCGGTGGTGGCTGCTCCGGTTCACCTGGGAGGACGTCGTCATGCACCCCGACTACGTCGTCGAGGCGGTCCGGGACATGGTCTCGCCGACCCGATCGACGGCACGCGGACACAAGAACACACAGTCTGCGGCGTAGCGCGGCTTGAGGGCCCCCGAGAGGCCGACACTGTGTGTCGTTGTGTCCGGGGAGCACGGTCACAGCCAGGTGCGGGAGCGGTACGACGGGTCGCGACCGAGGATGCGCTCGGCGGCGAGGCGGCCGGAGACCAGCACCATCGGTACGCCGACACCCGGGACCGTGCCGGAGCCGGCGAACACGACGTTCTCGCCCCAGAGGTTGCGCGGCCGGAACGGACCGGTTTGGCCGAAGGTGTGCGCGGCCGCGAACGGCGTGCCGCGCTCGAGCCCGCGGTCGGCCCAGTCCTGGGGTGTCGTCAGGTGCTCTACCTCGATGCCGTCGTCGAAGCCCGGCCAGCCGCGGCCCTCGAGGGTCGCCACCATCTGGTCGCGGTAGCGCGGCCCCGCCTGGTGCCAGTCGATGCCGGCGTCGAGGATCGGCGTCGGGAAGAGCACGTAGTAGGACGACCGCCCGGCCGGCGCCAGCGACGGGTCGGACACCGTCGGGGTCGACACGAGGAACGACGGGTCGCTCATCAGCCGGCCGCCGAACAGCTCGTCGAAGACGGTGCGCCACGCACGGCCGAACGAGATCGTGTGGTGCGCTGCGCCGGAGTAGGTCGCGGTCGAGCCGGCCAGCAGCAGGGCGCAGGACGGGGAGTAGCGCAGACGCCGCGACACGGGCTTGCCGATCAGCCGCCGGGCGGCGGGCAGGTCCGGGTTGAGCACGACGGCGTCGCACGCGACCCGCCCGCCGGACGCGGTGTGCACGGCCACCGCGCGATCGCCGCGCAGCTCGACGCGGGTCGCGGTCTCGCCGTACCGGAGCTCGACGCCGTGCTTCTCGGCCGCGCCCGCGAGCGCGCGCGGCACCGCGTGCATGCCGCCCCGGGCGGCGAACACCCCGGCGACCGAGTCCATGTAGCCGATGACCGCGTAGAGCGCGAGCGCGTCGTACGGCGACAGGCCGGCGTACATCGCCTGGAACGAGAACACCCGCTGCAGCCGCTCGTCGGAGAGGTACGACGAGACCTTGGGCGCCAGCCGGCGGAACCCGCCGAGCGCCGCGAGCCGGGCCAGCGACGGGCGCACCAGCCCGAGCGGCGAGTCGACGTTGCGGTCGATGAAGCCGCGCATCTCCAGGCGGTAGAGCCGCGACACGAACTCGACGTAGCGCCGGTAGCCGTCGGCCTCGGCCGGTCCGCACAGCGCCGCCACCTCGGCGGCCATCGCGTCCACGGAGGCATGGACGTCGAGGGTGGACCCGTCGGCGTACCGCGCGCGGTAGAGCGGCGTCACCGGGTCGAGGGTGAGCCAGTCCGGCAGCCGCTCGCCTACGCAGTCCAGCGCGTCGGCGATCAGGTCGGGCATCGTGAGGACGGTCGGGCCGGTGTCGAAGGAGTAGCCGCCGTCGGTCAGCAACCCGGCCCGTCCGCCGGGCACCGCCTCGCGCTCCAGGACCGTGACCCGCCGGCCGGCCCCGGCCAGCCGGAGCGCGGCCGACAGACCGCCGAGCCCGGCTCCGACGACGACGACGTGGTCGGTCGGCCCGGTGACCTGCCGCACCGGGGGCTCAGCCGGTCCGCGAGGTCGCGGCCACGACGAGCTGCTCGAGGACCGTGCGGGCGGGCTCGGACACCCCGGCCAGCACCGCGGTGGCCGCGGCGGATCGCTCCGCGATCATCCCCTCGACGGCCGCGAGCGCACCGCACTCGACCATCACCTCGCGCAGCGACGCGACGCCGTCCGCGCCCAGGCCCTGATCGCCGAGCCCGGCGCGCAGCTGGGCGGCCTGCGCGGGGGAGCACCGCTCGAGGGTGAGCGCCACCAGCACGGTCCGCTTTCCTTCGCGCAGGTCGTCGCCGGCCGGCTTGCCGGTGACCTCGGGGTCGCCGAAGACACCGAGCACGTCGTCGCGCAGCTGGAAGGCCTCGCCCAGGGCGCGCCCGTAGGCGTCGTACGTCGACAGCAGCTCCGGCGATGCTCCGGCGAGGGTGCCGCCCAGCAGCATCGGCTGCGCGACGGTGTACTTCGCCGACTTGTAGAGGATCACGTGGCGGGCCCGCTCGACCGTCGTGGTCTCCTGCGCCGACTCGTGCATGTCGAGGTACTGGCCGCACATCAGCTCGGTGCGCATCCGGTCGAAGACGGCGCGCCCGCGCAGCAGGTCGTCGGCCGGCAGGCCCGACCCGGCGTACAGCTCGTCGCACCACGACAGGCACAGGTCACCGGCCAGGATCGCGCCGGCCACCCCGAAGGCCTCGGAGGAGCCGAGCCACCGGTTGCGCCGGTGCAGCGCCGCGATCGTCCGGTGCACGGCGGGGCGGCCGCGGCGGGTGTCGCTGCCGTCCATGACGTCGTCATGGACCAAGGCGGCCGCCTGGAACACCTCCAGCGCCGCGGCGACCTCGACGATCTCGGGGCCGTCGGCCCCGCCCGCGCCGCGCCAGGCCCAGTAACAGAACGCCGGGCGCAGTCTCTTGCCGCCGCGCAGGAGGTCGGCCAGGGCGTCCATCAGCGGGGCCAGGTCGTCACTCACCTGGTCGAGGACGTCTCCCTGGCGGGCGAGGAAGTCGTCGAGGGCCTTGTCGACCCTCGTCCGCAGGTCCTCCGCGTCGAGTGAATGCTGCGCGGAGCTCACGGTGGTCGAGCCTACGGCCACGTCCCGTACGCCGGTCGGTCGCCCGGTCCGGCGGTGCCCGCCCGTTAGCCTCGTACCCATGACCGCCGCCCCCCTTCGCGACCCGTGGAGCCGGGCCAGCGTGATGCCCGGACGCGTCCCGGCGCTGGGCGAGCTGCTGGCGGCCGGGCGCCCGTCGTACTCCTTCGAGTTCTTCCCGCCCAAGACCGACGAGGGCGAGCGCAAGCTCTGGGTGACCCTGCGCCAGCTCGAGGCCCTGCGGCCGACCTTCGTGTCGGTGACCTACGGGGCCGGCGGCTCGACCCGCGACCGGACCGTGGCCATGACCGGCCGGATCGCCTCGGACACGACGCTGATGCCGGTCGGCCACTTCACCGCGGTCGACCACTCGCACGCCGAGCTGCGCCACATCATCGGGCAGTACGCCGCGGCCGGGGTCCGCAACGTGCTGGCCCTGCGCGGTGACCCGCCCGGCGACCCGGGCGCGCCGTGGGTGAGCCACCCGGACGGGGTCGAGTACGCCGAGGACCTGGTCCGCTTGCTCAAGGCGTCCGGCGACTTCTGCGTCGGGGTCGCGGCGTTCCCGGAGAAGCACCCGCGGTCGCCGGACCTGGAGACGGACACCAAGTACTTCGTGCAGAAGGTGCGAGCCGGCGCCGACTACGCCGTCACCCAGATGTTCTTCGACGCCGCGGACTTCCTGCGGCTGCGCGATCGCGTCTCGGCCGCGGGCAGCGACGTGCCGATCATCCCGGGCATCATGCCCGCGACGAACGTCAAGCAGATCGAGCGGTTCGCGCTGCTGTCGAACGCCGCCTTCCCGGCCGACCTCGCCACGCGACTGCACGCCGCAGAGGACGACGCGGAGGAGATGCGCCGGATCGGCGTCGACGCGGCCACCCAGCTCTGCTCGCGGCTGCTCGACGAGGGCGTGCCCGGGCTGCACTTCATCACGTTGAACACCTCGACCGCGACCCGCGAGATCTACGCCAACCTCGGCCTCGCTGACCGCACCTGAACGTTGTCAGCCGGTGGACGACCAGGAGAGCGTTGAGCCGCTGACACGTCTGGGCACGTTGTCGACGTACCTGGACGGCTGGCAGGCATTGCACGGCGGCTACGACCCGCGCGGCAACCGGCTGGTCCGGTGGTGGCTGTCCTTGTCGTACGCCGTGGCGCGCCCGTTGGCGACCAGGCGGGTGAGCCCGGACCTCGTCACCCTGTTCGCGCTGCTGCTGGCCGCCGCCGCGGTCGGGCCGGCCGCCGCGGGGGAGTGGTGGCTGCTGCTCGCCGCTGCGCTGGTCGTGCTCTCGGGTCTGTTGGACAACGTCGACGGCGCGGTGGCGTTGCTGACCGGCCGGGCGACGCCCTGGGGGGCGGTCGTCGACGCGGTGACGGACCGGATCGCCGACCTCCTGTTCCTCGTGGCGCTGCTGCTCGCCGGCGCACCCGCGCTGGCGTGCGCGCTCGGTGGCGCGCTGATGTTCCTGCCGGAGTACCTGCGCGCCCGGGCGGCCGCCGCGGGCATGACCGAGGTCGGCGTCGTCACGGTGTGGGAGCGCCCGACCCGGGTCATCGTGACCGCGGCGTTCCTCGTGGCCGGCGCGGTGGTCGGTGACCCCTGGCCGGCCCTCGGCGCATGGACGTGGGTGGCTCTCGGCGCCGTCGGCCTGGTCCAGCTCGCCGTCGTCGTACGGCGACGGCTCGGCACTGAGCGACTAGGCCGGCCCGACGAGCTGAGCCACGATGGCCGCCGAGAGCCCGACGAGGGGTAGGCCGCCCCCGGGATGCGCCGAGCCACCGACGAGGAACAGCCCGGGGACCCGCGAGGCGTTGGCCGGCCGCAGGAACGCGGCCCGCACGCCGTTCGAGGACGTGCCGTAGATCGCGCCGCCGGGTGAGCCCGTCGAGCGCTCCAGGTCGGCCGGGGTGCGGATCTCCCGCCACAGCACGCGGTCGCGGACGTCGAGACCGCGGGCCGCCATCACGTCGAGGACGCGATCGGCGTACGCCGACGCGCGCCACGGGGTGTCCCAGTCGACCGCCCCACGCCCGGCGCCGTGCCGGGGAGCGTTGACGAGGACGAACCAGGCCTCGTGGTCGTCGGGGCGCAGCGCAGGGTCGTCGGGCGCGCTGATGTAGACCGTCGGGTCCTCGACCGGTTGCGCGTTCCGGCCGAACACGGCGTCGAACTCCGCGTCGTGGTTGTCGCTGAAGAGCACGGTGTGGTGTGCGAGGCCCGGGGTGCGGCCGCGCAGCGCCAGCAGCAGCACGAACCCCGACAGCGACGGCGTGGCGCGGTCGAGGCGCCGCAGCGGACGCGCTGCGACGGTGCGGGGGAGCAGCTCGGCGTAGACCGTGCGCGCGTCGATGTCGGTCACCACGACGTCGGCGGGCACGACGCCGCCGTCCTCGAGCCCGACGCCGCTGACCCGGCCGGCCTCGAGCAGGACGCGCGTGACGCGCGTACCGGTGCGGAGTCGGGCACCGCGCAGTAGGGCCCGGTCGTGCACGGCCTCGCCGAGGCGGCGCAACCCGCCGCGCACGTACCAGGCCCCGAAGGTCTGCTCGACGTAGGGGATCACCGCCAGCGCGGCGGGCGCCCGTCGCGGGTCGGAGCCGGCGTAGGTCGCGTAGCGGTCGAGGAACATCCGCAGCCGAGGGTCCCGCAGGTGGTCGCGGCCGAGGCCGCGCAGGGTGCGCCACGGCGCGACGGTCCGGACGTCGGAGGTACGCCGGGCCAGCCGCATGAGGTCGCGGCCGCCACCCAGCGGTGACTCCAGGAACGGCCCGCGGGTCACCTGCCAGATCGCGTGCACCCGGTCCAGGAAGCGCCCCCAGTCCGCACCCGCACCGGGTCCCAGTGCGTGGTCCATCGCCGCGCACAGCGACGGCCGCGAGGCGTTCGGCAGGTCCAGCCAGGTGACGTCGTGCCCGGCGAGCGCCGGGAACCGGTAGCGCGCCACCGGGTCCACGGCGACAAGGTCGACCACGTCCTCGAGCGGCGCCCCGGTCGAAGCGAAGAGCTCGCGGTAGACCGCGGGCAGCGTGAGGAGAGACGGCCCGGTGTCGAACGTGAAGCCCTGACGGGACCAGGTGCCGAGCTTGCCGCCCCAGGTGTCCGATGCCTCGATCACCTCGACGTCATGACCCAGCGTCGCCAGGCGCGCGGAGACAGCGAGTCCGCCCATCCCCGCGCCGACGACCACCACCCGCGCCACGGCTCGACCCTAGGGAACGGGCGGTCATGAGAAGGGGCGACCAGCGCCCCGCGCGTGTCGACGCGGACGTGGGGAGATGATGCGTGCTGGATTGCGCCGATGTGTACCTGGCCCGGCCCGGGGTGACACGCCCCGACGAAAATTACCGGTGATCACCTCTTGCGGAGATAGTTGCCACAGGGCCAGTATCCGGGGCTGAGCAGGCCTCGCGGGGCTGGCCGGCCGAGACCCCTCCCGACGCCGGTCAGTCAGACCGCACCGGCCCGGACGTCCCTGACGTCCGGGCCTGTGCGGGGTCAGGTGCGGAGCGAGCCGAGAGCTCGCGCACGACAGGGATCAGGCTGGTCGCGCCCACGAGTGGCCTGCTGGCGATGACGACGGGAGTGCCGCGAGCATCGGCCGCAACCGGGCCGTCACGGCGTCGGGAGCCGGTGTCTGGTCGGCGGTCCCGATGGCGGGACGGTAGCGATCGCCGGCCCATCTCTCGACGAGGTTTCAGGTCTGCAGCATCAGCCAGACGTCGGGCGGGATCTCCGGCTTGCCGGGGACCGGACGCCGCTCCTCGCGCCACGACGTGCCGGCCACGTCGGTGGCGACCTGCCGCCAGAACCTGGCCGCGCCGGGGTTCTCCTCCTGGAAGGCGATCTCCCACGCGCCCGGGTGCTCGCGCAACGTGGTGACCGCGGCGTCGTGACCGACGCGGTGTCGGCGCACGGCCCGCAGCACGAAGAACTCCCCGATGGTGCGCGGCTCGTGGACCAGGCCGCGCAGCAGCGCGAAACCGGCGACCGTGCCGCCGGTGCCGCCGGTGCCGATGAGGTACGCGCCGTGGTCCTCGTCGTCGACGAGGTACCCCGGCAGCCGCCCCGCCTTGAACAACCCGTGCTCGTCGGGCATCGTGCCGCGGAACTCGGAGAGGTCGTGCAGGTAGAGCTGCCAGAGCCGCTCGAGCACCGGCCGGGTGGTGTCGGTCACCGGGGTGAGGGCTACTGGGGGCATCCGGGCATGGTGCCAGGACCGGCAGCCGGAGTTGACGGGCCGCCCGGCTAGGTTGCGGGGATGGCTGCCGAGCTCACCGTCCTGCACGCGGGCTACGCCCACAACGACGGAGTGGCGTCCAGCGTCATCCTCATCCGCGACGGCGACGCGACCGTCGTCGTCGACCCCGGCATGGTGCGCGGTCCCGCCCTGATCCTCGACCCGATGGCCGCGCTCGGTGTCCAGGCAGAGGACGTGAGCGACGTGGTGCTGAGCCACCACCACCCCGACCACACCTGGCACATCGCGCTGTTCCCGAACGCCCGGGTGCACGACGTCTGGGCGATCTACCAGGGCGACCAGTGGGACGACCAGGTCGCCGAGGGCCGGCAGGTGTCGGCGCACGTCCGGCTGATGGAGACGCCGGGCCACACCGCGCAGGACATCACGACCCTGGTCGACACTTCCGACGGCCTCGTCGCCTGCACGCACCTCTGGTGGTACGCCGAAGGGCCGGCCGAAGATCCGCGCGCGACCGACCTCCCGGCGCTGCACGCGAGCCGGGCCCGGCTGCTGGACCTCGCTCCCGTCACCGTCGTACCCGGGCACGGCCCGGCGTTCACTCCGGCCGACTCGACCCCGCGCTAGCCGGCCAGCGCCGCGGCGTCCTCCGTCTCGGGGCCGTCGACGATGTCCTCGACCTCCCCGCGCGTGTTCGTCGTGCCCAGCGCGACCACGGCCGTGGCGAGCACGAAGACGCTGCCGACGAGCAGCGCCCGGTGGATGCCGCCGGTGAGGGCGTGCGCAGCGTCCGCGTGCGCGGCGAGCAGGTCCGCGGTGCGGGCGGTCGCCACCGCCGACAGGATCGCCAGCCCGAGCGCGCCGCCGACCTGCTGCGAGGCGTTGAGCAGCGCCGCCGCGAGGCCGGCCTTGTCGGCGGGCACGCCGGCGTTGGCCGCAGTGGTGTTGGCCACGAAGACCGCACCGAGCCCGATCGACACGATGAGCAGCCCGGGCAGCAGGTCGTGCAGGTAGCTGCCGTGCACCGGGACGCGCGACAGCGTGGCCAGCCCAGCCGCGGCGATCAGCGCGCCGACGACCACCAGCGGCTTCGTGCCGACCGACCGGATCAGCTGAGCGGTCACGCCGGCCGCGACGGCGACACCGGCGCAGAGCGGGAGATAGGCCAGACCGGTGCGCATCGGCGACCAGCCCAGGACGAGCTGCATGTAGAGCGTGAGGAAGAAGAACATCGCCAGCAGCCCGGCCAGCGCCACCAGCTGGGTCACGTCGGCCGCCGCGAGACCCCGGATCCGGAAGACGGACAGTGGCACGAGCGGGTCGCGGGAGCGGCGCTCGTTGGCGAGGAAGGCCAGCAGCAGCACGCCCGCGCCCGCGAGCTCGCCGATCGTGCGTGCCGAGCCCCATCCCTGTGACGGTGCCTTGATCAGGGCGAACACCAGCAGCAGCATCCCGGACGTGACGAGCACCGAGCCGACGACGTCGAAGCCGACAAACTTCGGGCGCCGTAGATCGCGTGGAACGATCCAGAACGTCGCTGCCAGCAGCAGCACGCAGATCGGCGGGTTCACGAACAGCACCCAGCGCCATCCCGGCCCGTCGGTGAGCAGGCCGCCGAGCAGGACGCCGGCGGCCGAGGCGAGCCCGCCGACTCCTCCCCAGACGCCCAACGCGCGGTGC
>DATBDW010000123.1:0-7441 GCA_036269735.1 Actinomycetes bacterium
GGTCACCATGTACGGCGAGATGTAGCCCTTGTCGAACTGCATCCCCTCGGTGAACTCGAGCTCGAGGCCCATCGTGTTGGCTTCCTCGACGGTGATGACGCCGTCCTTGCCGACCTTGTCGAAGGCGTCGGCGATCAGCTCGCCCACCGCGGGGTCCTGCGCGGAGATGCTGGCGACCTTGGCGATGTCGTCCTTGCCGTCCACGTCGCGGGCCATCTCGAGCAGCCGGGCCGACACGGCCTCGACGGCCTTGCTGATGCCGCGGTTGAGCAGCACCGGGCTGGCGCCTGAGGCGACGTTGCGCAGGCCCTCGCGGACCATGGCCTGGGCGAGCACGGTCGCGGTCGTCGTACCGTCACCGGCGACGTCGTTGGTCTTGGTCGCGACCTCCTTGGCGAGCTGGGCGCCGAGGTTCTCGTAGGGGTCGTCGAGCTCGATCTCCTTGGCGATGGTGACGCCGTCGTTGGTGATCGTGGGGGCGCCCCACTTCTTGTCGATCACGACGTTGCGGCCCTTCGGGCCGAGCGTCACCTTGACCGCGTCGGCGAGCTTGTTCACGCCGCGCTCGAGCGCCTTGCGCGCCTGGTCGTCGAACTGCAGGGTCTTGGCCATCTGGTCTGGTGTCCTTCGTCAGGTCTGGGTGGGTGCCGTCGGGCACAGCGGCGCAGACAGCGGGGTTGACGACGACGCCCCGAGGGCCCGCGGGCTCCGGAGAGCCGGGACCACCCGGGGCGTCGTCTTGGCTCCGGGTCGTGGACCCGGCGCTGCCGTCCTACTTCTCGATGACGGCGAGCACGTCACGCGCGGACAGGACGAGGTACTCCTCGCCGCCGTGCTTGATCTCCGTGCCGCCGTACTTGCTGTAGATCACGGTGTCGCCGACCGAGACGTCGAGCGGCACGCGCGCGCCGTCCTCGAACCGGCCCGGGCCCACGGCGAGAACAGTCCCCTCCTGGGGCTTCTCCTTCGCGGTGTCCGGGATGACCAGGCCCGACGCAGTGGTCTGCTCGGCGTCGGACGGCTGGACCACAATGCGGTCCTCGAGCGGCTTGATGGCAACCTTGGTGGCCGTCGTCATGACTCCCTCTCGCACGAATCTCACGAGCGTTGGGGCGGGTGGAGTGACGGTCCGCCGTCGCGGGGGCCGGACTGCCCTGACCTCGCCGTAGCTGCTCTGGTTGGCACACTCACCTCGAGAGTGCCAACAGCGAATCTAGGCGACGACTGGCACTCGGTCAACCCGAGTGCCAGTCGGGCTCTGGACGGTCAGACGCCGGCCGCGCGCCGGGACTTGTCGGCGTACATCTCGGCGTCGGCCCGGGCGAGCAGGGTGGCCACGCCGTCGCCGGGCCGGTAGGTCGTCATCCCCAGCGACGCGGTGACCCCTCCGACCGCCCCGTCGGTCCCGTCACCGTCGGGGCGCACCCCGTCCAGGCCGGACCGGAGCCGACGCAGGGCCGCCTGGGCTCCCGGCCCGCCGGTGTGCTCGAGGAGGACGACGAACTCGTCGCCGCCGATCCGCCCGACGGTGTCCACCTCGCGGGAGGTGTCCAGCAGGCGCTGCGCCACCGACCGGAGTACGGCGTCGCCGGCGGCGTGGCCGAGCTGGTCGTTGACGGCCATGAAACCGTCGAGGTCGACGGCGACCACCGAGGGCGTGCCCAGGCCGCGCTCGGCTCGGGCGATGGCGTGGGAGATCGCCATCTCGAGAGTACGGCGGTTGGCCAGGCCGGTCAGCGGGTCGCGGCTGGCCGCCCGGACGAGGGCGGCGGCGACCCGGCGGCTCTCGAACAGGGCCACGACCTGGGCGGCGATGTCGCGCAGCAGCTCCAGCTGCACCGCGCCGAGCTCGCCGGGGCGGTCCGCGTAGGCGCAGATCGTGCCGACGGCGTACCCGCTGCGGGTCAGCAGGGGCGCGGAGGCGTAGAGCCGGACCGAAGCGACCTTGCCGGTGACGAACGGGTTGTCGGCGAAGAGCGCCTCGACGCTCGCGTCGGGGGTGTAGACGACCTCGCTGCCGAGCACGGTGTGCTGGCACATCGCGTCGGCGCGGGAGACCTCGACGGGCTCGGTGCCGTACGCGGCCGCCTGCCACTGCCGGTCGCTGTCGATCAGGTTGACCACCGCGGCCGGGGTCCCGCAGACATACGCCGCCAGCCGGGCAGCCGCGTCGAGGTCGGCCTGGCGCGGCTGGTCGAGCACGCCGAAGGCGTGCAGGGTGGCGACCCGGCCGGCCTCGTCGGACGCGACGGGCCAGCCAAGAGCGGCGCGGTCGTCGGCCTCCGCCGAGCTCTCGGCAGGGTCCAGCACTGGTGCAGTCATCAGTCCTCCGTGGTGGCAGCACTCGTGGCATCGGCAGGAAGGGGCGCCGCCTTCAGTACTGGGAGGATCGCCGTCGTGGAGGAGCCCGGACCGGTCGCCGCCTTCCGCGCGCTCCTGACGACCCAGGGCCAGGAGGTGCTGGACCGGGTCTCGCCGTACGACGAGGAGCGCGCGCTAGCCACCGCCGAGACCCTGCGGGCCGAGGGGGTCGACCCGGCGCTCACCTCTGCCGCGCTCACCCAGGCCCGGTTGCGCGCCCGGGCCCGGGACCGGCTGGGCCCGGCCGCCGAGCGGATGTTCTTCACCGCGGCCGGGCTCGAGCAGGCGACGCGGGCCTCGGTCGCCGCCCACCGTGCCCAGCGGTACGCCGGTCTCGCACCCGGCAGCGACCCCGAGCTCCTGGTGGCGGACCTGTGCTGCGGCCTGGGCAGCGACCTGCTCGCGCTGGCCCGGGTCGGCGCCCAGGTGCTCGGCGTCGAGCGCGACCCGCTGACCGCCGCGGTCGCCGCGGCGAACGTCGACGCCCTCGGCCTGACCGACCGGGCGGCCGTCCGGGTCGGCGACGTCACCGAGATCCCGCTGGACGGCGTCGGCGCGGTGTTCGTCGACCCCGCCCGCCGCGACGGCCACGGGCGGGCGCTGGCCCCACACCGCTGGTCCCCGCCGTTCGCGTTCGTCACCGGGCTGGCGGGCCGGGTGGCGGCCACCGGAGCCAAGCTCGCGCCGGGCGTCCCTCACGACGTGCTGCCCGCCGGCACCGACGCGGAGTGGGTCTCCGACAGCGGTGACCTCGTGGAGTGCGCCCTGTGGTTCGGGCCACTCGCGACCGGTGTGGCCAGGCGGGCCACGCTGCTGCCGTCGGGGGCGTCCCTCACCGGCGGCGGGAGCCGGCGGGCCGAGGCCGGCCCGGTGGGGCGGTACCTCGTCGAGCCGGATCCCGCGGTGATCCGGGCCGGCCTGGTGGCCGAGCTCGCCGACCAGGTCGACGGCCGGCTGGTCGACCCGACCATCGCCTACCTGAGCACCGAGCACCGGCCGCGCACGGTGCTCGGCTCGGCGTACGAGGTGACCGACGTCCTTCCCTTCGGCGTCAAGCGGTTGCGCGCCCTGCTCCGGGAGCGCGGCGTCGGCCGGGTCACGGTCAAGAAGCGCGGTACGGCGGTGACGCCCGAGCAGCTGCGCCCGGCGCTGCGGCTGCGCGGTGACGCCGAGGCGACCGTGGTCCTCACCCGGGTGGCCGGGGAGCAGTCCGTGCTGATCGTCGAGCCGCTGACGTCAGAGTGGTGACAACCCGCCCAGACCGGCGTCCCGAGCCCGGGCCACCGCCTCGGAGCGACCGGCCACCTGCAGCTTGGCGAACACGTTGCTGACGTGGTTGCGCACCGTCTTGGGCGACACGACGAGGGCCCGCGCGATCTCCCCGTTGGTACGGCCGCGGGCGAGCAGCTCGAGGACTTCGCGCTCGCGTTCGGTCAGCTCGGGGAACACGACCGGATCGCGAGCCGACAGCGGCCGGGTCAGGTAGGACAGGACGCGGCTCGCCACCGCCGGACCGAAGACCGCGTCACCGCGAGCCACCGACTGCAGCGCCCGCAGGACATCGTCGGTGTCCGCGCCCTTGACGACGTAGCCGCGAGCACCCGCGCGCATCGCGGCGAAGACCGACTCGTCCTCGTCGAGCATCGTCAGGACGAGCACCGCGACGTCGGGGTCGGCAGCGACGATCCGGCGGGTGGCCTCCACCCCGCCGAGCCCGGGCATCGTGAGGTCCATGACGACAACGTCGGGTCGCAGCGTCGCCGCCAGCTCGACGGCCCGCTCCCCGTCCTCGGCCTCGCCGACCAGATCGACGCCGTCGACCGCGGCCAGCAGGGCCGCCAGACCACGGCGGAACGTCGGGTGGTCGTCCGCGACCACGACGCGGGTGCTCACGCAGGCCCCAGCACGGCAGGCCGGACCACCAGCGGCAGCAACGCGAGGACCTGGGTACCTCCGCCGGGCCCGCCCGCGACCGTGCAGCGGCCGCCGAGCTCGGCGGCTCGCTCGGCCATCGCGGCCAGGCCGACACCGGTCCCACCCGCCCGGCGCGACAGCGGCAGCCCCACGCCGTCGTCGAGGACCTCGAGGCGCAGCTGGTCGGCGGCCACGCACAGGGACACCCGGCCGGTCCGGGCCCCCGAGTGGCGAGCGGCATTGGTGAGTGCTTCGGTGACGATCCGGTACGCCGCCACCTCGACCGCCGCGGGCAGCTCGGGCAGCGACCCGGTCGCGACCGAGACGTCGAGCCCGCCGCGCTCGGTCAGGCGCGCGGCGTACTCCTCGAGCGCGGGCACCAGGCCCAGGTGGTCGAGGGTCGGCGGCCGCAGGTCGTAGACGAGGCGGCGGACGTCCGCGATCGACGACTGCACCTCGACGGTGAGCTCGGCGAGAGTGCGCTCGGCCACCGCGGGGTCAGCGGCCAGCGTCCGCCGGGCCGCGTCGATGCCGAGAGCCACACCGGCGAGGGCCGGTCCGAGACCGTCGTGCAGGTCCCGCCGGATCCGGCGGCGCTCCTCCTCACGGGCCACCACGAGCGACTCGCGCGACCGCTGCAGGTCGCGGGTCAGGGCGGCGGCGTGTGCGACGACCGCCACGTGGCGGGCCAGGTCGCCGAGCAGCTCGAGGTCGCGGCGGCCGTAGCGCTCGCGCGGCCCGCGCGGCGAGACGACCAGCGAGCCGACCTCGTCGCCGCGCAGCAGCAGTGTCAGCGACACCGGGGTGCCCGTGCCCGGCGTGCCCGTCGACGCGGCCGGCTCAGGGTCGCCGGTGAGCACGACTGCGACGTACGGCGCGCGGAGGGCGTCGGCGACGGTGCCCACCACCTCGCGCAGCAGGTCGTCGGGGCTGCCGCTGAGCCGGCGGCCGAAATCGACCAGCGCGGCGTGGGGGTCACCGCGGTCGCCGTACACGAGCCGGTCGACCGAGGACTGCAGCCGCGCGCGCACCGGTGCGGCCAGCACGGCGACGAGACCGGCGGCCACCAGCGCAGCGGCCCGGTCCGACGACGAGCCGAACACGGCCTGCGCAAGGCCGACCACCGCCACGTAGGCCAGCAGCAGCACGAACGAGAGCAACCCGTAGACGAGCAGCCGCGGCAGCACCAGACCGTCCCGGCGCAGCAGCGCGACCGCGAGCGTCAGGGGCAGCAGGAGGGTGGCCAGGATGTTGATGACCAGGGTCGCGCCGTACAAGGCGTCGGGGCTCGGCAGCAGCAGCGTGACCGCGATCACCGACACGGCGACGACCAGCCACCGCAGCTGGGCGCGCTCCTCCGGCGTGCCGGTCCGGAACCGCCACAGCACACTGGCCAGAGTCGCGAACGCTGCCCCGGCGAGCAGGATGCCGCCCGCCACCGCGAAGACGGCGAGGAGCGGCGTGGCTCCCGGGACCCCGAGCGGGTTGTCGAAGCCCGGGAAGTCCTCGGTCTCGCCCGGCCGGAACGCGACGGAGAGCCACGTCGCGGGGACGTAGACGTAGATCGCGCGCTCGGCCCAGCGCCACCGCCGTCCGGGCACCGCGCCGGTCGGGAACCACAGCAGCAGGAGGAGCAGGCCGCTGGGGACGCCGATCCACAGCCAGGTCGACACCCAGGCCAGGGCGGGGCCGACCGCCAGATCCTGGTCGAGCGCGGCCTTCGCCGAGTCGTGGAGCAGGTAGGTCGCGGTGCACAACGCCCCGAACCCCACGAACAGCCAGGCGAGCCTGCGTCGGCCGGGACCGGCCGTCGGCCGGAGGAGCAGCGCCCCGATGAGCGGGAAGGTGGGACCCGCGATCAGGTTGATCCACGAGCCGGTCGACTGCACGGAGTTCCACAGCTTCTGGTCGGCGGACGTGACGAGCAGCACGACGAGCGCGACGAGGTCGACGACCGCGACCCCGACCGCGACCCCCCCGGCATGTGATCGCCAGGGACTCCGGGTCGGGCCAGGGGTCGCGATGTCGGTCACCGCGTCATCGTGACGCGGCTGACGCGGCGGCGTCCCGGACTTCGCCCGGTCGGTACGCCGGGGCGGCGCCCACCGGCGCCGTCCCGATCGTCTCCCCGCGACGGAACGCGAGCCGGGCGCTGACGACGAGGATCCAGATCAGCCCGAGCAGGAACGGCACCGGGTTGGCGTTCAGCGGGTCGTTGACGCCGAGGACACCCAAGGCGATACCCGCGAGACCGATCACCGCGCCGGAGTACGCCGTCGGACGTCCCGCCAGCCCCGCCGTCCGCAGCGCGAGGGCCAGCGCCGCCACGAAGACGCCCATCGGGATCCAGCTGATGACGAACGCGACGCTGTTGACGTCGGACAGGACCCGCGCCAGCAGCGGGGTCACCTGGTGGCGGTCCAACATCAGGGCACCCATCGGGGCAGCCGAGCCGAGCTTCACGGCGAGCATGACAACGCCGGCGATCACCGCCGTCCCGGCCATCACGTCCGGCTGGCCCCGACGAGTCCGCAGGACGGCGGCGAGGTAGCCGAGGAAGACGATGAACAGCGTGAAGCCGAGGATCTCCATGACGAAGCCGGCGGTGGCAGCGGCGCTGTTCATCTGCCGCTCGACGTCGCGCAGCACCGCAGCGCCGGTCGGGTGCGCGGCCGTGCTGGCGCCACGGGTCGACAGCGTGTTGCCGACGAGGATCAGCAGGATGTACGCGGCGCCGGTGGCGGCGGCGAGCCGGTAACGGACGGTGGTGGGCATCGGATCCTCCTGGGACCAGTCGGTACCGGCAGGCGGGCCGGCGACAGGTCCCACCGTGGGTGAGGAGGTGTCCCGAGGTCACGGGTCATCGGGTCCCGACCCGTCCCGGTCATCGTGTCCGGGGCGGTCAGATAGCGGTCAGCGCAGGACGACCACGAGGTAGACGACGTACGCAGCGACCAGTACTGCCCCCGCGACCCGGCCGAGGCTGCCCCGACGACCCAGCAGGAGCACCGCGACCGTGAGAGCAAGCGCGAAGACGGCCGGCCCGACGACACCGTGCGCGGGCAGCGGCCGGACCAGTGCCGCCGCACCCAACGTCGCGGTCGCGTTGTAGGCCGCCGACCCCACGACCCCGGCGAGAGCGATCTCCGGCACGTCGCGCCGTAGC
>DATBDW010000124.1:0-3061 GCA_036269735.1 Actinomycetes bacterium
CGACCACGGGATCTGCACCGTCGCCACGTGGCGCTCCCATGGCGCCGCCGCCAGCCGGTCCGCGACCCACGACTCGTCCCGGTGCCCCGCCCACCCGCAGGCCGCAAAGAAGCGCTTCTCGTGCC
Source organism: Actinomycetes bacterium (assembly GCA_036269735.1). Lineage (GTDB taxonomy): Bacteria > Actinomycetota > Actinomycetes > JACCUZ01 > JACCUZ01 > DATBDW01. Next base: position 126 of record DATBDW010000124.1, read on the forward strand.
GGGCGAACCACGGCACCGTCAGGTCGTGGCGGTTCCACCACGCGGCGAGGAGACCGCCCGGCCGCAGCACGCGGAACGCCTCGGCGATCGCGCGGTCCGGGTCGGTCCAGTGGAACGACTGGGCGTAGGACACCAGGTCGAAGCTCGCGTCGGCCAACGGCAGGGCGTTGCCGTCACCGACGACCGGCCGGACCCGTGAGGTCGACCGGGACCGCAGCACTTGCAGCACGCCCTCCCCGGGGTCGACCGCGGTCACGGTCGCCCCGCGGCCGGCCATCGCGCGCGACGAGATGCCGGTCCCGCAGCCGACGTCGCACACCGAGGACCACAGCAGGGGCTGGCCCATCGCCGACTCGAGCGCGTCGAACAGCTGCGCCGGGTAGTCGGGCCGGAAGGCGTCGTAGTCGGCCGCGACCGTGTCGAAGAGCTGGCGCCCGGTCATCGCCGGCCGGTCGTCATCGGGTACGCCGGTGCGCGGGTCACTGGATCGTGCCGGCCGCCGCGGCCAGGTTCAGCCGCGCGAAGGCCAGCCCCTCGGCCAGGTCGGCCTCCCGCTCGTCCCGGTTCACGGCCCGCCGGGTGTTGACCTCGAGGACCACTGTGCCGGCGTACCCGCGCCGCGCCAGCCGCTCCAGGACGTCGCCGCACGGCTGCGTCCCGCGCCCCGGCACGAGGTGCTCGTCCTTGCTCGATCCCGACCCGTCGGCGAGGTGCACGTGCTGCAGCCGGTCACCGAGCGCGTCGACGACCCGCAGCGCGTCGGAGTTGGAGGTGGCGGTGTGCGAGAGGTCCAACGTGGTAGCCGGGTAGTCGAGCTCGAGCAGGTCCCAGTGCGGCAGGTAGGCCGCGATCTCCCGGCTGCGAGCCCGCCACGGGAACATGTTCTCGACCGCGAACATCACGTCGGTCTCGGACTGCATCCGGTGCAGCCCCTCGATGAAACCGCGGGCGTACTCGCGCTGCCACCGGAACGGCGGGTGCACCACGACGGTCGGTGCGCCGACCCGTTCGGCGGCCGCCTGGGCGCGCTGCAGCTTGGCCCACGGGTCGGTCGACCACACCCGCTGGGTGAGCAGCAGGCAGGGCGCGTGGATCGCGAGCACCGGTACGCCGAACCGGTCGGACAGCCCGCGCAGGGCCTCCGCGTCCTGGCTGACCGGGTCGGTCCAGACCATCACCTCGACTCCGTCGAAGCCGAGGTCGGCGGCCATCTCGAAGGCCGTCGTGCACGTCTCGGGGTAGCAGGAAGCGGTGGACAGTGCGACCCGGGCACGGGGCACGCTGACGGTCCGGTCCATGCGCTCCAGCGTAGGTGCTGTCGCGCTCGCGGACCGAGGAGCCGCGCCTGGGCTCAGAGCTCGCCGCGCATCCAGTCCAGCCGCCGCAGGATGATGCCTTCGCGCAGGGCCCACGGGCAGACCTGCACCTCCACCACCTCCAGCAGCGACGCGACGGCGTCTGCGACCAGGGCCCCGGCGAGAAGCTGCGGCGCGCGCCCGGGAGAGACCCCTGGCAGAGCGGCCCGCTCCTGGAACGTCATGACGGCGAGCTCGCCGGCCCAGTGCTCCAGGTCGGCCGCGGACACCGCCCTCGGCACGAGCTCGCCTTCATCGGAGGACGGCCCCCCGGCGATGCGGGCGAGCTGCTTGAACGTCTTCGACGTGCCGACCACCCGGTCCGGCGTACCGGTGGTCTCGAACGGCCGCAGGTAGCGGGCCACCTCGGCGCGGATGTGCTTGCGCAGCGCCTTGACGTCCTTGGGGCTGGGCGGGTCACCGGGAAGCATCGTGCGAGTGAGGCGCCCGGCACCCAGCGGCAACGAGGCGAGCGCGTCCGGCTCCTCGTCGACGCCGCTGGCCAGCTCCAGCGACCCGCCGCCGATGTCCACGACGAGCAACCGCCCCGAGGACCAGCCGAACCACCGGCGTACCGCGAGGAAGGTCAGCCGCGCTTCGTCGTCACCGGTGAGCACCTCGAGATCCACGCCGGTCTCGTCGTGCACGGCCGCGAGGACCTCCCGGCCGTTGCTCGCCTCCCGGATCGCCGAGGTGGCGAACGCGAGGAGGTCCTCGGTCCCGCGGTCCTCCGCGACCTCCAGCGCGTGGCGCACCGCGTCCACCAGCAACCCGCAGCCCTCGTCGTCGATGATCCCGTCGTCGGTGAGGTGCTCGGCCAGCCGGAGCTCCACCTTGTCCGAGTGCGCCGGGATCGGCCGCGCACCCTCGTGCGCGTCGACGACGAGCAGGTGCACCGTGTTGGAGCCGACGTCGAGCACCGCCAGCCGCACGTCGTACCTCCCCGGGTTGTGAACTGTCGTCGTGGCACCTGTCGGATGGCAGGCGAGGAGTGTCACCGCGACGCTACGGCAGCATTACCCACGAGGGCGCCCACATCTCCGTTGCGCGGACATAGGGTTGGCCGGTGCCCGAGGTAGCGCTTGACTTCCCCCGTGCGTGGGTCGAGTTCCCCGACCCCGCTGACGCCGAGCAGTCCTTCCGCTGCGACCTCACCTGGTTGACGTCGCGCTGGACCTGCATCTTCGGCAACGGCTGTCAGGGGATCTACGCCGACCAGCCCGACGGAGTCGGCTGCTGCACCCTCGGTGCGCACTTCTCCGACAAGGCCGACGAGAAGCGGGTCCGCAAGTTCGTCAAGCAGCTGACGCCCGAGACCTGGGAGCACTACGACCCCAAGGACTGGGTCGAGAAGGACGAGGAGGGCGCGCGCAAGACGCGGGTCGTCGACGGCGCCTGCATCTTCGCCAACCGGCCGGGCTTCGAGGGCGGTACGGGCTGCGCGCTGCACGGGCTCGCTCTGCGCCAGGGCCGCCACTTCCTCGAGACCAAGCCCGACGTCTGTTGGCAGCTCCCGATCCGGCGCACCTACGAGAAGGTCGACAAGGGCGACGGCACGAAGGTGCAGGTCGTCGTCATCGC
>DATBDW010000125.1:0-11384 GCA_036269735.1 Actinomycetes bacterium
CTGACCGAGGCCAGTTCGCCGCGGTTCGGCGCGTGCGGCCGCGGCACCGACACGCCGGTGGTTGAGCCGGAGCCCTGCGGACAGTACTGTAGTTAATCTGCCTACACTATGGACAAACCTCAGTTACGGAGGTGCCCACGAGGCACGGACGGCAGGGAGCAGCGGTACGACGGCACCGGCGAGCTCCGCGGACGACCCCAGCGGCTGTACCCCACGGCCGTGCTGGCCGCAGGCCCAGCGATGCTCGCCACGACCGGTCCTGCGTGGCCGCGGCGCCCGCCGCCTGACCCCACCCCCGCCCACCCCCGGCGGCGCGTCGGCCGGCCGACCAGTCGCGGCTTACCCCCGGGGGGTACCGTGTCGGCATGGTGACGCACGGCAATGCCGACCGCAAGGACAGCCACCTCAAGCGGCTGCGCCGGGTCGAGGGCCAAGTCCGCGGACTGGCCCGGATGGTCGAGGAGGACAGCTACTGCATCGACATCCTCACCCAGGTGTCGGCGGCCACCAAGGCGCTCCAGTCATTCTCGATCGAGCTCCTCGAGGAGCACCTCGCGCACTGCGTCGTCGAGGCTGCCCAGCGCGGCGGCCCCGAGGCCGAGGAGAAGGTCCGCGAGGCCTCCGAGGCCATCGCCCGCCTGGTCCGCAGCTGACGACCAACCCTCCGGTACGCCGATCCGCCGCGCCCTGCGCAGGGCGCCGAGCTGCGTGCGCCATGATCGGCTCATGACCGACGTCACGACCGTGCCGGCGCCGCTGGCGTTGCACTGGCAGGCGTGGACCGGCGCCACCGCGGAGCACGTCGCGAGGCTCGGCCGCGGCGGCCCGCCAGAGGTCGTCGTCGTCGGCTCGCCGGGTCGGCTCGCGCCGGGCTGGGACGGCGACGTCCACGGGGTGACCGGCATCGCCGACGCCGAGGGCACCGCGATCGTCTCGGTGCCGCCCGACCACGCGGCCTGGGGCCAGCGGTTCGTCGCCGACGGCGGCTCCCTCGACCAGCTGCGTGCCGCACTGCCTGAGCGGATGGGCGTCCCCACCCACGTCGTCTACCGCGGCATCTGCCGCTGGGCGGTGGACGTACCGCCCGCCTCGGTGCTCCCCGATGCCGGCGAGTGGCTGCCGGCCGCTGACCCCCGGGTCCCGGAGTGGCTCAAGCCGTTCGGTGGCGACGTGCTCGTCGTACTCGATGACGACGTGTACGTCGCCGGCGTCGGCCTCAAGCATCACGACGAGCACGGTGAGGAGATCTCGGTCGGTACCGAGGAGGCCGCCCGAGGTCGCGGCCTCGCGCGACGACTGGTCGCGCAGGCGGCCCGGTCCCTGCTCGCGGGGGGGATCGTGCCGACGTACCTGCATGACCCCGCCAACATCGCTTCCGCGAAGGTCGCCGACGCCGCGGGCTTCCCGGACCGGGGCTGGACGGTGCTCGGCCTCTTCGGCCCGATCGGTCCCGGGAGCTAGGCAGCAGGCGGCTGGCCAGCCCGCCGCTCGGCCGGTTCGCGATAGCGTCACCACCGGTCCAGCGGACCGAGGCGGGGTCGCCTAGCGGCCGATGGCATGCGCCTTGAAAGCGCACAACGGGCAACCGTTCGTGGGTTCGAATCCCACCCCCGCCGCCGATGTGACGGCGCCCTCGGTGGCGTCGCCTCAGTCGGTGACAGTGGGCCCGCCGCGCCCGGTGACGCGATCCCCGTCACGACCCGTCTGACGGCCCGACGGAGATCCTGCGGTCTCGCGGGACCAGCCAGACCTGCAAGACCGGCTCCAGGCGCCCCATCTGGACTGCCGGGTCTTCCTGGACGAGCCGACGCGTCTCCTCGAGGGAAGTCCGGTAGAGGGAGACTCCCCTGAGCGAGGCGTCCTCCTGGTCGTCGAACGGACCCGACACTGCGAGATGGCCGGCCTCGTACATGCGGGCCAGGTAGGCCAGATGCCCGGACTGGCTCCGCTCGAGCTCGTCCGCGCTGAACCTGCGCATCCCCTCCGGCCAGCGCAGGAGCACGAGCGTATGGCGGTCGAACTCCATCAGCGCAGCTGCTGCGAGAGCATGAGCGTGTTGCCGTCAGGGTCGTAGAAGGTCGCGAGGCGAACCATGTCCTCGACCTGGCGGGTCGCACCGTCGAACCGGACTCCCGCGTCCTCGAGATGGGCTCGTGCAGCGTCGATGTCTTCGACGGCGAAGGTGAGCGTCGCCCCACCCCCTTCCTTGACCGGCTCCTCGGACTGCCCGATCCCGATGAGGAGCCCCTCCACGGGTGTCTGCAACTGACCCCAGCCCCACTCGGGCAGCTCGAAGACGACCGTCCAGCCCAGCATGTCGCGGTACCAGGCGAGCGACCGGTCGTAGTCGCTCACCTCCAGCGCTGCCGTTGCCGTCACGGCCCACTCAATCGGTGCCATCGAATCGTCCTTCGCCGCAGGTCCGAGTCTCCTAGGAACCGTTTTTATACTAGGTTTATTTTTGTGTCAATGCTGACGCACCATCGTTGGGCGCTGCCCGTCCTCGCCGAGATCGACCGCACGCAGGGCAGCCGATTCGTCACGCTGTCACGCAAGCTCGACATCGCGAGCGACTCGCTCCGGCGTACTCTCGCCGCGCTCGAAGGGGATGGGCTCGTCGAACGCAACCCCGGTCACGGGCACCCGCTCCGACCTGAGTACCTGCTGACCGAGCGCGGAGTGGTCGCAGCCCGGGTCGCAGCATCCGTCCTCGCGTCGTTGCCCGGCGATCAAGACATCGCGCTGAAGAAGTGGTCGCTGCCCGTGCTCGCCCGACTCCAGGAGCCGCAGCGTTTCTCGGAGCTGCGGGCGGCCCTGCCGGGGGCGACCGCCCGAGCCCTGACTCTCGCGTTGAAAGACCTGCAGGCCGCAGGTCTCGTCCGACGGCGGGTGTCCCACGGCTACCCGCCTGCGGTGGCCTACGAGGCGACGCGTCGCGGCGCACGCGTCGTGCCGCTGGCGCAGGGCCTCCCGGTCTGACCGTGGACGGGCGCTCAGCCGCATCCGTCGGGGCTTGGCAACCCGCCCTGGCGATCCGGTGCTCTACCGGCGACGATGGGCGCCATGACCGACGCGAATATCCACCACGACATCAGCGCGCTCGTCGAACGCGAGCACCTGCTGCGCAGCGCCCTCGCCGAGGGCGGGTCCGACGAGGACCGAGCCGCCCTGCGCCAGGTCGAGGAGTCCCTCGACCAGTGCTGGGACCTGCTCCGCCAGCGCGAGGCGCGTCGCGACGCGGGCGAGAACCCGGACACCGCCGAGGCACGTCCGGTCTCCGATGTCGAGGGCTACCTCCAGTAGCGCCGCGGCGGGGCGGCTGTTCCGGCCACCACAGCCCGCCTGCGGACGCCTCGCCACCCGGGCACGCGTGCTGCGGTGTCCGCTGACGTGCTGTACGTGGTCGACTCCGCGGGGCGGGACTATGACGGTCCGGTTAAGGCTCGGCAAGAACTCGGCGGCGCCGGAACACGGCGGACCCGGGAACGCGTTGGCTCGGCATGACCGTCGCGCGCACCCGCATCGCCCCACGACCGCAGGACCCGAACGCCGAGGCCGAGTCACGACTCGTCGCCGAACGCGTCGCGGCTGCCGGTCGGGCGGAGTCGCTGCGCCGTGACGTGGAGGCGATCGTCGAGTCGGCCAAGGGTGGGGCGACCGACGACGAGCACGACGTCGAGGGTGCGACCGTCGCGTTCGAGCGCGCGCAGGCGATGGCGTTGCTCGACGAGACGCGGGCCCAGATCGAGACGCTCGACCTGGCGCTGGCCCGCCTCGCCGCCGGCACCTACGGCCGCTGCGAGTCCTGCGGCGAGCCCATCGCCCCCGAACGCCTCGCGGCCCGCCCGGCGGCCACGACGTGTATCCGGTGCGCGTCGCGACGGCGCTGACGATCCGGGGCATCGGGTACGTCGACCGGGCCCTTGTCAGCCACGGGACGACCCATAGGTCGTCGAGCGGCTGACAACGTCGGGTGCGTCAGGTCCAGGGTGTGCCCGCCCCTGGCGGCCTTGGTCGCGAGATAGCGCGCGTTGGCCGCGTTCAGGTGCACCCGGGTCGGGACCCGTGCGGTGATCGCAACCCCGAGCCGCTCGAGCTGTGCGGCCTTGTCCGGGTTGTTGCCCAGCAGGGCGACCCGCCCCACCCCAAGGGCCCCCAGCATCTGCGCCGCGACGGTGTAGTCGCGCAGGTCCGCGGGGTAGCCGAGCGCGAGGTTCGCGTCGTAGGTGTCGAGGCCGGAGTCCTGCAGCAGGTAGGCGTCCAGCTTGGCGTAGAGCCCGATGCCCCGACCCTCCTGGCGTAGATACAAGAGGTAGCCACCCTCGGCCTCGATCCGCGCCACGGCCTCGGCGAGCTGCGGACCGCAGTCGCAGCGCTCGCTGCCCAGGACGTCACCGGTGAGGCACTCGCTGTGCAGCCGGACCAGCGGCGGCGTCGTACGCGACGGGGCCACCGGCAGCGCCCGGTCGCCGAGACCGATCGCCAGGTGCTCGCGCCCGTCGACCAGACCGTCGAAGGTGAACACCCGCGCCGTCGTCGATGGCCCGCCGCCCAGCCGCAGGGGCAGGGTGACCTGCGAGCGGATCGTGGCGCCCGGCGGCCGCCGGGCGCGACGTCGGCGGGCCCTCACGGCGTACCGAACCGGGACGAGAGCGAGTAGCGCAGCAGCACCACGTCGTCGATGCGCTGGACGTCGACGAGGTTCGCGCGCCGCTCGGCGTCCCACGGGAAGCGCCCGTCGTCGACGAACCGCCGGCCGCTCGAGTCGCCCACGAAGAACGGCGCGACGACGAGCTGCAGCTCGTCGGCCAGCCCGTCGGTGAGGAACTGGGTGTGGACCGTCGCGCCGCCCTCGACCAGCAGCCGCTGCACGCCCCGCGCGCGGAGGTCCTCGCTGACACCCCGCATCACCACCGGGTCGCCACCGTCGATAACGGTGGCCACCGAGCACAGCCGCTCGCGGGTCGCCGCGGTTGCCGAGGTCGCGCAGTAGACCAGCTTCTCGGTGTCGCCAACGCTGAAGAAGTCGGCGCAGGGATCCAGGTCGCCGCTGCCGGTGACCGTCACCTTCATCGGTGTCTCGGTACGCCGGTGGGCGGACCGTTCGGCCAGGCGAGCCCGGCTGCGCACCAGCAGCCGTGGGTTGTCCTTGCGGACCGTGCCGGCCCCGACCAGGATCGCGTCGCACGTCGCGCGGACGGCGTCGACCCGGTCGAGGTCCGCGTCGTTGGACAGGACGAGGCGCTGCTCCGACCCGTCGTCGAGGTAGCCGTCCAGCGAGATGCCGGCGCTCAGCACGGTGTACGGCCGGTCAGCCACGGCCGATCCCGGCGAGTCGACGGTCCCCCTCGGTGCCACCACCGTCGCCTACCCCGCCCCGGTGCCGGTATGTGACCAGAGGGCTGGCCGTCTGCGGGGCGTCGTCGGTCGCGGCTCCGGCGGGGTGCCGGGCCACCAGGTCGTGGAGGAGCACGACCACGCCGGGGAGCGTGCCGACGAGCACGAGCACACCGAACACGGCGGCGGTGGTCACGCCCTGCGCGGCAGTCAGCCCGTAGGCCGCGAAGGCCCAGGCGGCGACCCCCTCGCGCGGTCCCCAGCCGGCGATGTTGGTCGGCACCGCGGAGGCCGCCAGCACAATGAGGGTCAACGGCACCAGCTGCTCGGCCGGCAGCGATGCCCCGGTCGCGCGGACCGCAAGCAAGAAGACGACCGCGTGGCCGAGCAGCGCCACGAGCGACGTGAGGGCGATGCCCCACGACGCGTGGCGCTGGTGCAGGATCCCTCGCAGGTCGCCGGTCATCACCCGACGCAGCCGGGCCGGCCAGGCAGCACCATGGCCCCCGTCGGTCCCAGCAGCCAGGTGCCGCCCGCCGGTGCGCGCCGCAACCACCAGCGCGATCACCCCCGCGATGACGGCAACGACCACGGCGGCCCGCCGCAGCGGCGAGGGCAGGACGAGCAGCACGGCCACGGTCAGCGCGATCTGCACCACCTGGCCGAGGGAGCGCTCCCAGGCGACCGAGCGGACCCCGCGGCCCACCGCGCCGACCTGGCGGCCATGGCGTACGCCGCGGTGCATGTCACCGACCACGCCGCCGGGCAGCGTGGCGTTGAGCAGCTGGGAGCGGTAGTACGCCGCCACGGCGGAGCGCAACGACAGCTCGACGCCGAGCCCGCGGGCGACGAGGCACCAGCGCCACGCCCCGCAGACCGTGGTCAGCGCGGCCACCGCCGTACCCGCGACCAACGACCCGAGGCTGAGCACGCGCAGCGCGTCGACGAACGGGCCCGCGCCCAGCCGTGCCACGAGCACGGCGATGATCGCCGCGCCGCAGACCAGACGCGCCCATCCCCACAGCGTCCGGTTGATGGCAGCGGCTCCGTCCTGCTCGTCGTGACCAAGGTGATGGCAGCAGCGCCCGTAGCCGCGCCCCTACGTTGACCTACGGTCCCCGCTGCCCGCCGGTTCACCCGCCAGCCGCGGCACCAGGCCGCCCGGCGGGGCTTAGCAGTGCTTGGCGGGCCCTGCAGGCCACGCCACGGTCCGGCTGACCACGGGTACGTGGTCAACCGAGCCGGGCCGCCGTCAGCGCTATCGACAGGGCCTGCGCCGTGTCGGCCCAGGTCGGCAGCGAGGTACGACGGTCCCGCGCGGCCGCCCGGAGCCGCCCCCGCAGCGGTACGCCGGTCAGCCAGCCCCGCACCGCCGCACCGAGCGCCTCCGGGTCCGCCGGCGCGACGAGCAGGCCGGGCACGGTGCCGTCCCCCCCGCGCCCGAGCGCCTCCGGCAGCCCTCCGACCGACGGCGCCACCACCGGCAGCCCCCGGGCCAGCGCCTCGGTCGCGACCATGCCGAAGCTCTCGGACCGAGACCCGAGCACGAGCAGGTCGGCACCCGCATAGGCCCGGTCGAGCTCTGCCCCGGTCAGCGGGCCGGTGAACCGGACCCGGTCCGCGACCCCACCGGCCCCGGCCAGCCCGCGGACCCGGTCGACGAAGCCGGGGTCCAGGTCGAGCGACCCGACACAGGTGCAGCCCCACGGCAGGTCCGCGATCCCGACCAGCGCCGCGACGAGCAGGTCGTGGCCCTTGACCGGCGTCACCGCGGCGACGCAGAGCAGCTGCCCGCCCGCCGGCGTACCCACTGCCACCTCTGCCGTGTCCACCCCCGGCCGGGCCACGTGCACCCGCTCCGGCGCCAGCCCGTAGGACTCGACCAGCCACGCGCGCGTCCACCCGCTCGTCGCAACCACCGCGGCCGCGCAGGACAGCGCCGCCCGCTCCGCGGCGCAGGCCCGCTCGTCACCTTCGACGCCCAGCGGCAGGTGCACCAGCACCACCAGCCGCAGCCGCCCGGCAGCGCCGGCCAGCTCGTCGGGCGCGGCCGACGCGACCAGCCCGTCGACCAGCACCAGTCCGCCGTCGGGCACCGCGCGGAGCGTCGTTGCGAGCCCGTCGTGCGCGGCCGCGTCCGGCGCCGGCCACCCGCCAACGACCGCGTGCTCGCGGACAACCCACCCGAGCTCAGCCAGCGCGGCGCAGGCCCGCCGGTCGTAGACGTTGCCGCCGCTCGGTCGCGTCGGGTCGTCGACACCCTCCGGTACGACGACGTGCACCTCGCGTCCGGCTGCGCTCACAGCGTCCGTTCGTAGCTCGCCCAGGCGATGTGCGACTCGTGCAGCGTCACGACGATCCCGGCCAACCGGCGAGCGGCCTCCCCCAGCGAGCCCGCGTGCACCCGGTCGGCCAGCCGGTCCGCGATCTCCCTGGCCACGACCTCGGTCGTCGTGTTGCGTCCCGCGAACGCCGGCTCGTCGTCGAGGTTGCGATAGGTGAGGTCGGCCAGCACCTCGTGCAGCTGCACACTCGCCAGCCCGATGTCGACCACGATGCCGTCGGCGTCGAGCTCCTCACCACGGAACGTCGCGTCGACCACGAACGTCGCGCCGTGCAGGCGTTGCGCCGGCCCGAACACCTCGCCGGTGAAGCTGTGCGCCACCATCACGTGGTCGCGGACGGTCACGCTGAACACGGAGACCTACCTTTCGGTGGGGATGTCGTCGTAGGTGATCGTGTGGCACAGCGCCGGGAGGCTCCCGTCGGCCAGCGCGGCCATCACGTCGGGCAGCTCCTCGAACCGCGACCCCCCGGTGACCACCGCGTCGAAGGCCTGGTCCCGCAACAGGTCGAGTGCCAGGGCAAGCCGCTCGGCATAGGTACGCCGACCACCCTGGGCCGGCGACACGGTGCCCACCTGGCTGGCCCGCACCGTCAGCCGGCTCGAGTGGAACGCCCCGCCCAGCGCGAGCTCGATCCGCCGGTCGCCGTACCAGCTGAGCTCGAGCACGGTGCCCTCGCGCGCGAGCAGATCCAACGACAGCTGCAGGCCCGCCGACGTCGCACTGGTGTGCACCACGAGGTCGCGATCCCCGACCGCGTCGGCGGGTGCGCAGAACTCGGTGCCCAGTGCCGCCGCCACGCCCGCGCGCGACGCGTCGACGTCGACGAGCGCGACCTGCACGCCGGGCATCCGCGCGAGCAGCCGCGCGACGCAGCAGCCCACCATGCCGGCACCCACGACGGTGACCCGGTCGCCGACCAGCGGCCGCGCGTCCCACAGGGCGTTGACCGCGGTCTCGACCGTGCCGGCGAGCACCGCGCGCGAGGCGGGCACCCCGTCGGGGACCACGGTGACGGCAACGGCCGGCACGACGTACGACGTCTGGTGCGGGTAGAGGCAGAAGACAGTGCGGCCGACCAGCTCGCCCGGACCGTCCTCGACGACGCCTACGTTGAGGTAGCCGTACTTCACCGGCCCGGGGAAGTCGCCGTCCTGGAACGGCGCGCGCATCGTGGCGTACTGGTCGACCGGGACCTCGCCGCGGAACACCAGGGTCTCGGTGCCGCGGCTGATCCCGGTCCGCACGGTACGGACGAGGACCTCGCCCGGCCCCGGCCGGCGCAGCGGTGCGGGGCGGATCTCGCCGCGGCCCGGATCGGCGAGCCAGAACGCGCGCGCCTCCTCCGTCACGGGCCGCACCCCTCCCCACGCGCCGGCTGAGCCAGGACAACTGAACCCCTGGTGAGCCGGGACCGTACAACCGATCGTCCGGAAGACATCGTCCGCCTAGACACGGAGGGACCGTGCGTCGGGTTCACACCGGGCCGGTCCTCGGCCTGCTCGCGCTGCTGATGCTGCTCGTCGCGCTCGCCGTGACGGTGGGTCTCGGCGGACCCGGCTGGGTCGCGGGGGTGGCGGCCGGGGCCGGCGGCGCCGTCGCGCTGGCCGGGGCACTGGCCCGCCGGCCGGAGTACCGGCTGGGCCCGGCGGACGCCGTGACGCTGACCCGGGCGGTGCTCGTCGGGGGGGTGGCCGCGCTGAGCGCGGACGCTGTCGCGGGCGGGCCTGCACCGGTCGGCATCCTGGTGACCCTCGCGGCGACCGCCCTCCTGCTCGACGCCGTCGACGGCGTGGTGGCCCGGCGGTCGGACACCGCGTCCGAGCTCGGCGCCCGGTTCGACATGGAGGTCGACGCGTTCCTGATCCTCGTGCTCAGCGGGTACGTCGCCAGCACGACCGGCTGGTGGGTGCTCGCGATCGGAGCAGCGCGCTACGTGTTCGTCGCGGCAACGTGGGTACTTCCGTGGCTGCGCGCCGCGCTCCCGGCGCGGTTCTGGGGCAAGGTGGTCGCCGCGCTGGCGGGCGTCGCGCTGACGGTCGCCGCCGCGCAGCTGCTGCCGCCCTCCGCGACCGTGCTCGTCCTGGTCGTCGTGCTGGCGCTGCTGGCGGAGTCGTTCGGTCACCAGGTCCGCGGGCTGTGGCGCCTGCACCGCGCGACCGCAAGCCCGGCCCCGACCGACGAGCACCCCCGGGTTCCCGCCGGCGCCGGAGCACCGATGGCGGAGCGCACCGATGGGTGAACGCACCGGTGTCGTCGAGCCCACGTCGTCGGCGACCGACCCGTCCGCGCCGCTGGACCGGCCGGCGGCACGGTCGCGGCTGCGCCGGACGGCCGCGGGCGCCTGGGCGGTGGTCGCCGTCCTCGTCGTCTGGTTCGCCCTCCTCGTACCGAACCAGCTCGGCTACCTCGGACCAGGGGCAGCCCTCAGCGTCCCGATCGAGGGGCTGGTCCTGCTCGGCCTCGCCCTGGTCCTGCCGCCACGTGCGCGGCGGGTGACGGCCGCGGTGTTCGGTGCACTGCTCGCCGTCCTGCTCGTCATCAAGGTCCTCGACATCGGCTTCTTCGCGGTGTTCGCCCGGCCCGTCGACCTGCTCAACGACAGCTATTACCTCGGTCCGGGCGTCGGCGTCCTCCAGGACTCCTACGGGCGCACCGCGGCGCTGGTCATCACCGGCCTCGCGGTCGTGCTGCTCGTCGTCGCACTCAGCGTCGTGCCCCTCGCCGCGATGCGGGTCACCCGCCTGGTGGCCGAGCACCACCCGGTCGCCCGAGTCGTGATCGGCGCGCTCGCAGCGGTCTGGGTCCTCGGGGCGCTGACCGGATTGCGGCCCGCACCCGGTGTGCACGTGGCGTCGACGAGCACAGCCGGCCTCGCTGTCGACCAGCTGCGCGAGCTGCGCGCCGACGTCAAGGACCGTTCGGCGTTCGCCAAGGTGATCGCGAAGGACCCGTACGCCAAGACACCCGGTGATCAGCTGCTCACCGGTCTGCGCGGCAAGGATGTCCTGCTCGTGTTCGTCGAGAGCTACGGCAAGGTCGCCGTGCAGGGCTCGTCGTTCGCACCGGCCATCGACGCCGAGCTTGACGCCGGGACGAGGCACCTGCAGGCGGCCGGTTTCTCGGCCCGCAGCGCGTTCCTGAAGTCCCCGACGTTCGGCGCTGGCAGCTGGCTTGCGCACTCGACGCTGGAGAGCGGTGCCTGGGTCGACAGCCAGCAGCGCTACGGCCAGCTGATGGGGGCGCAGCGGCTCACCCTCACCAGCGCCTTCCGCAAGGCCGGCTGGCGCACGGTCTTCGACGTGCCCGCGGACACCCGCGACTGGACGCAGGGCCGCGACTTCTACGGATTCCAGCAGTACTACGACGACAAGAACGTCGGATACCAGGGACCGCCGTTCAGCTACGCGACGATTCCCGACCAGTACACCCTGTCGGCGTTCCAGCGACTCGAGCTCGCGCCGCAGCACCGCGCGCCGGTGTACGCCGAGATCGACTTCGTCTCCAGCCACCACCCGTGGACGCCGCTGCCGAAGTTCGTGCCCTGGGACCAGGTGGGCGACGGCTCGGTGTACGACGGGATGCCGGCCCAGGGCGAGTCACCCGAGTCGGTGTTCCGGTCGCAGACGAAGGTCCGCTCGGCGTACGGGAAGTCGATCGAGTACTCGCTGCACAGCCTGATCTCCTACCTGCAGACCTACC
>DATBDW010000126.1:0-2272 GCA_036269735.1 Actinomycetes bacterium
GACCGTCACCGACGCGACGTCAGGGCCGCGCACGTGGTCACGGGCCGGGTCGACCGCCGGCACCAGGTCGAGCATCTGCTCCGAGGTGCCCAGCAGCGCGCGGGCCCGTCGCTCGGTCGAGAGCGTCGCGGTGATGCGGTACACCGCCCAGGTGAGCACGGAGGACACGACGACCGCCGCGAGCGCCCCGATCTTGGCCTCGGCGAGGCGCTCGCCGTGGAAAGCCAGTGATGCGACGAGCAGGGACACCGTGAACCCGATGCCGGCGAGGGTGCCGCTGGCGGTCACCGCCGCCCAGCCGACCGGCGGGCGGACCCGGCCCCTCGTCGCGACGGTCACCAACCAGGCCGTGCCGACCAAGTGCCCGGGCGGGGTGTCGCGATCGACGCGGCGCCGATCAAGGGCGTCCTGCCACGGCGCGACTCTGGGTCAGGGCCACCCTGCGGATCGCGCTGGGCAACGCCGTTCGTGAGAAACTGCTGGCCGGCAACGTGGCAGCTCTGGTCCGGGTCCCCAAGGCTCGATCGCTCAAGCCGAAGCCCCTGGAGCGTCGAGGAAGCCCGGCAGTTCCTCGAGAGCGCGAACCGGGACGACCCGCTCTCCCCGGCTATGTGCTGATCCTGGTTCTCGGTCTGCGCCGCGGCGAGGTGCTCGGCCTGAGCTGGGACGAGCTCGATATCGACGCGGGTGAGCTCCGTGTTGCTTGGCAGCTGCAACGCGTCCGCGGGCAACTGCTGCGGCGGGAGACCAAGACGGAGTCCTCCGACGCCCCGCTGCCGCTACCGGAGATCTGCATGACCGCGCTCAGGGAGCGTCGCGAACGCCAGGACGAGTGGCGGGACGCCGCCGGACCCGCCTGGCAAGGAACGAACCTCGTGATCAGCACCCGCTACGGTCTGCCGGTCGAGCCGCGCAACTTCCACCGTGACTTCAAGGCACGCTGCGCCAAGGCCGGCGTACGCCCGATTTCTGTCCACTACACCCGGCGCGCACCTGCGCCTCGCTACTGGTCGCCCTCGACGTCCACCCCCGCGTGGCGATGCAGGTGCTGCGGCACAGCCAGATCACGATGAACGGCTACGGCGAGGTCAGCTCTGCGGAGACCCGCACGGCCCTGAGGCGTCTCGGCGAGCAGCTGCAGGGCGAATAGCCAGAGGATCGCTGCTGTAGTTTGCTGCTGTACTCGGCCGATTCGAAGATCATCCAGACACTAATCGTGCCTCTGACCTGGGTGGAGCTGAGGGGACTCGAACCCCTGACCCCCTCGTTGCGAACGAGGTGCGCTACCAGCTGCGCTACAGCCCCTTGGTGGAGCAACGAGGTTATCAGGGGCGGGTGGGCCGGTTCACCGCGCCGGGCGGCGGTCGGCGACCTCGCGACGAGCGCCGCTCAGTCGTTGACGGCGCGGCGGCGCAGGATCGTCTCGAGCTGGTCCTCGGCCTCGTCGGCGTCCTCGACGAGGGCCGCCATGCCGGAGCGCGCCGGCTGGTCGGACGGTTGGCGCTGCTCGGCGATGCGAGCACCCGCGAGCTCCGTGTCGGACCAGGCACCTGGGTCGCTGAGGTCCATCGCGGGGGCGCGCCGCGGTGCCGGTGGCTTGGTGACGTACGTCGGCAGCGGGACCGGTACGGGCTCCCAGCGGCCCTCGGCCTCGGCGGCTTCGCGGGCCTCCTGCTCGCGGACGCGCGCGGCGGCCGCCTCCGCCTCGGCCCAGCGGGCCTCTTCGGCGGCGCGTTCCTCGGCCATCTCCCGGCGTACCGACATCAGGCGGTCGAGCGCGTCGAAGCGCATCAGTCGCGACCGCATGGTGCGCCGGACCGCCTGGCGGGACCGGTCGACCTCGCGGCCGCGACGGACCTGCAGCCGCAGGTGGACCAGGTCGCCGACGGTGACGACGACCAGCAGCGCAGGAGCCCACCAGGGCACCGGCGTCAGCGGGGTCAGGACTGTCGTGATCAGCGTTGCGAGCACGAGGCCGGCCAGGATGCGGCGGCGCCGGACCTTCGCGCTGACCGGACGGCGGCGGACCTGACCGCGCGCGGCCGGCAACGGGGTGCGGTTCGGGCCGGATCGGCGGGCCGCCTCGGGGCGCGGCGGCATCACGACGTACCGGCGGTCCGGGGTGGTCTCGCGGC
Source organism: Actinomycetes bacterium (assembly GCA_036269735.1). GTDB lineage: Bacteria > Actinomycetota > Actinomycetes > JACCUZ01 > JACCUZ01 > DATBDW01. Next base: position 2,136 of record DATBDW010000126.1, read on the forward strand.
GGGAGAGGATCTTCATCGCGGTGTCGAACTTCTCCACCGAGCGCGATTCCGAGAGCTCGTCGTGGCGGCGCAGCCAGCGTGGGATGAAGTACGCCGCCCACATGACGATGAGGAACGCGTAGATGATCCCGCTGCCC
>DATBDW010000127.1:0-2384 GCA_036269735.1 Actinomycetes bacterium
TGCCGCTCGTAGTGCTCCCGCGCGAGCTGTCGCTCACGCCTCGCGCTGCCCGCCACCCGTACCTCCTGCCGGTCTCACCACGTACGGCATCGGCCCGACCGGTCGGCGGACCCGCGCACGGTCGGCCAGTCTAGGGTTCCGCCGTCCGCGGCGGGCCCGGCGCCCGGCCAACCGAATCGCCGGCCTCCGTGCCCGCCAGTAGGATCGGTTGCCGGTGCAGGGCTTTCACCGTGCTTGCTCGTGTCCGTGCCCGTCCCGTCGACCCACCGCGAAAGGCTCTCGTGCTGATCACCGGCTTCCCTTCGGCGGCCTTCGGCACGAACTGCTACGTGGTCGCACCGGGCGCCGGCGAGGAGTGCCTGGTGGTCGACCCGGGCGTCGACGTCGTGCAGCGCCTGGACGAGCTGCTCGACGAACACCGGTTGCGCCCGGTGGCGGTCCTGCTGACCCACGGCCACATCGACCACACCTTCTCGGTGACCCCGGTCTGTGGCGCGCGGGGCATCCCGGCGTACCTGCACCCCGGGGACGAGCAGATGCTCGTCGACCCGATGTCGGGCATCTCGGCCGAGACCGCGGGGCTGTTCGGCGGCCGGTTGGAGTGGTCCGAGCCGGACGACGTCAAGCCGCTGGCCGACCGCGAGGTGCTCCGCCTCGCCGGCCTCGAGGTCACGGTCGACCACGCGCCGGGGCACACCCAGGGGTCGGTGACCTTCCGCCTGCCGGGACAAGCGGGTGACGACCCGGAGACGATGCTGTCCGGGGACCTGCTCTTCGCCGGCAGCATCGGACGGACCGACCTGCCGGGCGGTGACCACCCCACGATGCTGCGCAGCCTCGCGGACAAGGTCCTCCCGTTGGCCGACGATGTCGTCGTGCTGCCCGGCCATGGCCCGGCGACGACGATCGGCCGGGAGCGCGCGACCAACCCGTTCCTGCGCGGGCTGCCCGTACCGCCGCCGGCCCGGGGGATCTAGCCGTGGTCCGCATCGCGCCGCTCTCCGGATTCCCGGAGTGGCTGCCGGAAGAGCGCATCGTCGAGCAACACGTGCTCGACACCCTGCGCGAGGTCTTCGAGCTGTACGGGTTCGCGTCGATCGAGACCCGGTCGGTCGAGCCTCTGGAGGAGATGCTGCGCAAGGGCGAGATCGACAAAGAGGTCTACGTCCTGCGCCGGCTCCAGGGCGAGGACGGAGCAGGTACCGACGACGGGGCCGCCGGCCAGACGGCCCGGGGGCGGCAGCTCGGGCTGCACTTCGACCTCACGGTTCCGCTCGCGCGGTACGTGCTCGAGAACGCGGGCCACCTCGAGTTCCCGTTCCGGCGCTACCAGATCCAGAAGGCATGGCGCGGCGAGCGCCCCCAGGAGGGCCGGTTCCGGGAGTTCGCCCAGGCCGACATCGACGTCATCGGCCGTGACGTGCTCCCGTTCCACCACGAGATCGAGGTGGCCCGGGTGATGGCCGAGGCGCTGACCCGGCTCCCGCTGCCCCCGGTGCGGATGCAGGTCAACAGCCGCAAGCTGATCGAGGGCTACTACCGCGGGCTCGGCGTGGACTCCGACGAGACGGTGGCCGCGGTGATGCGAGCCGTCGACAAGCTCGACAAGGTCGGCGAGGACACCGTCCGGGTCCTGCTGCGCGATGAGGTCGGGCTGGGCACGGAACAGGCCGAAGCGTGCATCGCGCTGACCCGCGTCAACGCGGACGTCGAGGCTCTGCCAGAGCGGGTGAAGGCGCTCGGCGTGACGCACCCGTTCCTCGACGAGGGGCTCGACGAGCTGGTCCGGGTCCTGCAGGGCACCGCGTCGCTGCGGTCCGACCGGCTAGCGGTCGTCGCCGACCTCAGCGTCGCTCGCGGCCTCGACTACTACACGGGCACCGTGTTCGAGACGAGGATGGTCGGCTTCGAGCACGTCGGCTCCATCTGCTCGGGTGGCAGGTACGACGCGCTGGCCACCGATGGCGCCACGTCGTACCCCGGTGTCGGCATCTCGCTCGGCGTCACCCGTTCGATCGCCCCGTTGCTGTCGCGCGGTCTGCTGACCGCTTCCCGGCGTACGCCGACCTGTGTGCTCGTCGCGCTGCCCGCCGAGGACGACCGGGACTCGGTGTCGGAGGTGGCGGCCGCGCTGCGCTCGCGCGGGGTGCCGACCGAGGTGTCACCGAGCGCGCAGAAGTACGGCAAGCAGATCCGCTACGCCGAGCGTCGCGGCATCCCGTTCGTCTGGTTCCCGCAGGAAGACGGGAGCCACCAGGTGCGTGACATCCGCACCGGCGAGCAGCTCGACGCCGATCCGGCGGCGTGGGTCCCACCGGCGGAGGACCTGCGCCCGCGCGTGACCGGCACCGCCGCCACCCCGAGCTGAACGCCCGCGTGCACCC
>DATBDW010000128.1:0-30893 GCA_036269735.1 Actinomycetes bacterium
GATGCTCGCCAAGCTCGGCGTACTCGGACCGACCCGGATGGACTACCCCGGCACGATGGGAGCGGTCCGTGCCGTGGCCCGTTACGTCGGCCGGATCGTGGGCGAGGGATAAGTGGCAGGCACGCAGACCGACTACTACGAGGTCCTCGGCGTCGCGCGCGACGCCTCGCCGGAGGAGATCAAGAAGGCCTACCGGCGGCTGGCCCGCCAGCTGCACCCGGACGTGAACCCGGACGAGGAAGAGCGCTTCAAGGAGGTCACCGCCGCCTACGAGGTGCTCTCGGACCCGCAGAAGCGCGAGCTGCACGACCTCGGGGGCGACCCCTTCTCCACCGGCGGCGGCTTCGGGTCCGGCTTCGGCTTCAGCGACATCATGGACGCGTTCTTCGGTGGCGGAGCCGGCGGCCGCGGGCCGCGACCCCGGCAGCGCCGTGGCCAGGACGCGCTGATCAGGGTGGAGATCGAGCTGGCCGAGGCCACCTTCGGCGTGACCCGCGACCTGCAGGTGGACACCGCGGTCGCCTGCCCGACCTGCCACGGCGGCGGCGCCCGGCCCGGCACCTCGCCGCGGGTCTGCGAGGTCTGCCAGGGCCGAGGCGAGGTGCAGCAGGTGACCCGCAGCTTCCTCGGCCAGGTCATGACCTCGCGGCCGTGCGCGGCCTGCCAGGGATTCGGGACCGTCATCCCCGACCCCTGCCACGAGTGCGGCGGCGACGGCCGGGTCCGCACCCGCCGGTCGCTGACGATCAAGATCCCGCCCGGTGTCGACACGGGCACCCGCATCCAGCTCGCGGGGGAGGGCGAGGCCGGCCCCGGAGGCGGGCCCGCCGGCGACCTGTTCGTGGAGATCCTCGAGCAACCACACGCGCTGTTCAGCCGGCAGGGCGACGACCTGCACTGCACCGTGTCGGTGCCGATGACCGCGGCCGCACTCGGTACGACCGTGACGCTGGAGACGCTCGACGGCCCGCGACCGGTGGAGCTGCGGCCCGGGACCCAGGCAGGGCAGACCCGGACCCTCGACCACCTCGGGGTGACGCACCTGCGCTCGCCCGGCCGCGGGAACCTCATCGTGCACGTCGACGTCGTGACGCCGACCAAGCTGGACCCCGAGCAGGAGGACCTGCTGCGCAAGCTCGCAGCGGTGCGCGGCGAGGACGGCCCCGACATCGGACAGGTCACCGGGAACCGGCCCGGTGGGTTCTTCGGGCGGCTGCGCGACGCCTTCAACGAGCGCTGACGGACCGAGAGCGCGAGTCGCGGTCGTGAGCGCGCCGGTGTTCGTGGTGGCCCGCGACCAGATCGCCGTCGGGCGGGTTGTCCTCGACGGCGCCGAGGGCCGTCATGCGGCGACCGTGACGCGGCTCGCGCCGGGGGAACTCGTGGTCCTCGTCGACGGCGCGGGCCGTCGAGGCACGGGCACGGTGACTGCTGTATCGGGCAAGGACACCCTCGAGGTCGACGTCGTCTCCGTGGCGGACGAGCCTGGGCCGTTGCCGCGGCTGGTCGTCGTGCAGGCGCTTGCGAAAGGTGACCGTGGTGAGACCGCGGTGGAGACCATGACCGAGCTCGGTGTCGACGAGGTGGTCCCGTGGGCGGCCGCGCGGTGCGTCACTCGGTGGACGGCGGACCGGGCCGACAAGGCGCTCGCTCGCTGGCGGTCCACGGGGCAGGCCGCGGCGAAGCAGTCGCGCCGCGCGCGTTTCCCGCTCATCGCACCGGTGGCCACGACGCAGGAGGTCGTTGGGCGGCTGGCGGCGGCTGCGGTCGCGGTCGTGTTGGACGAGGGGGCGGCCGAGCCGCTGTCGGCACTGCGACCGCCGAGTGCGGGTGAGGTCGTCGTCGTGGTCGGCCCCGAGGGCGGGATCACTCCGGAGGAGCTCGTGGCGTTCGCAGCGGTCGGCGCATCGGCGTACCGAATGGGGCCGACGGTGCTGCGCACCTCCACCGCCGGTACGGCGGCGCTCGCCGTCCTGCTTTCGCGCACCGACCGCTGGGCCTGACCTCGACCCCGCGTCGACCGGCGCGTTGGGGCTGGGTTTCGGACCGAAGGGTCAGCCGCAACGCGCCAGTGAACGGGAGCTCCCGGGGGCGGGTGGATCTACTGGACGGTGAAGGTCTTGGTGTCGACGTGCCGCAGGCTGCCGTCCTCCGGCGAGGACTCGAACGCGCGGATCTCGTAGGTGCCCGGCGGCAGGTCGACGGTGTCGTGGAAGTCGCCGAACTCGCCGTTGCTGCCGCCCTGGGTGTGGCCCTCGGCGACCTTCGTGTCCGTCGCGACGGCCTTGTCCATCTTCCGGACCTCCCAGCTGATCGTCCCCTCGAATGCCGTCCCGTAGCCGCTGATCGTCACGGGCGACGCCACCGTCGCGCCCTCGGTCGGCGACAGCAGCCAGATCAAACCCTGCACGTCGAGCATCGGCGCGCGCGTGAGCGGTGCTGAACCTGGCGGCGCGGGCTTGCCGCGCAACAGGAACTGAACCTGCTTCACCGAAGGATCGTTGGCGGTGACGGTGTAGACCAGCTCTTGCACCGCAATGTCGGAGCCCCAGTTGCTCGCGTACGCGTTGTCGAGCAACACCACGCCGGTGTCACCGTCCCTGCGGTAGCCGAGAGCGTCGCCGTGCCACGCGGTGTTGTAGTCCGGGTCGGATGCGTGTCCCGATGTCACCACGTCCAGCGCCGATGAGACCGCGGCTGCACCGCCGTCACCGTGGTAGGGCACTTGTTCCCGGAAGAGACGCGACTGGCCGCTGTCATTCCCGATCCAGTAGACGTACACGATGTCGCCGGCCGGTCGTGGCGAGCCGGTGATCGACGGATCCTGCGGCTCCGGCTGGACGCTCGCGGTGGTGGCTGTCGGCGTGCTCGTCGCGTCGCTGGGTGTACCTCCGCCGGTCGTCGCGTCGGTCGCGACGACCGTTCCGCCGTCGTCGTGGCCGAACACCGCCGCGCCGACGCCCACGGCGGTTCCCAGCGCGACCGCCGCGGCAACCGCGATCGCGGCGGGATGCCGCCACCACGGCCGGTGGGCGCCGTCGACGCCGGCGCGGATGCGCTGCAGGCCGTCGTCCGAGGGCGTGACCATGGCTGCCTCCGAGTCCAGGGCGTCGTGCAACCGGGTGGCGAGCGGGTCGTCGTCGGGGAACTGGGTGCTCATCGGGTCTCCTCGAGGGCGGCGCGGAGTGCGGCCATGCCGCGCGACGCGTGGCTCTTGACGGCACCTCGGCTGATGCCGAGGGCATCGGCGATGTCGGCCTCGGTGAGGTCGGCGTAGTAGCGGAGCACCAGCACCTCGCGCTGGCGCAGGGGGAGGGCTCGCAGCGCGCGGAGCATCTCCTGGTGCTCGAGGGCGACCAGCGCGCCGTGCTCGGCACTGGGCTCGTCGGGCGCCGGGGCGGGCGCGAGGCGGACGGCCACCTCGCGGCGACGCAGCGACGACCGCGCCCCGTTGAGCGCCGAGCGCCGCAGGTAGGCCAGCGCCTTGTCCGGGTCATCCAGCCGCGGCCACGCGCCGTGCATGGCGACGAAGGCGTCCTGGACGACCTCCTCGGCCACCGCGGTGTCGCGCAGCAGGAGGGCGGCCAGCCGGACCAGGCCGCGGTAGTGCGCGGCGTACAGGTGGGTGACCGCGTCGTCGGCGCCCCAGGCCCGGGCCGGGGCGTCGCTGCCGCTCATCACGCTCCTCGCCGTCACGCTCGTGAGTGGGGCCACGCCGGTACGACGCGCGGCGGGGCCCGCCGGTTTACCTGCGCCCCGCACCGGTCTACCGGCCCGGTGTCCCGCCCGCAGCCCGCCACGCCGCGCGGGCCGGGCAAGCGGCCGTGGGTAAGGTCGCGGACATGCCTGGAGCAGCCGTGGCCGACTGCCTGTTCTGCCGGATCGTGGCGGGTGAGATCCCCGCGGACCTCGTGCGCGACGGCGAGCGCGTGGTCGCGTTCCGCGACATCAACCCGCAGGCGCCGGTGCACGTGCTCGTCGTACCTCGCGAGCACCACGACGACGTCGCCGGGCTTGCGGCGGCCGACCCGGCGGCGCTGGCCGAGCTGGTGACGGTGGCCGGGGAGATCGCCGTCGCGGCGGGCTACGACGACTACCGGCTGGTGTTCAACACCGGAGCCGGGGCCGGTCAGTCCGTCTTCCATGTGCACGGTCACGTGCTGGCCGGTCGGCACCTCGCGTGGCCGCCGGGGTGAGCCCGGGCCGCCCGCTGCCCGAGGCCACGTCCCGGCACCTCGATCTCGACCTGGCCGCCAAGCAGGCCGGCTGGCGCGCCGCAGGCGTGGCCGCTGCCGTCGTGCGCGACGGCTCACCCGTCTGGCAGGGCGCTGTCGGTACGACGGACGCAGCGGACCCGGCGGCGCTGCCCACGCCGGACACCCAGTTCCGGATGGGGTCGATCACCAAGACCTTCACAGCGGTCCTGGTCATGCAGTGCCGAGACGCCGGGCTGCTCGATCTCGATGACCGCCTCGAGGCGCACCTGCCCGGCACCCGGCACGGAGCCCTGACGGTGCGGCGGATGCTCGCGCACCTCTCGGGCCTGCAACGGGAACCGGTGGGCGAGATCTGGGAGCGCCCGGAAGGCCCGCCGCTCGACGAGCTGCTGACCGGCGTCGAGGACGCCGAGGCAGTCCTGCCCCCCGGCCGGCGGCACCACTACTCCAACCTCGCCTACGCGCTCCTGGGAGAGGTCGTCTCGCGGCTGCGCCGGCAGCCCTGGGCGGACGCCCTGGACCAGCGAGTTCTTCGCCCCCTCGGCATGGACCGGACCACCCAGCGCCGGACGGCCCCCTTCGCACACGGCTACCTCACCGACCCCTACGCCGACCGCCTGCTCCCCGAGCAGGAGTTCCCGGGCAACGCGTTCGCGCCGGCCGCCGAGCTGTGGTCGACCACGACGGACCTCGGGATCTGGGCGGGGTTCCTCGCCGACCCCGACGCCGCCGTCCTGTCGGGCGACACGGTCGACGAGATGTGCCACCCGCAGGTCATGTACGACCTCGAAGCCTGGACGCTCGGCTGGGGCCTGGGGCTGATGCTGCACCGCCGCGGCGACCGGGTCCTGGCCGGGCACGACGGTGCGATGCCGGGGTTCCTGGCCGGGCTCGCGGTGCGCCGGCCGGACAAGGTGGGCGCTGTCGTGCTCGCCAACACCTCGGCCGGCGCCGACCCCGGCGGCCTCGCGGTCGACCTCGTGCTGCGGGTGCTCGACGAGGACCCGGCTCCGGCCGACGTCTGGCGACCCGGCCCGCCCGTGCCCGCCGCGGTCGAGGAGCTGCTGGGCCAGTGGTGGACCGAGGGGGTCCCCTACGCCTTTTCCGCCAAGGAGGGTCGGCTCGAGATCAAGGCGGTCACCGCCCTTGCCTCTGCGGAGCCGTCGGTACTCACCGAGGAGCGCCCGGACGTGTTCCGGGTGGTCTCCGGCCGCGCGCAGGGCGAGCTGCTCCGCGTCGTACGCCAGGCGGACGGCTCGATCGAGAAGCTCTACTGGGTGACCTACCCGGTCACCCGCGACCCCCGGCCGTTCGGCGCCTGACGCCGTTGCGCCCAGGGCGCAGCCGGGTTTCGCGCTGTGCCCGTGATGCCCCGATCGCCTACCATCGTGGGGGAGCGGTGCGGACGGCGCACCGGCCGACACGGAAGCAGGGCGATCAGGCCGAGCACGGCCGCACCATGACCGAGTCACCCCAGACCCGGACGACGATCGTCGTCCCCGCCAGCCAACCGATGGTCGCGGTTCTCGGGGCGAGGGACGAGTTGCTCCGCGTGGTCGAGCAGGCGTTCCCGACGACGGACATCTCGGTCCGCGGCAACGAGATCAGCGTCACCGGCGAGCCCGGCGAGGTGGCCCTCGTCGAGCGGCTCTACGATGAGCTCACGACGGTGCTGCGCACCGGCCAGCCTGCGACCGCAGAGTCGGTGCAGCGGATGGTCGCCATGCTGCGCACCGAGACCGGCGAGCGGCCGGCCGAGGTGCTCACCCTCAACATCCTGTCCAACCGGGGTCGCACGATCCGCCCCAAGACGCTCAACCAGAAGCGGTACGTCGACGCCATCGACGACAACACGATCACCTTCGGCATCGGGCCGGCCGGCACCGGCAAGACCTACCTCGCGATGGCCAAGGCGGTGCAGGCGCTGCAGGCCAAGCAGGTGACCCGGATCATCCTGACCCGCCCCGCCGTCGAGGCGGGCGAGCGGCTCGGCTTCCTGCCCGGCACGCTCTACGAGAAGATCGACCCCTACCTGCGGCCGCTGTACGACGCGCTGCACGACATGATCGACCCGGAGTCGATCCCGCGCCTGATGACCGCCGGCACCATCGAGGTCGCCCCCCTGGCGTACATGAGGGGTAGGGCGCAACCTGCGAAGACACCGGTTCTCACCCCCACCGGGTTCCGGCGGATCGGGTCGCTGCGCGTCGGTGATCTCGTGACGGGTTCCGATGGTCGGCCAACTCCCGTGCTCGGGGTCTACCCGCAGGGCATCAAAGAGGTCTATCGCGTGACGACCCAGGACGGCGCGAGCACGCTCGCCTGCGGCGAGCACCTGTGGGCCGTGCGGACTCCGGAGGACCGGTTCCGCGGCAAGGCGGCGCGAGTCCTCGAGACCAGCGAGATGATCGGTCGGCTCCGGAGGGCTCGCGTTCGCCGCTTCGAGCTGCCCATGGTCGCGCCCGTCGAGATGGAACGTCGCGACGTGCCGATCGATCCCTACGCCCTCGGGTTGCTGCTTGGCGACGGCTGCATCACCACGAGCACCACACCGAGCTTCTCGACCACGGATCCCGAGCTGGCGGCCGCCCTCGAAGCCGCGCTGCCAGAGATCAAGCTCCGTCGGTCTTCGCCCGGGGACTACGTCCTCCGGCACGAAGCAGGTGGCCGGGGCGGCTTGCGCATCGCGAACCCGGTCAGGACTGCCCTGCGCGACCTCGGCCTGGCCTGGACCAGGTCGAACACGAAATACGTACCCGTCGGCTACCTCACGAACTCCATGGACGTCCGGCTCGCCGTCCTGCAAGGCCTGCTCGACACCGATGATGGACCCGTGCGGCAGCGTGGGCGCACGACCCGGATCCAGTACACGTCCTGCTCCGACCGGCTCCGCGACGACGTCCTCTACCTGGTCCGCTCGCTCGGCGGCGTGGCCTACACCCGCACCCGCAAGGCGGCGGGTCGCAAGCCGGGCCTCGCCGGCGGCCTCCCTGTGCACCACCGGCACGACGGCCACGTCGTCGACATCCGGCTTCCGACCGGCCTCGAGCCGTTCCGGCTGGAGCGCAAGAAGGCGCTGTACGACCTCACCGGCGGCGGTCGGCCGATGCGGATGATCGACAGCATCGAGCCCGCAGGCGAGGCCGAGTGCGTCTGCATCGCCGTGGGGGCGGCCGACTCGCTGTACGTGACCGAGGACTTCCTCGTCACGCACAACACCCTCAATGACGCGTTCATCATCCTGGACGAGGCGCAGAACTCCTCGGCCGAGCAGATGAAGATGTTCCTGACCCGGCTGGGGTTCGGCTCGAAGATGGTCGTGACCGGGGACGTCACGCAGGTCGACCTTCCGGGCGGTACGACGAGCGGGTTGCGCATCGTGCAGGAGATTCTCGAAGGCACCAACGACGTCGCGTTCTGCCGGCTGCAGAGCCAGGACGTCGTGCGCCACCGTCTCGTCACGGACATCGTCGAGGCGTACGGCCGTTGGGACGCCGGCCAGGAGAGTGCCGGCGACGCCCGCCGCAGCGGCGGGGCCGGCGGCTCCGGCCGCCGTCGACGGTGACGCCACCAGGCGAGGAGGCCGACTTCGTGTCCGTCGATGTGAACGACGAGTCCGGCGAGTCGATCGACCCCGAGCGGATCGCGACCCTCGCGCGCTTCGTGCTCGACAGGCTCAAGGTGCACCCGCTCGCGGAGCTGTCGGTGGTGGCCGTCGACATCGACGCCATGTCGGCGCTGCACCAGCAGTGGATGGACGAGGACGGTCCGACCGACGTGCTGTCCTTCCCGATGGACGAGCTGCGCCCCGGCAAGGATGACGAGGAGCCGGAGCCGGGACTGCTCGGCGACGTCGTCCTGTGCCCGGCGGTCGCCGCGACCCAGGCCGCTGCGGCCGGCCACACCGCCGCCGAGGAGCTCGACCTGCTCGCGACCCACGGCATCCTGCACCTGCTCGGCTTCGACCACGCCGAGCCCGACGACGAGCGTGAGATGTTCGGGCTCCAGTCGCGACTCCTCGGTGAGTGGGCCGAGGAACGCAGCGGGACCCCGACGTGACCACCCTCCAGCTCGTCGTGGCGGGGCTGCTCGTGATCGTGGCCGGCTTCTCGGCCTCGGCCGAGGCGGCCCTGTCTCGGGTGTCCCGTGTGACCGCCGAGAACTACGCCCGGGACGGGAAGAAGGGCGCCCAGCGGTTGCGCCAGGTCCTCGACGACCCGGCGCGCTACCTCAACCTGCTGACCCTCATCCGCGTCACCGCGGAACTTGTCGCGACCGTCTTCGTCACGGTCGCCTGCCTGACCCTCATCGACGAGCGATGGCAGGCCGTGCTCGTCGCGGCCGCCTCGATGGTGGTCGTGTCCTACATCGCGATCGGCGTCTCGCCTCGCACCCTCGGGCGCCAGCACCCCGGCCCGATCGCGCTCGCCGCAGCCCGGCTCGTCCACCCGCTGGCCAGGGTCCTCGGCCCGCTGCCCCAGGTGCTGATCCTCGTCGGCAACGCGGTGACACCGGGCAAGGGCCTGCGCGAGGGACCGTTCGCGACCGAGGCCGAGCTGCGGGACCTGGTGGACCTCGCCCAGGAGAACCAGCTCATCGAGGACCGCGAGCGGTTGATGATCCACTCGGTGTTCGAGCTGGGCGACACCATCGTGCGCGAGGTGATGGTCCCGCGGACCGACGTCGTCTTCATCGAGGCGACCAAGACGCTTCGCCAAGCACTGTCGCTGGCGCTGCGCAGCGGGTTCAGCCGGATCCCCGTGATCGGTGAAGGGTTCGATGACGTCGTCGGCATCGCCTACCTCAAGGACCTGGTACGCCGGACCTACGTGCACCGTGAGGGCGAGTCGGTCGAGCGGGTCGACTCGGTGATGCGCCCCGCGGTGTTCGTCCCTGAGAGCAAACCGGTCGACGAGCTGCTGCGGGAGATGCAAGCCCAGCAGACACACGTGGCGATCGTCGTCGACGAGTACGGCGGCACCGCCGGCCTCGTCACGATCGAGGACGTCCTGGAAGAGATCGTGGGTGAGATCACCGACGAGTACGACGTCGAGGACTCCCTCGTCGACGAGCTGCCGGACGGCTCCCTGCGGGTCAGCATCCGCCTGCACCTCGACGAGCTCTCCGAGCGGCTCGGCGTACAGCTCGAGGACGACGACGTCGACACCGTCGGCGGCCTGCTGGCCAAGCACCTCGGTCGAGTTCCGATCCCCGGTGCCCAGGTCTGGCTGCACGACCTCGAGCTGACCGCCGAGAGCGCGCACGGACGGCGCAACCGGATCGGCACCGTGCTCGTGCGCCGGATTGACGACGGACCAGCCGAGGCGGACAACGGCACGGCGGAGCCCGACCTGGAGGCCGCCGATGTCCACGACGTCTGAGGCAGCCGAGGGGCTGGACCCCGAGGACGCCAAGCTGGTGACCCTCGCCAGGTCGGCACGGGCCCGGACCGGCGTGGCGGAAGGCGCCGCGGTGCGTGACGACATCGGGCGCACCTACGCCGCGGCGACGGTCCACCTGACCGCCCTGCAGCTCACCGCCCTGCAGGCAGCCGTGGCCGCTGCTGTGTCCAGCGGGTCGACAACGATCGACGCCGCCTGCGTCGTGCGGGACGGCGACGGTGCGGCTCCGGGCCTCCGCGAAACCGACCAGCGGCTGCTCGACGACCTGCGCGTCGGATCGGTGCTGCTGGCCGCCCCGGACGGGACCCTGCTGGCGCCGCCGCGTGCCGCGGGTTAGCCGACCGCTCCGACGGTTACGGTCGACCCATGTTCCGCCGTAGGCAGTCCGCGCCGGTCGTGGTTCCCACGACCCACCATCACGAGGACACCCCGATCGACGGTGTCGAGATGCCGTACGTCCTGCGCTTCTCGGCCGCGTGGGCCTGGCGCCTGCTGCTCGTCGCAGCCGGCGTCTACGCCTTCCTGCACCTGTTCGGCATGCTCTCGGTCGTTCTGGTGCCGGTCATCATCGGCCTGCTCTTCTCGGCCGCGTTGTCCCCGATCGCCGACCGGTTGGTGTCCTGGCACCTGCCGCGCAGCGTCGCCACCCTGATCGTGGTCCTCGCGGGCATCGCCTTCGTCGCGGCCCTCGTGGCGTTGGTGGCGCAGCAGTTCTCGTCGGGCTTCGGGGACCTGCGCAAGTCGTTCGACGCCAGCACCATCAAGCTGCAGCACTACCTGCACCATCTGGGCATCAGTCAGAAGCAGCTCGAGGACTTCTTCCACAAGGTGCGCACCGGAGTCAGTAGCGGTTCGACCGGCAACCTCGGCGGCAAGGTGGTCGCGGCGACCTCCACCGCGGGGCACCTTCTCGCGGGTCTGTTCATCACCTTCTTCGCGACCATCTTCTTCACCTACGACGGCCGTGGCATCTGGCGCTGGCTGGTCTCGCTGTTCCCCGAGCCCGCACGCGACCGGGTGCACGGCAGCGGCGAGCGGGCCTGGGCGGTGCTGACCGCCTACGTGCGGGGCACCTTCGTCATCGCGCTGACGGATGCTCTGGGCATCGCGTTGGTCGCCTGGCTGCTCGGGCTGCCGCTGGTGCTGCCGTTGGCCGTCCTGGTCTTCATCGGTGCCTTCATCCCGGTCGTCGGTGCCGCGATCAGCGGCATCGCCGCGGTCGCGGTAGCGCTGGTCGACCAGGGACCGGTCCACGCCCTGCTCATGCTCGCCGGCGTCGTCGCGGTGCAGCAGATCGAGGGCCACATCCTGCAGCCGTTCCTGATGGGCCGGCTGGTCCGTGTCCACCCGCTCGCCGTGGTCGTCGTCATCGCCATCGGGGCCGAGGTGGCGGGCATCTTCGGCGCGCTGATCGCCGTACCGCTGACGGCGATCGTCAACGCTGTCTCGACGCACCTTGCGGAAGCGCGACGGGACCGGCTCGCGGCGGAGTCCGGCGTGCTCGCCGACCCCGCGCCGACCCCATGAGTGCCCGCGAGGGTACGACGGCGCACCGGGCCGGGTTCGTCGCCTTCGTCGGGCGGCCGAATGCGGGCAAGTCGACCCTGACCAACGCCCTCGTCGGCGACAAGGTCGTCATCACCTCGAGCAAGCCGCAGACCACCCGACGGGTGGTGCGGGGGATCGTGCACCGGCCGGACTGGCAGCTGATCATCCTCGACACCCCGGGCCTGCACCGGCCTCGCACATTGCTGGGGGAGCGGCTCAACGACGAGGTCCGCTCGGCGTGGTCGCAGGTCGACGTGGTGGGGTTCTGCCTGCCCGCCGACGAGCGCATCGGGCCCGGCGACCGGTTCATCGCCAAGGAGCTCGCCGAGCTCACGGGTGTGGCGAAGGTCGCGGTCGTGACGAAGACCGACCGCGTCAGTCGCGACCGCGTCTTCGAGGCACTCGCCGCGGTCGGCGACCTGGGTCGTGAGGCCGGCATCGACTGGGCCGAGGTCGTTCCGGTGTCGGCGACCAAGGGTGACCAGGTCGACCTGCTCGCCGAGCTTCTCGCGGCCTTGATGCCGGAGTCGCCGGCGCTCTACCCCGGCGGCGAGATTACCGACGCGCCCGAGGCCGTCCTGGTGGCCGAGCTGGTGCGGGAAGCGGCGCTCGAGGGTGTTCGCGACGAGCTGCCGCACTCCATCGCCGTCGTGGTCGAGGAGATGGTGCCGCGCGAGGGCCGGCCGCCGGACCGCCCGCTGCTCGACGTACACGCGTTCCTGTTCGTCGAGCGGGACAGCCAGAAGGGGATCATCATCGGCCCGCAGGGAACACGGCTGCGCGACATCGGCATCCGGGCCAGGGCCGAGATCGAGGCGCTCCTCGGGACCCCGGTCCATCTCGACCTGCACGTGACCATTGCCAAGGACTGGCAGCGGGACCCGAAACAGCTGCGCAAGCTGGGGTTCTGAGGCAGGTTCGCCACCCCCGGACCGGGGCATGGTGTCGGCATCGGGTTCAGCAGGGAGCCCGGTGGTGGGGAGCCACATGTGCCGACTGGCCAGCAAGGAGCTCGGCAGCGCGCCGGGCGCCGTAGCCGAGTCCAGGACATTCGTCGCGACGACCCTGCGTCGCTGGGGTCTCGAAGAGCTCGCGACGGACGCCGAGCTCCTGACCAGCGAGCTCGTGACCAACGCCCTCGTCCATGCGAGGACCGAGGTCCAGGTCGCGGTGGCGGTCGCCGATGGCAGCGCCGAGATCGGCATCGCCGACACCGCGCCGGGTGTGCCGGAGCAGCGCACCGCGTCGTACCCCTCGGAGGGCGGCCGCGGGCTGCGCCTGGTCGATGCCGTCGCTCAGGAGTGGGGTGTCGCCAACGTCGGCTCGGGCAAGCAGGTCTGGTTCCGCCTCGACGTCGGCGAGCAGTGGCCCTACCGGAGCAGCTGCCCCTGCGGGGGCGAGGACCTGGACCGGGTGCGCCTGGACTCCGGTCGCTGGGCCGTGCCTGCGGCCGGCCCCTGGGACGATGAGGACGAGTCGCCCTCCTGAGCGTACGGAACCCTCAACCCGGGGCGGTCAGTTCCCATTCGGACCACTGCCGCACGGGCACGAAGCCCAGAGCGATGTTGACCCGCAGCATCGGCGCGTTCGAGTCCGCGTTCCCGGTGTGGATCACGGACACCGCCGGCTCGTGGGTGCGGAGGTGGTCCAGGTTCGCGACCTTGACGAGCATGCCGAGCCGGTGACCCCGGTGCTCGGGCAGCACGATGGTCTGCCATTGCCAGGCCACAGTGCGGACGTCGCGGGCCACCACGAGCCGGGTGAAGCCGACGACCGAGCCGGACGAGTCGTTCCGGGCCGCCGTCACGTAGGAGATATTCCCCCGGAGCTCGGATCGCTGGTCGGCCTCGCGCAGGCGGTCGGCGTCGAACACCTCCGGCTCCCAGGCGAGGTCGTCCAGCGGTGCGTCGGTCGACATCCGTGACGTGAGCTCGCCCATCGCGGCCAGGTGCTCGTCGGGCGTCGGACCGACCCACTGCAGCACGGAGTAGCCGGAGCTGTGCGCCAGCGCGTCGGCCAGCAGGTCCGCGATGTGCGGTTCGTCGAGGTCGTCGAGGACCAGCCGGCGCTCGGTCTCGACGAGGACCGAGCGCGCGCCCACCGCACGGGCGAACGCCTCGCCGGCGCCGCCCAGCGCCGCCTCGGTGACCAGCCGGTTCCGACCACCGGCGACGGCCTTCTCGATCGCCGCGGCGAGGAGCGCTCGGCCGATCCCGCGCCGGCGGTGCTGGGGGTGCACCTCGAGGCCGAACGGTGCGGTGTCGAGGTTGTCGACGGTGGACAGGTCGAAGTCGAGCGCGCCGACCGCCTCGCCGTTCGCCATCGCCAGCCACGCCAGGCGTTCGGTGCCGGGCCACGGGTGGCGCAGCATCCCGGCCTGCACGATCCTGCTGATCGGCGGGTCGCCGGGCAGGTCGGCCTCCTCGGCCGCGATGTGCAGGTCGGTCCGGCGGCCCACCGCCTCGTCGTCGTGCGGGTCGACCGGGACAATGATGAGCTCAGGGACGGTCGTTCGCCCCGTCCTGGTCGAGCCGGCTGCCTGCATCGCACCAGGGTCCGGCGGTGGCACGGTGGGCGCCACCGGATTTCGGGGGGTGCCTGGCGTCCGGAGGGGTCCCGGGTCCACGATCCGGACACGGCTGGGCAGATGGCGAGACGGGCGGGGCGGTGTCGTCGTACTCTCCTGTCATGCGGTCCGGCCTGCTTCTTCTCGGCTGCCGCGGCGAGGCCCTCACCTAGGAGCCGGTCCCCTCGCCGCGGAGTGCTCGGCTGTTCCGGCCGCCCCCGCCAGACGCGAGAGTGACCCGTCCATGAGCGAGACCCGCAATCCCCAGCAGCCCTCGGGCATGCCGATCCACCGCTACCCCGCGTTCGTCCCTCTCGGCCTGGACGACCGCACCTGGCCGTCCAAGGTCGCGACCGAGGCACCCCGCTGGTGCGCGGTCGACCTGCGTGACGGCAACCAGGCCCTGATCGACCCGATGAGCCCGGGCCGCAAGCGGCGGATGTTCGAGCTGCTCGTCCGGATGGGGTACAAGGAGATCGAGG
Organism: Actinomycetes bacterium; assembly: GCA_036269735.1. GTDB lineage: Bacteria > Actinomycetota > Actinomycetes > JACCUZ01 > JACCUZ01 > DATBDW01. The sequence goes on from DATBDW010000128.1 coordinate 14,216, forward strand.
TCGGCTTCCCGTCGGCGAGCCAGACCGACTTCGACTTCGTCCGCCAGCTCGTCGAGGAGGACCTGATCCCCGACGACGTCGTCATCCAGGTGCTAACCCAGGCCCGCGACGCGCTGATCGAGCGGACCTTCGAGTCCATCCGCGGGGCCAAACAAGCGATCGTCCACCTGTACAACTCGACGTCGACGCTCCAGCGCCGGGTGGTGTTCGGGCTGCCGCGTGAGGGCATCACCGACATCGCCGTGCAAGGTGCGCGGCTGTGCCAGAAGCTCACCGAGACCGTCCCCGAGACCGACGTGTTCTTCGAGTACTCGCCGGAGTCCTACACGGGCACCGAGCTCGACTTCGCCGTAGAGGTCTGCAACGCGGTCAACGACGTGTGGCAGCCGACGCCGGACCGCAGGACCATCGTCAACCTGCCGGCCACCGTCGAGATGGCGACGCCCAACATCTACGCCGACTCGATCGAGTGGATGCATCGCAACCTGGCGAACCGTGACTCCGTCGTGCTGTCGCTGCACCCGCACAACGACCGGGGCACGGCGGTCGCGGCGGCCGAGCTCGGTCGCCTGGCCGGTGCTGACCGGATCGAGGGCTGCCTGTTCGGCAACGGCGAACGGACCGGCAACGTCTGCCTGGTCACGTTGGGCCTGAACCTGTTCTCGCAGGGGGTCGACCCGCAGATCGACTTCAGCGACATCGACGAGATCCGCCGCACCGTCGAGTACTGCAACCAGCTGCCCGTTCACGAGCGCCACCCCTACGGCGGGGACCTCGTCTACACCGCCTTCTCCGGCTCCCACCAGGACGCCATCAAGAAGGGGTTCGACTGGATGGAGCGCGACGCGGCGGCCGCCGACGTCGAGGTCGGCGACTTCCGCTGGGCGGTGCCCTACCTACCGATCGACCCGAAGGACGTCGGCCGCTCGTACGAGGCGGTCATCCGCGTCAACTCGCAGTCGGGCAAGGGCGGCGTGGCCTACGTCATGCGCACCGAGCACCACCTGGACCTGCCGCGCCGGCTGCAGATCGAGTTCAGCCAGGCGGTGCAGGCCCGCACCGATGCGAACGGCGGCGAGGTGTCCCCGGCCCAGATGTGGGCGGTGTTCGAGGCGGAGTACCTCAGCGCCACGACGCCGGTCGCGCTCAACAGCCACCACACGTCGTCGGTGGCGGACGCGGACGACGAGCTCGACGTGAACGTCCTCGTCGACGGCGTCAAGAAGCAGCTGCGAGGCATCGGCAACGGTCCGATCGCGGCGTTCGTGAACGCCCTGCACTCGGTCGGGTTCGACGTGCGGGTCCTCGACTACGCGGAGCACGCCCTGTCCGCGGGCGGCGACGCCCGCGCCGCGGCGTACGTGGAGTGCGCGATCGGCGAGCGCATCCTGTGGGGCGTCGGGATCGACGCGAACATCGTCACGGCATCGCTCAAGGCGGTGGTGTCCGCCGTGAACCGGGCCGCCGGCTGAGGCCCGGCGGCGGACGGGTGGCCGTCAGCCAGTGTCGCCGCCCGGGTCACCTCGACTGGCGCGCTCCGGCCGACTTTCCGGCGCTGGGCCCAGCCGCAACGCGCCAGTGAACGCCGAGCCCAGCCCGGCGGCTCGCCACCGGTCGTGATCATGAAGATCCATGGGCGCACCTGCGTACCCACGTCTTCGTGATCAGGGGAGTGGACGGCCGAGGCCGGCGTCGCGGGCCTTGACGGCGGCAGCGGTGCGGTCCGGGACCTGCAGCTTGAGCAGGATCGCCGACACGTGGTTGCGCACGGTCTTGTCGGTCATCCCCAGCTGGGCGGCGATCGCGGCGTTCCGGGCTCCCGAGGCGAGCAGGTCGAGGACCTCCCGCTCGCGCGGCGTCAGATCGGGAAACGCGCTCGCGGTGAACCGTTCACCGGACCCGGTGAAGAAGTCGACGATCCGCCGGGCCACCGCCGAGCCGTACACCGCATCGCCGGCGGCCACGGCGAGCACGCCCCGGACAAGCTCGTCGCGGCCGGCACCCTTGAGCAGGTAGCCACGGGCACCGGCGCGCAGGGCGGCGAAGACCGACTCGTCGTCGTCGTGCATCGTCAGCACGAGCACCCCGAGGTCGGGCCGGATCCGGAGCAGCTCGCGGGTCGCCTGCACGCCGTCGAGACCGGGCATCGACAGGTCGGTCAGGACGACGTCCGGCGCGTGCGCGCGGGTCACCTCGATGAGCTCGCGTCCGTCCGCCGCCTCGGCGACCACGTCGACCTCGGGCGCGTCCTGCAGCACGGCGGTCACGCCGAATCGGACCATCGGGTGGTCGTCCGCGACCACGACGCGGACCGGGACCTGAGGGCTGGACATCAGCCCGCCGCCCCGGGCAGCACGGCGAGGATGCGCACGCCCGCCGCACTCGTCACCGCCAACGAGCCGCCCAGCGACTCGGCTCGCCGCTGCATCGACTCGAGGCCGACCCCTTGCCGCGGTACGTCGGGCAGTCCGCAGCCGTCGTCGCTCACATCGACCCGCAGCTGCCCCCCGTCGACGGCGAGGGCGATCACGACCTCCGCCGCTCCACTGTGCCGCAACGTGTTGGTCAGGGCCTCGTCGGCGATCCGGAACGCGGCCATCTCGGTCTCGGGGTCCAGCGCCGGCAACGAGTCCGGAGCCTCGACGCGCACGACCAGCCGGCCCCCGGCCCGGTCGGTGAGCACCGCGGCCCGTTGCCGCAGCGCCCCGGTCAGGCCGAGCTCGTCGAGTGCGGGTGGGCGCAGGCCGTCCAGGATGCGGCGCACGTCCTCCACCGCCAGCCCGACCTCGGTACGCAACCGGGCGACCAGCGCCTCGGCCCGCCGCGGGTCGGTGCCCACGGAGGACTCGACCGCCTCGAGGCCCAAGGCGATCCCCGTGAGCGACGGTCCCAGCCCGTCGTGCAGGTCGTGGCGCAGCCGATCCCGTTCGGCCAGCGCAGCCGACACCGTCCTGTCTCGCGCGACCTGCAGCTCCTCGCCCAGGTCGACCGCTCGGATCACAGCAGCGACCTGTACGCCCAGGGCCTCGAGCAGCCGACGGCTGGCGGCGTCCAGGCGCCGTTCCCCACGCGGCAGCTCCACGACGAGCGTCTCAGCGGGCGCGTCGGTGGCCGTGCCGCGCAGGCGCAGCACCTCCTCGGCACCGCCGGCCGGCGTACCGGCAGCGGCCCGGATCTCGCCACCGGCCGACCGAAGGGCGACGTGGGGTGAGCGCAGGGATCTGGCCACGGCGGCCACGACGGCCGGCAACGGGTCGTCCTCCGGTAGCCCGCTGCCGAGGCGGGTGACGGCGCCCACGGGGTCGCGCCGTTCGCCGTACACGACGAGGTCGACCAACGACTGCAGACGGGCCCGGACCGGCAGCAGTCCGACGGCGACCAGAGCGGCGGCGACGACCGCGGGTGCGGGACCCTTGGGGGCGGCCAGTGACACCACCGCGACGACCAGCGCGTAGCCGCCCGCCACGAAAGCGGTGAGACCCGCGTACAGCAGGGTTCGGCGGACGACGAAGTCGATGCCCAGCAGGTCGTAGCGCAGCACGCCGACCGCGACCGCGATGGGGACCAGGAACAGCGTCAGGGAGAACGGCAGGTTCCAGGGCAGGAACGCGGCCACCAGGCTGACCGCGCCGGTCAGCAGGACGAGCAGCAGCTGGGACCGCTCGCCGCCACGAGCCCGGTAGGTGCGCCACCCGGCGTTGCCGATGATCGTCAGCGCCGTCAGGAGCAGCGGGACCGCGCAGAGGACCAGGACGACCTCGGCCACCTTCTCGGGGACGGCGATCACCGGACGTGCACCGACCAGCCAGTCGTTGACGCTGTCCTCTGCCGTCGCAAGACCGAAGACGACGCCGGCCATCGTCACGAGGACGAGCCGCTCGACCCACCGCCACCTGCGCGAGGGCAGGCGCCCCGTGGGGTAGCGGAGCAGGAGCACGGTCACCGGCAGGAACAGGGCTACCGCCCACAGGGAGGAGCCCAGCGAGATCGCCAGCGGTCCGAGCGGGAGCGAGTCGGCCGGGATCGCCTCGGCGTGCGTGCCGTAGGCACCGAGGAAGTTCTGCAGAGCCCCGAACACGGGTACGCCGAGCAGCAGCCAGCCGATCGGGTTGCGGGGCCGAGCCGTCACGACGACCAGTGCCGCGGGGCACCACACGGCGCCCAACATCAGCTGCAACGGGTCGAACAGCGGTGGGTGAACACCGGGGACCAGGGCGACCCCGGCGGCGGCCCAGGGAGTGGCGACCTCCAGGACGAGCACGACCGCCACGACGCCGTACGCGAGGGCGCGCAGGGCGCGGTCGGAGAGCGGCCAGGTCACGCAGGAAGTGTCCCCGCGGACGGGCGGGCTGTCAGCGAAAACGTGTCCCAGGCACCCCCGGACGTTCTCCCGGCCGGACGGGACAGCGGGCTCAGGCGCCCGGCCGGCCGGGCCGCGCACTGTGGTCGCGACGGGCCGCCGACCGGGCGGCCAAGGACACGGAGGACCCGATGACCAGCTCGACCAGCAGCTCCACCACCGCGACGACGGACTCGACCGCGTCCCGCACCGGCATCCTGGCCACCGCCGGGCTCGCGATCGGGGTCGTCTACGCCGCCCTGATCAGCTTCACCGACGACGACCCGCACCGCATGCGCCAGTTCCTGGTGCTGCTCGGCATCGTGGTCGTCACCACGGTCATCACGTTCGCGGTCGTCCGGGCGGCCACCGCCCGCGCCGACGTCGCGCCGGCCGTGCGCACGACCGTCGTCTTGGCGGTCCTGGCGCTGCTCTCGGTTGCGGCGTTCTGGGCCTGCCTCTGGGCGCCGCTGATCGCCGGCTCGATCTGCGCGGCCCTCGCCGTGCGCGAGCGGCGGCACGGCGCGTGGGGCCGCGGGCCGGCGGTCGCCCTCGTCCTGGACGCTGTCGCTGTGGTGCTGGTCGGCCTGGCCGCGGTGTTCGGCTGACTGGCGGGTCTCAGCGCAGCAGCTCGCGCACGACGCTGGTGCGGGCCACTTCACGGCCCCGGTGCCAGACCCGGCGGGGCGGGTCCTGCAGGCGCAGGACCTCGGGCCAGGAGCCCGCCTCGTAGAGCTGCAGGTCGGCACGGGCACCCCCGACCACGCCGTACGCCGGCCCGGACCCCATGAAGGCCCGGGCCGGCGTCGTCGTGACCGCGGCGAGCGCCGCGAGCTGCTCGTCGAGCGTCGTCAGGTGCGCCGCGTGCGCCGAGATGAGCGCCACCTCGAGCAGGTCGCCGCGACCGAACGGATAGAAGCCGTCCTGCACGCAGTCCTGCCCGAACGCGACAGGTACGCCGGCCGCCATCAGCTCGCGGATCCTCGTCGTCCCGCGCCGGACGAGCCCGCGGTCACCGCGGCCCTGCAGGACGAGGTTGGTCACCGGGTTGGCGACCACGGTGATGCCGGCGCGGGCGCAGCCGGCGATGACCTCATCGGCGTACCCGTCGTCGGCCGCGGCGAGTGCGCACACGTGCCCGACTGTCACCCGGCCCTGCCAGCCACGGCGCTCGGTCTCCGCGACGACCATCGCCAGCGTGCGGACCGACCCGTCGTCCGTCTCGTCGACGTGCATGTCGACGTCCGCATCGTGAGCCGCGGCGAGGTCGAAGCACACCCGGACGTGCTCCCGCTGGTCGGCCTCGGTGCGCTCCCAGTGCGGCATTCCGCCGACGACGGTGGCGCCGCTGCGCATCGCCACGGCCATCAGGTCGGCAGCTCCCGGGTCGCGCAGGATGCCCTCCTGCGGGAACGCGATCACCTGCACCTCGGCGATGTCGGCGCAGTCGCGAGCGGCTGCAACGACACCCTGAAGCGGCATGAGCCCACCGATGGTGTCGACGTCGACGTGGCTGCGCAGCCGAGTGGTCCCGGTGAGGACCGAGGACTCGATGACCGACCGGGCACGGCGGCGGACGTCCTCGACGTCGTAGGCCCGCTTCGCGGCGTGGATCGACCCGATCGCCCCGGCCAGGGTCCCGTCGTGCTCGGCGAGCTGGTCCCGGATGAGCACCTTGTCCAGGTGGATGTGCGTGTCGACGTACGCCGGCAGCAGCAGCCCACCGTGACCGTCGACCCGGTCCGGCACGTCGGCCGCCAGGCCGGGCCCGACGTCCATGACCCCGTCTCCCGCGACCAGCACGTCGACCGGGTCACCGGCCTCTCGGCCGGCCAGGCGGACGTCGTGGATCGCCCACGTCCCGCCGAATGGTCCTGTCACCGGTCGCGCCATGACGTCATCCCACCAGCCGATCGACCACAATGGGCGGTGTGGGCCTCTACCGGGACGAGGGTGTCGTGCTGCGCACCCAGAAGCTGGGGGAGGCCGACCGGATCATCACCCTGCTGACGCGGGCCCACGGCCGGGTCCGCGCGGTCGGCAAGGGTGTCCGGCGCACGCGTTCCAAGTTCGGGTCCCGGCTCGAGCCGTTCACCCATGTCGACGTCCAGTTCTACGAGGGTCGGTCCCTCGACGTCGTGCAGCAGGCCGAGACGCTCGCGCACTACGGCGACCGGGTGGTCGACGACTACCCCCGCTACACGGCCGGGACGGTCATGCTCGAGACCGCCGAGCGGATGACCGCTGAGGAGAAGGAGCCGGCGACCCAGCAGTTCCTGCTGCTGGTCGGCGCGCTGCGGACCCTCGCCGACGCCGACCATGCCCCGAGCCTCGTGCTCGACGCCTTCCTGCTGCGCTCGCTGTCGGTGGCCGGCTACGCCCCGTCGTTCGAGGACTGCGCGCGCTGCGCCCGGCCGGGTCCGCACCCCTACGTCAACGTCGCCGCCGGCGGTTCGGTCTGCGCGTCGTGCCGGCCGCCCGGGTCGGTGGCCCCGGCCCGGGAGACCCTCGACCTGCTCGTGGCGCTGCTCACCGGCGACTGGGTGGCCGCCGACGCGAGCGACCCGCGGCCCCGGCGCGAGACGAGCGGTCTCGTGTCGGCGTACCTGCAGTGGCACCTCGAGCGTGGCCTGCGCTCGCTGCCGCTGGTCGAACGCACCTGACGGCCGAAGCCGCATCCGCATCAGCTGTCACGGGCGTGGTCCCGGGCATTGTCCAGCACCACGCGGGCCAGTCCGAAGAACGTGACGACCAGCAGTACCGACGAGACGTAAGCGGCGTACGCGCTCAAGGCGCCACCGACGAACTCGACGACCAGGAAGGCCCACATCGCAGGCGCGACCCAGCGCGGCCCCACCCCGGTCCGGAACAGGCCGATCGACAACAGCAGCAGCCCCAGCACCGTCCCCGCGAGCCCGACGACGCTGACCAGCATCACGGGTGAGCTCTCGATGTCCGTGACGAGCCGGGCGTACGCCGCCTGCCCGGTCGACTCTCGGGCCATCACCAGGTAGGTGAGCGACACCCCACCGAACAGGGCGTGCCCGAACGCCCCGGCCACCGCCAGCCCGGTGCCGATGCCCGCGAGCCGACGCGCGAAGGGACGCAGCAGCGCTCCGACACCGAGCACGCCGAACAGGAAGGGCAGCTGCGCGACCGCGAACAGCACGGCGGACAGATCAGCCCGCGCTCCGGCCGAGGCGATGGCCGCCAGCTTCTCGGTCGCCCCGCCGGTCAGCTGGGGTTGGGTGACCGCCGAGCCGGCGAGAAGCACCGCGGACGTCACGAGTCCCAGCGCGGCGGTGCGGGGAGTGATGGCACCTGCTGCAGGCACGCGGGATGGCGGCGGCCCGGGAGTCGCGGTGTGGGTGTCAGCAGCGGGGTGGTGGGTCATGACGGTCTCCGTTCGGTCGGTTGCCCCCGACCTTCGCGGCGTCGTGGTCGCCGTGTCATCGGCCCAGAGTTGATCGAACGATCGACTCGAGAGTGACGCGCGCACACCTGCGGTCGACCTATCGTTTCGCCCGTGCCGTTCCCGACGACCCGCCCGCGCCTTGCCACCCTGGCCGATGCCGCACTGGCCCTCGTGCTGGCGGTCCTCGGCATTGTCGAGGTGTGGGCGCCGCTGTCCTCGCGGCAGGGTGAGGGGTCGGCGGTCTGGACGACGGTCCAGGTCCTCGTCGTCTGCCTGCCGCTCGCGCTGCGCCGTCGCCGGCCGTTCGCCGTCCTGGTCACGGTGGTGGTGGGTCTCGCCGTCCTCTCGGCGCTGGCTCCCCTCTACGTGCTCTTCTACGGCCAGCTGGTCCCGCTGGGCGTCGTCACGTTCGGGGTCGCGCGGTACGGCCGGGGGCGCGAGCCGGTGTACGGCGGCCTGCTCGTCGCGGCCGTGCTGCTGAGCGCGGACTTGACCGTCACGGAGCTCCAGGGGCCCAGCGAGATCGCCTTCCACTGGGGCGTCTTCGTGCTGATCTGGGCGGCCGGCGTGGGCCTGCGCCGTCAGGAGGTCCGGGCCCAGCGCAACCTGCAGCGCGCCATCGACGTCGAGGTGGCCGCCGCCGAACGGACGATGGCCGCGGTGGTCGACGAACGCACCCGGATCGCGCGCGAGCTGCACGACATCGTGGCCCACGCGGTGAGCACGATGGTGGTCCAGGCCGGGGCCGCCGAGCAGGTCGTCGACGACGATGCGGAGCACGTCAGGGCTGCCCTCGCCAGCATCCGGACCACCGGCGCCGACGCCCTGGCCGAGATGCGCCGGGTCGTCTCGATGCTGAGGTCCGACGGTGACGGTTCCTTGTCGCCTCAGCCCGGCGTCTCCGGGCTCACCGACCTGGTCGCCGACGCCCGACGTGCGGGGCTGGCAGCCACGCTGGTCGTTGACGGCGACCGCCAACCGCTTCCACCGGGGCTCGACCTCGCGGCGTACCGCATCGTGCAGGAGGCACTGACCAACGTGCGCCGCCACGCAGCCGCGTCGGCGGTGCGGGTGCACCTGACCTTCACCGCCGACGAGCTGCGGATCGAGGTCAGCGACGACGGCGCCGGCCCGGAGACACCGCGCCCGGGACACGGCCTGATCGGGATGCACGAACGGGCCGCGGTCTACGGCGGCACGCTGGAGACCGAAGGCGGTGCGGGCTTCACCGTCCGTGCCGTGCTGCCGATGGCGTCCGCGTGACGGACACGGGCGACGGCGGCGACGCGCTGCGGGTCGTCGTGGTCGACGACCAGGAGCTCGTCCGGGCCGGCTTCGCCCTGATCCTGGCGAAGGCCGGCATGGCGGTCGTCGGTCAGGCCGCCGACGGGGCCGAGGCGCTGACCCTGGTCGCCGAGACCGAGCCCGACGTGGTTCTGATGGACCTGCGGATGCCGCGGATGGACGGCATCGAGGCAACCCGGGAGCTGACCCTGCGCCAGCCGCAGGTCAAGGTCCTCGCCCTCACCACGTTCGACCTCGACGAGTACGTCGTCGCCGCCGTGAACGCCGGTGCCTGCGGCTTCCTGCTCAAGGACGTGCCGCCCGCGGACCTCGTGCACGCGGTGGGTGTCGTCGCGCGGGGCGAGGCCATGCTGTCGCCCGTGCTGACGCGCCGGTTGCTGGAGCGCTTCGCGACGGGACCGGGCTCCGGGCCACTGCCTGCGGAGCTGACGGCGCTGAGCGGGCGCGAGTCCGCCGTGCTCAGGCTGGTCGCGCGGGGCCGGTCGAACCAGGAGATCGGCCGCGAGCTGTTCCTCAGCGAGGCCACCGTCAAGACCTACGTCTCACGACTGCTCACCAAGCTCGCTCGGCGCGACCGGGTCCAGCTCGCAGTACTCGCTTACGAGTCTGGCCTGGTGCGGCCGGGCGAACCGGAGGCGTGACCTCGCGCGGGGTCCGTCGTTGACGCAGGGCGGTGCCTACCGAGGAGTAACAACGTGCGTCGTCCCGCGCTGCTCGCCGTCGTCCCCGCCGTCGCCCTCGCGCTGCTGCCCGGCGTCCCCCAGCCGGCGGGCGCCGCCGACGGCAGCACCGAGCCGGCGTACGGGACCGTGCTGAACATCCTGCCGCCCGGCCAGTCCGGCACGATCACGGCGACCGACCTGGCCGAGGTCGCGGCCGGCGACCCCCAGCACCGGGTGGCCGTCGACGGGCAGAACGCCCCGCCGCACTTCGCCGACCAGGTCGAGATGTACGACGCGCTGAACCGGGTCGCGCCGTCGTCGCTGGCCGAGTCGTCGCTCACGCGCTACTACAAGCCCTCCACGTTCGAGATCCCCGCTGGTCAGGTCACCGGCACCGTCACTCCGAGGCCAGGAGTGCAGATCCAGTGGGACGCGTACGGGGTACCGCACGTGCAGGGCGACAGCCGCGACGACGTGGCGTTCGGAGCCGGGTACGCGGGCACGCACGACCGGATGTTCCTCGAGGACGTGCTGCGCCACGCCGGCGCCGCTCGTGCGGCGGAGTTCCTCGGACCCACCGACGCCAACGTCGCGATGGACCAGGAGCAGCTGCGCAGCGCGTTCTACACCCACGACGAGGCAGCCGCGCAGGTCGCCGCGCTGCCCCAGCGGTACGGCGTCGAGGGCACCCGGATGGTCGGCGAGATCGACTCGTTCGTCGCCGGAATCAACGCCGCGCAGGACGCGATGTGCCCGCTCGGCTCACCGGTGGCGCCGAGCTGCCCCGCGGAGTACGCCGCACTGGGCAAGACGCCTAAGCCGTGGGACCGGGCCGACATCGTCTACGTCGCCTCGCTGGTCGGTGGCATCTTCGGCAAGGGTGGCGGGGGAGAGGCCACGAACGCCCGCTGGCTCGAGCAGCTGCAGCACCGGTTCGGCGTCAGGAAGGGCCGCTCGGTCTACCGGGACCTGCGCGAGAAGGACGACAGCGAGGCCCCGACCACCGCCACCCGCACGTTCGCCTATGGCGGTGGCACCGGCATCCACCCCGGACGGCCCGGCGTGGCCATGCCCGACCTCCACGGCCCGACCGCGCCCGGCACCGGCGCGGACGCCGGCTCGTCCGGGTCGTCGCTGGCCGCTCCGCCGGCGACAGCGCCCGGCGGCGCCGCCGGCGGTCTCACCTTGAACCTTCCGTTCGGCGACCTCGACCTCAGCTCGGTGGGCCCGGGTCTGAGCAACGCACTGCTGATCGGCGCGAAGCACACCACGACCGGTCATCCGCTGACCGTCTTCGGCCCGCAGACGGGCTACTACGCGCCCCAGCTGCTCACCGAGGAGGTGCTCGAGGGGCCCGGTTTCAAGGCCCGCGGCGTCTCGTTCGCAGGCACCCAGCTGGTGGTCGAGCTCGGCCGCGGCGTCGACTATGCGTGGTCGGCGACCAGTGCCAGCAACGACAACGTCGACACCGTGGCCGAGCAGCTGTGCACGACCGATGGGAGCCACGTCACGGTTCAGTCGACGTCGTACCTCGTGGATGGCCGTTGCAGGGCCATGGACCAGCAGGTGCACGAGGAGGTCGCCCTGCCCAACCCGGGAGCGCCGGGTACGCCGCGCGACGTGAAGATGCTCGTCCTCCGCACCCGGCACGGCATCGTGCAGGAGCGCACGACCGTCAAGGGCCGGCCGGTCGCGATCGTCACGCAGCGCAGCACCTACCGGCACGAGGTGGACTCGGTCGTCGGCTTCGGCCGGCTCAACGATCCGTCATACACGCGCGGACCCGCAACGTTCCAGAAGGCGGCCAGCGCGATCGACTACACGTTCAACTGGTTCTACGACGACAGCCGGCACATCTCGTACTTCAGCTCCGGTCTGCTGCCCCGGCGCGCGAAGGGCACCGACTTCGACCTGCCCCGGTGGGGCTCGTCGGCGTACGACTGGAAAGGGTGGCTGCCGACCTCGGGCCACGTGCACCAGACCGACCCGGCCCGCGGCTACCTGGCGAGCTGGAACAACAAGCCGGCGCCCGGCTGGTCCGCGGCGGACAACGTCTGGGGCTACGGGCCGGTGTACCGCAGCCTCGCGCTCAGCGACCGCGCGGCGGCGGCGATCGGTGGGGGAGCCAAGGTGTCCCGGGCCAAGCTTGTCGGCATCGTCGCCGACGCCGCGACCGTCGACTCGCGCGCCCGGCACACCCTCCCGATGCTGCTGGCGGTCGTCGGCAAGGACCGCAAGGCCGGCGGCGCGGTGGCGCAGCTCCGTTCGTGGCTGCGGGCGGGCGCGCACCGGGTCGACCGGGACCGCGACGGCGCCTATGCGCACCAGGCGGCGATCGCGGTGTTCGACGAGTGGTGGGAGTCGCAGACCACCTCGACGCCGGGCGCGGAGTCGGTGGCCAAGGACGTTCTCGCCCCGCGGCTCGGTGCACTCGTCAACAGGCTGCCGCGCGAGCTCGACGACCACCCCCGCCTCGGCCGGGGCTCAGCCTGGAACGAGGTCGCCTGGTACGGCTACGTCAACAAGGACCTCCGCCAGGTGCTCGGTCGCGAGGTCGGCTCGCCGTACGCGCGCACCTACTGCGGGCGCGGGTCGCTGAAGCGCTGCCGGGCCGAGCTGCGCCGGTCGCTGGAGGATGCTGTCCGGCGAGTCCTGGCCGTCCAGGGGAAGACCTCGGTCGCCGCCCTTACCTACGACAAGACCCTGGACGACATCCGACACGTGACGGCGGGCGTGGTCGGTGTACGACCCATCGACTGGCAGAACCGGCCGACCTTCCAGCAGGTGGTGTCGTTCACCAGCCATCGCTGACACACCACAGCACGCGGGCCGACCCTCGCTAGGGTCGCGGCATGGTCAGGCGAGCGGCGCGGGACAAGGCGGCTCGGGCGACCGAGCCGCGCCCTGACCCCGCGCCACCGCGGCCGCACCCGTCCGGCGCGCAGCCGCCGGCGATCCCGGCCGAGCTGGTGCCGCGGCACGTCGCGGTCGTCATGGACGGCAACGGCCGGTGGGCCAAGGCACGTGGGCTGCCGCGGACCAAGGGCCACGAGGCCGGCGAGGCGGCGCTGCTCGACGTCATCCACGGCGCGGTCGAGATCGGCGTGAAGTACCTCTCGGCGTACGCCTTCTCGACGGAGAACTGGAAGCGTTCACCGGACGAGGTGCGCTTCCTGATGGGATTCAACCGCGACGTGATCCACCGCCGGCGCGACGAGCTGGACGCGCTCGGGGTCCGGGTGCGCTGGGCCGGGCGGCACCGCCGGCTCTGGCGCAGCGTCATCTCCGAGCTCGAGGACGCCGAGGAGCGGACCCGCGACAACGACGTGCTGACGCTGCAGTTCTGCGTCAACTACGGCGGGCGCGCCGAGATCGCCGATGCTGCCGCCGCGATCGCCCGCGAGGTCGCGGCCGGCCGGCTCGACCCCGAGCGGGTCGACGAGCGGACGATCGCGCGGCACCTCGACGAGCCGGACATCCCCGACGTCGACCTGTTCGTGCGCTCGTCGGGCGAGCAGCGGTTCTCCAACTTCCTGCTGTGGCAGTCGGCGTACGCCGAGATGGTGTTCCTCGACACCTTGTGGCCCGACTTCGACCGGCGCGACCTGTGGCGCGCGATCGACCTCTACGCCAGCCGGGACCGCCGGTACGGCGGCGCGCTGCCGAACGCGGGGGAGCCCGGCTAGCTGTCCTTCGTCGACCGGCGAGTTGCGGCCGGATCCCTGGCCCGGAAGTCAGCCGCAACGCGCCACTCGATGGCCATCAGCGGCAGCGGGCGCGGGCCCAGGCCAGATAGTCCGCCGGCCGGTTGGTGATGATCGCGCTCGCCCTGTCGTGCGCCATCCGCGTCCAGCCCTTGGGGCTGTCCACCGTCCACGGACGGAAGCTGATGCCGGCCCGGCGCCAGGCCGCGGCCCGGGTCTCGGTCACCGACTCCTGGTTCACGACGTAGGTGCGTCCGTACTGCAGCACCGACGACGGCTGGCGGTAACGCGGGTTGTCGATGATCGCCGTGTGCAGGTCGGGGGCGGCGGACCGGACGGCGGAGATCGTGGGCCCGTCGAAGCTGGTGACGATGACGTCCGACTCCATCGACAGCCACCCGATCCGGTCGAGGAACTGCTGCATCTGGCTTGCGGTCGGAAGTGTCTTGAGCTCCACCATCACCGTGGCGTGCCTTCTCTTCACGAGCGACAGGACCTCGTAGAGCGTCGGGACCCGGGTGCCACGGAAGGCGCTCGAGAACCAGGAGCCGGCGTCCAGTGCGCGTAGCTGCGAGAGGGTCAGCGAGGTCACCTCGCCGGTGCCGTTCGTGGTCCGGTCGACGGTCGGGTCGTGGATGATCACCGGCACGTCGCCGTCGGTGAACCGCACGTCGAGCTCGACGCGTCGGACTCCGAGGGCGAGCGCGCGGCGGAAGGCGGGCACGGTGTTCTCCGGGGCCTGGGCGGCGTCCCCGCGGTGCGCCACGGGGGGTGGGACGCACGAGGTGCTGGCGGCGGCGGGAGCTGCGGCGGCCACGGCCAGCGTCCCCGCGACGGAGAGGATGACGGCGGCCGTGACCAGGCGGGCGGAGGGGCGGTGCGGCACGAGCGGGAAACCCCCGAAGTTCGGTTGCGGCCGGTGCGGTTGCGGTGTCCCGCCGACGGTACGTCCGGTGACCGAAGCGGGGCAAAGCGGTCCCCGGACGGGTCAGCGGGCTCCCCGGACGCAGCGTGCGCAGGTCCCGAAGACCTCGACGGTGTGGGCCACGTCGACGAACCCGTGCTCCCGCGCGACGCGCTCGGCCCATGTCTCGACCGCCCGTCCCTCGACCTCGACCGTGGTGCCGCAGTGCCGGCAGACCAGGTGGTGGTGGTGACCGGCCGAGCAGGCCCGGTAGGTCGCCTCACCGTCGTCGCTGCGCAGGACGTCGACCTCGTCGGCGTCGGCCAGCGCCTGCAGCGACCGGTAGACCGTCGTGAGCCCGATCCGGTGTCCGGCGGCGCGCATCCGAGCGTGGATCTCCTGAGCACTGCGGAACGCCGAGTCGCGGGCGAGCTCGTCCTGCACCGCGGTGCGCTGGCGCGTCATGACAGACCTACGACGAGCCACATCATGGCAACGCCGCCGACCGTGCTGACGAGCGTCAGGCGGGACGGGTGCCGGGCGTGCGCCTCGGGGAGGATGTCGGCCGTGGCCAGGTAGAGCAGGAAGCCGGCGAACCCGCCGAGGTAGAGCGCCAGCACATGGTCGCTGACGCTGAAGAACAACGTCGAGACCGCTCCGAGGACGGGCGCCACCGCGTCGGTGACGAGCAGCGCGACGGTACGGCGACGGTCGTTGCCGTGCATCCGCATCACCGTGACGGTGTTGAGCCCGTCGGCGAAGTCGTGCGAGATGACGGCGATCGACACGGCCAGGCCGACGCTGTTGTCGACCTGGAAGGCGAGCCCGATGCCGACCCCGTCGAGGAACGAGTGCGCCGACAGCGCCAGCGCCGAGGCGAGGCCGACCTGCGGGTTGTGGTGATGGTGGGTCTCGTACTCCGCCTCGTGCGCCCCGTGCATCGCGACGGACCGCTCGACGACGTGGAGCAGCAGGAAGCCGGCCGCGAAGGCCACCATCGGCGCGGGGACGCCGAGGACGTGCACCGTCGACAGGTCGAAGAGCTCCGGCAGCAGGTCGAACGCGACCAGACCGAGCATCACACCGGCCGCGAACCCGAGCACCAGGTGCAACCGGTCGCTGCTGCGCAGCGCAACGATCCCGCCGAGAGCAGTGGACACGACCGTGAGGAGGGCCACGAGGACAGGCATGACGCGGAGCCTAGCACGAAAACGACAACGGTTTTCATTCTGCTCCGGTCCGCCAACTAGGCTGACGCCGTGCTCGTCGTGACCCGGGCCCGGGTGCCCGCCGCCGAGGCCGACGGGTTCCGCACCGCTGCGGAGGACCTGCTGGCCGTGCTGTCGCGGTCCCCGGGATACCGCCGCGGGCACCTGGGTCAGGCGGCCGACGACCCGGACCTGTGGGTGGTCGCGTCGGAGTGGGACGGCGTCGGCGCCTACCGGCGCGCGCTGTCGGCGTACGACGTGAAGATGACCGCCCCGGCGGTGATGGCCTTCGCGGTTCCCGAGCCGAGCGCTTTCGTCGTGATCGCCGAGCAGGGACCGCAGTGAGTGCCACCCAGGTGACCCCCGTCGCGGATCACGGGTAGCCTCGGGGGCTCACCCGCCGACAACCAGCCGGATGGAGGCCATCGTGGCCAAGAACGCTGCGTCCGCCCGCAACGACGCGATCGTCAGCCTCAGCAAGCGCCGGGGGTTCGTCTACCCGAGCAGCGAGATCTACGGAGGCACCCGCTCCGCCTGGGACTACGGCCCCCTCGGCGTCGAGCTCAAGGAGAACGTCCGCCGCCAGTGGTGGAAGGCGATGGTGCAGACCCGCGAGGACGTCGTCGGTCTCGACTCCGCGGTGATCCTGGCCCGTGAGGTGTGGGTGGCCTCCGGGCACGTCGACACGTTCAGCGACCCGCTCGTCGAGTGCCAGAGCTGCCACAAGCGGTTCCGGGCCGACCACCTCGAGGAGGCCTACGAGGCGAAGAAGGGCCGCCCGCCGGAGAACGGCCTGAAGGACATCACCTGCCCCAACTGCGGCACCAAGGGCGCGTTCACCGAGCCGCGCCAGTTCTCCGGGCTGCTGAAGACATTCCTCGGCCCGGTCGAGAGCGACGAGGGCCTGCACTACCTGCGGCCCGAGACCGCTCAGGGCATCTTCGTCAACTTCCTCAACGTCATGACCTCGGCGCGCAAGAAGCCGCCGTTCGGCATCGCCCAGACCGGCAAGTCGTTCCGCAACGAGATCACGCCGGGCAACTTCATCTTCCGCACCCGCGAGTTCGAGCAGATGGAGATGGAGTACTTCGTCGAGCCGGGCACCGACGAGCAGTGGCACGAGTACTGGCTCCAGCAGCGC
>DATBDW010000129.1:0-9200 GCA_036269735.1 Actinomycetes bacterium
CGACGGCATCTCCACCGGCATCTCGGCGACCGACCGGGCCCGCACCGTGCGCGTGCTCGCCGACTCCGCGACCGAGCCCTACGAGCTGACCCGGCCCGGCCACGTCTTCCCGCTGCGCGCCGTCGAGGGCGGCGTGCTGCAGCGGCCCGGCCACACCGAGGCGGCGGTCGACCTTGCGCGCCTCGCCGGCCTCAGTCCCGCGGGTGTCATCGCGGAGATCGTGAACGACGACGGGTCGATGGCTCGGCTCCCGCAGCTGCGGGCGTTCTGCGACGAGCACGGGCTGGCCCTGCTCTCCATCGCGGACCTGGTCGCCCACCGGCGCCGGACCGAGACGCTGGTCCGCCGGGTCGCCGAGGCTCGCCTGCCCACCCGGTACGGCGAGTTCCGCGCCGTGGGCTACCGGAGCACCGTCGACGGCGCGGAGCACGTGGCCCTCGTGCGCGGCGACCTGGGCACGGGGACGGACGTGCTCGTCCGGCTGCACTCCGAGTGCCTGACGGGTGACGTGCTCGGCTCGCTGCGCTGCGACTGCGGCCCGCAGCTGGATGCGGCGCTGCGCACCGTGGCCGACGCGGGCCGCGGCGTCGTCGTCTACCTGCGTGGCCACGAGGGCCGCGGGATCGGCCTCCTGCACAAGCTGGCGGCCTACGGCCTGCAGGACGGCGGCCGGGACACGGTGGACGCGAACCTCGACCTGGGGCTCCCGGCCGACGCGCGCGACTTCGGTGTCGGCGCGCAGGTTCTCGGAGACCTCGGAGTCACCTCGGTGCGGCTGCTGACGAACAACCCGGCGAAGGTCGCGGGCGTCGAGGACCAGGGCCTGGTGGTGGTGGAGCAGGTCCCGCTCGAGGTGCACGCGACCGCTGAGAACATCGGCTACCTGAGGACCAAGCGGGACCGGATGGGCCATCAGCTGCCGGGTCTGGACGGGTCGCCGGGAGTCCCGCCGTTGGACCTCCCGGTGCCGAACGGACCCATCGCGTGAGCGGCACCGGATCGCCGGACCTGACGGTCGACGGCACCGGCTTGCGGGTCGCCGTCGTCGCGGCGCAGTGGCACGAGCAGGTGATGGACGGGCTGGTGGACGGCGCGAAGCGCGGTCTGGCCGCGTGCGGCGTCGAGGACCCGTTGCTCGTGCGGGTGCCGGGCTCCTTCGAGCTGCCGGTCGCGGCCGCGCGGCTCGCGCGGTCCGGGTACGACGCCGTGGTCGCCCTCGGCGTCGTGGTCCGCGGTGGCACGCCCCACTTCGACTACGTCTGCCAGGCAGCCACCCTCGGCCTGACGCAGGTCGCCGTCGACACCGGCGTACCCGTCGGTTTCGGCGTCCTCACCTGCGACGACGACGCGCAGGCCCTGGACCGGGCCGGCCTGCCCGGCTCGCACGAGGACAAGGGCTACGAGGCCGCGCTCGCCGCCGTGGCGACCGCCGTCACCCTGCGCCACGCCGGTGGCATCTGACAGGTCCGTCTAGGCGCCTACCGTGTCCGCATGGTCCCCGCGCGCTGCACCCTGGTCACCCTCGGCGTCTCCGACATCGCCCGCGCGAAGGCCTTCTACCGGGCACTCGGCTGGGAGGCGGGCATCGACATGGACGACTTCGCGGTCTTCCGGACCGCTGGTCCGCTGCTCGCGCTCTACCCGATCGAGGACATGTCGCGCGACGCCGGCGACGAGGTCCCCACCGACCGGACCCGCCGGATCCACTTGGCCATCAACCTCGACTCGCCGCAGGAGGTCGACGAGGCGGTCGCGGAGTTCCTGGCTGCCGGCGCCGGTCTGCTGCGCGCCCCGGAAGCGGCCGACTGGGGCGGCTATACGTCGATCGTGGCCGACCCCGACGGGCACGCGTGGGAGATCGCGCACAACCCGGGATGGCCGCTGGGCGAGGACGGCCTGCCGCAGCTCCCGTGAGACCCCGCCGGACCGCCGGCCCGGACGCTGGACCGCGCCGTCTCGGCGTACCGGAGTCTGCGACGATGCCGCGGTGAAGACCTTCGACGAGCTCTTCGACGAGCTGGCCGGCAAGGCCGCGGTGCGCGCCGCCGGCTCGGGGACCGTCGCGGCGCTCGACGCGGGGGTGCACGCCATCGGCAAGAAGGTCGTCGAGGAGGCGGCCGAGGTGTGGATGGCCGCCGAGCACGAGTCGGCCGAGCGGACCGCCGAGGAGATCTCCCAGCTCGTCTACCACCTGCAGGTCCTCATGCTGGCGCGCGGGCTGACACCCGCCGACGTCTACGCTCGTCTCTAGCCCGATCGCCCACCACATCCCACCGACGTCCCGAGGTCAGCCGTGCTGCGCGTCGCCGTGCCGAACAAGGGTTCACTCGCGGAGCCCGCGGCCGACATGCTGCGCGAGAGCGGCTACCGGCAGCGGTCCGACCCGCGCGAGCTCGTTCTGCACGACCCCCGCAACGACACCGAGTTCTTCTTCCTGCGGCCGAGGGACATCGCCACCTACGTCGGCTCGGGCGAGCTCGACGTCGGGATCACCGGCCGTGACCTGCTGCTCGACAGCGGCGCCCCAGCGGAGGAGATCCTGCAGCTGGGGTTCGCTGAGTCGACGTTCCGGTTCGCCGCGCGACCCGGGTCGGCGACGACGGTGGCCGACTTCGCCGGCAAGCGGGTCGCCACGTCGTACGGCGGGCTGCTCGCCGCCTACTTCGCCGAGCGCGGAGTGACCGCCGAGGTGGTCCGGCTGGACGGCGCGGTCGAGACCGCGGTGCGACTCGGCGTCGCCGACGTGATCGCCGACGTGGTGTCGACCGGAACGACCCTGCGGCAGGCCGACCTGGAGATCGTGGGCGACCCCATCCTCGAGTCCGAGGCCGTCCTGGTACGCAGGGTCGGCGTGGCCGACTCGCCGGCGGTGCAGCAGCTCGTCCGCCGGATGCAGGGCGTGATCATCGCCCGCCGCTACGTCCTGATGGACTACGACATCCGCGCCGAACTGGTCGAGCAGGCGGTCACCCTGACCCCCGGCATCGAGTCGCCCACCGTGTCCCCCCTGCACGACCAGGGCTGGGTGGCGGTCCGCGCGATGGTCCCCAAGGTCGAGACCAACAAAATCATGGACGAGCTGTGGGACGTCGGCGCCCGGGGCATCCTGGTCACCGACATCCACGCCTGTCGCCTCTGAAGAGGGCGTGATGGCCGATCCGACTCGTGCTGCGGGGGAGCGTCGGGTGTTCCGCCCGGCACGGGCCCGGGTGGTCGTCTACGCCTGCGCCGCAGGGGTGTTCGTCTCGATGGCGCTGCTCGCGGTCAGCCTGCCGTCGACCGGCCCGCACCCGTGGGGGCTGGAGTCGAGGCTCGGCGTGATCGGGGTCGGCGTCGTCGTCGTCCTGGTCCTGCACCGGCTCGCCGGTGTGCGGGTCGAGACGTCCGACGCCGGGGTGCGGGTTGTCAACGTGATCGGAAGGCGCCGGCTCGAGTGGGCCGAGATCGTCGGCGTGCGGCTGCTGCAGGACGACGCCTGGATGATGCTCGACCTCTCGGACGGCCAGGCCCTGGCCGCGATGGGCGTCCAGCGCTCCGAGGGGGCGCGTGGCCAGCGGCAGGCCCGCGAGTTCGCCCGGCTGGTGAACCAGCACACCCGGGTGCCCGGGCACGAGTGACCGTTCAGGGGAGTCCATCCGCTACTGGCGTACCGGCTTGGACATATGCGTGCGGAAGTCATATAACGGTCAGATGACAACTGCCACGATGACGCTGACCGTGCAGGGCTGGGACGAGGACACCTATGAGGAGCGCGACGGGGGCGGCAAGCTGACCCTCGCTGACGTGACCCAGGGCATCACCGGCGACGGGGAGGGGACCGCCAGGGCCCGCTGGATCATGGCCTACACCGCCTCGGACCGGGCCGAGTACGTGGGGCTGCAGACCGTGACCGGCTCACTCGTTGGGCGTTCCGGGTCCTTCGTACTGCGGACCGCGGGCACGTTCGACGGCTCGAAGGCCGAAGGGGAGCTGACCGTCGTCGAGGGGTCGGGCACCGGTGAGCTGGCCGGGATCTCGGGCACCGGGTCGTTCTCCGCGCCGATGGGCTCCGAGGCCGAGTTGACGCTCGACTACGAGCTGGGCTGACCCGTGCCTGACGACGCCGCGCACGCCGCGAACGTCGTCGGGGCACTCGCCCTGGTGCTCGCCGACCGGATGACCGACGAGGTCGGCGCGGCAGCCGCCCAGGCCCCGTCCGGCGCAGCTGCACTGTCGGCCCTGCGACACTTCCTGCCCGCGGATCCCACCGTCGACCTGGTCCGCCAGGTCCTCGGCTTGACCCACTCGGGCACGGTCCGGCTGGTCGACCGGCTCGAGGCCGCAGGACAGGTACGCCGGCGGCCCGGCGAAGACGGGCGGAGCACCGCGGTCCAGCTGACCGCGGCCGGTCGGCGGGCAGCGGACCGGGTCACGGCCGCGCGCGGGTCGGTGCTGCAGGACGCACTCGCCGTACTCGATCCCGCCGAGCGCGAGCAGCTTGAGGACCTGGCCGGGCGGGTGCTGGTCGGGTTGCGACGCGGCCCGGGGGCGACCCGGTGGACCTGCCGGCTGTGCGACACGACAGCCTGCGGACGGCTGGCCGGAGAGTGCCCGGTGGCCGCAGCTGACCCACCGAGGTTCAGCGACTGAGCCCTGCTCAGGCGCCGAGCACGTCGGCCATCGACCGCGGCATCCGGCCGTGGCTGAAGGTGACCAACCCCGCCGGGAAAGTCCAGACGTGGAACTCGTGGCGCATCCGGCCGACCTGGATCGCGGGGTCGTCGTCGGCGATCGCCCGGACGTGGTCGATGTCGGTGCTGCGGTAGACCGAGAAGCCCCGCAGGTCGCGGTCCTCGGCCCCGAGCACCGGTCCGGCGGCGAGCAGCTCACCGTCGTGGTGCATCGCGGCCAGGTGGGCGAGGTGCGCGTCCTGCAGCAGGTCCTCCTCCGCCTCGGTCAGCTCGGCGGCGTTCGGGCCGAGCAGGAGCCGGGCGACGGTGACGGTGTCGAAGTCCACGGCGCGACGCTATCCAGCGCGGAACGCCGGACAGCACGACGGGCCGCGCCCCGACAAGGGCACGACCCGTCCTGACGCTCACACATCCCGTCGGGACGACTGGATTCGAACCAGCGACCCCTTGACCCCCAGTCAAGTGCGCTACCAAGCTGCGCCACGTCCCGGCCGGCGAGGCGATGGTGGACCCGTCTCGCAAGTCCGGCAACTCTAGCGCAGGGCTTGCCCGGCCCGGCGCCCGGCGGAGGCGCGCCGAACCGTCCCGAACGGGCCGGTGGCCGATACTCTCACCCCAGGTGTGCCGGGAAGTCTGGTCGGCGTCCGTCGCCGCGCGCCTGGAGGACCCGATGACCGCACCGTGCCGGGGCAGGTGCCTGTGCACGACGTGATCCCGTTCGCGACCTGGGTCGCGGTGGTCAGCGCGGCCGGGTTGCTCGCGGTCTGGTCGAACCGGATCACCGAGGTGCTGCGGGTCCCGGCGCCCGCGCTCTTCCTCGTCGCGGCCGCCGTGGTCGCCGCCGTCGTCCCCTCGGCCGGGGACCTCGGCGTCGTGGCCGTGCAGCGGATCGTGACCGTGATGCTCGTGCTGCTGCTCTTCGACGGCGGCCTGCACCTCGGCTGGCACCGGCTGCGGCCCGCGGTCGCCGCGGTCGCCTGGGTCGGCGTCATGGGGACGTTCGTCACGACGGCCGGCATCGCCGTCGCGGCCCACCTGCTGGGGTTCGACTGGCGTCCCGCACTGCTGCTCGGCGTGGCCCTGGCACCGACCGACCCCGCGGTCGTCTTCTCGGTGCTGGGGCGGCGCGAGGTCGGCGGGCGCAGCGGGACCATCCTCGAGGGCGAGTCTGGCGCCAACGACCCGGTGGGCATCGCCGCGATGGCCGCGGTGCTGGCGGCTGGCTCCGCCGGTAGCTGGCACGCGGTCGGGTCAGGGGTCCGGGAGTTCCTGCTCGAGATGGTGGTCGGGGCTGCCTGCGGGCTCGTCGGCGGTTGGCTGCTCGGGCGGGCCATGCGCCGCGTCCCGCTGCCCAGCGGTGCCCTCTACCCGCTGCAGACCCTGCTCGGCGCCGGTGTCATCTACGGCGGGACCACGCTGCTGCACGGCTCCGGTTTCCTGGCGGTTTTCGTGGCCGGCGTGCTGCTGGGCGACCTGCGGGCGCCGTACAAGCCGGAGATCGAGCGGTTCCACTCGTCGTTGGCCAGCCTCGCGGAGATCGTCGCGTTCGCCGTGCTCGGGCTCACCGTCGACTTCGGCGAGCTCACGACCGGTGACCGCCTCGCAGTGGCGTTGGTCCTCGCGGTAGTGACCGCGCTCGCCGTCCGCCCGCTGCTCGTCGGCCTTGTCACGCTGCCGCTGCGCCTTACCGCGGGTGAGCGGGTCTTCGTCCTCTGGTCCGGCCTCAAGGGCGCGGTCCCGATCCTGCTGGGGACCTACCTGCTGACCGCCCGTGTCGACGACGGGCAGCGGCTGTACGCCGTCGTCGTGGTCGTCGTCGCGTTCTCGGTCGTCGTCCAGGGCGGCCTGGTGCCGTTCGTCGCCCGCCGCAGCGGGGTGCCGATGCGCACCGTCGAGCCCGAGCCCTGGGCCTTGGGGATGCGGTTCCGCGACGAGCCCACGGGCATGCACCGCTTCCACGTCGCCGCCGGCGCACCTGCCGACGGCTGCTCGCTCGATGACCTCGCGCTGGGCGAGGACGCCTGGGTCAGCCTGGTGAGCCGCTCCGGGGCGCTCGTCCCGGTCCGCGGCGACCTCGTGCTCGAGCCCGGCGACGAGGTGCTGCTGCTCGCCGGGTCCGCCGACGACGCGGCCCTGCGCGACCTCTTCGGCGCCTGAGCCCGGCGGGCGTGCCTACGATCTCTTCGTGGCCCTCGAGGTGCGGCAGCAGGTGGCGGCGTCGCCCGGTGCCCCGCTGCCCCGAGCGGCCGGTGTCGTGCTCGCGGGCGGGCGGTCCTCCCGGATGGGTGCGGCCAAGGCGTCCCTGGAGTGGCACGGATCGACGCTGCTGCGCCGCACGGCAGGCGTGCTGCGACGCGCCGGTCTGGACCCCGTCGTCGTGGTCCGGGCTCCCGGCCAGGAGCTGCCCGACCTGCCGCCCTGGGTGCAGCTGGCCGACGACCCCGAGGAGGGGCTGGGCCCGCTGCAGGGCATCGCGGTAGGGCTCGCGCGCGCCGCGACCGCCGGATCGCCGGCGGCGTTCGTGTGCTCGACCGACCTGCCGTTCCTGCATGCGGCCTTCGTCGCGCGTGTGCTCTCGCCGCTCGACGATGCCGACCTCGACGTGGTGCTGCCGATCGCCCGCGGCTACCCGCAGCCGCTCGCCGCGGCGTACCGGACCGGACTCGCACCCGCGGTGGCCGCGCTGGTGGACGCGCGGCGGCTGCGACCGGCGTTCCTGTTCGAGCAGGTACGGACGCTGCGGCTGGACGACGCGGCCCTGCTGGCCGACGCCACGTTGCGCGCGGCCGACCCGACTCTCGACTCCGTGCTGAACGTCAACGAGCCGGCCGACTACGACGAAGCGCGGTCCCGTGCTATCCCGTTCGTCACGGTCGAGTGCTTCGGCGTGCTGGCTACCGGTGCCGCCGGCCGTGGACCGCACGAGCACCCGGCTGCGACGGTCGGCGCCGCGGCACGGGCTGTCGGGATCGACCTGGACCGGCACGTGCTGGCCGCCGTCAACGGCGACCAGACCGGCCGCGACCCCGAGCTGCCGCTGTTCGCCGGCGACCGGGTCGCCTTCGTCACCGCGGACGCCGGCGGATGACCGGCGGGTACTTCGGCCGGGCCCTCGTCGTCGACGTCACCGACGGCACCAGCCGTGTCGTCGAGCTCCCGGAGCAGACGCTGCGCGAGTACGTCGGCGGTGCCGGCCTCGGCGTACGGCTGCTGCTCGACCTCGGCCCACCGGGGGTCGACGCGCTGGCACCGGAGGCGCCTCTCGCGTTCGTGTTCTCGCCCCTCGTCGGGACGCCCTTGACGACCAGTGCCAAGTTCGCCGTGGTGGCCAAGTCACCGCTGACCGGGATGCTCACCGACGCGCGGGCCTCCAGCCACTTCGCGAGCGCCGGGAAGCTCACCGGCCACGACGCGATCGTGGTGGTCGGACGGGCCGAGCGCCCCAGCGTGCTGCTCGTCGACGGCGAGGAGGTGCGTCTCGAGCCGGCCGACGCCGAGGCGGGTTGCTCCGCCGCCGACACCGAACTCTCGGTCCGCGAGCGTTTCGGGCGCGCGTTCAAGGTCGCTGCCGTCGGCCCGGCGGGGGAGCGGGGTGTGCGCTACGCCACGCTCTCGCACGACGGCCGCCATGCGGGACGCGGCGGGCTCGGGGCGGTCCTCGGTGCGAAGAACGTCAAGGCCGTCGGGGTCCGGCCGCGCACCAAGGTCGCTCCGGCGGACCCGGCCGGCGTGCTCGCGGCGGCCAAGGACCTGCGGACCCGCTCGTTCGGCGCGGCCACCGCGAAGTACCGCGAGCTCGGCACCCTCGCCAACCTGCTGGCGTTCAACGCGCTCTCGACGCTGCCGACCCGCAACTTCCAGGCGGCCACTTTCGAGGGGGCGCCGGCGCTGTCCGCCGAGGAGCTGGCCGGGTTGCGCGGGACCGCGAGGAACAGCTGTGCCTCGTGCACCATCGGCTGCGAGCACATCTACCAGGTGTCCAAGGCCGGCGACCGCACGATGCGGGTGGAGTACGAGAACGTCTTCGCGCTCGGGCCGATGTGCGGCGTCTCCGACGCCGACGACGTGCTCGAGGCCAGCGCGCGCTGCGACGACCTCGGCATCGACACCATCTCGGCCGGCGGCACGATCGCCTGGGCGATGGAGTGCGCCGAGCGCGGGCTGATCGACGCGCCTTGGTTGCGCTTCGGTGACGGCACCGCCCTGCTGCGCGCCCTCGACGAGATCGGCACGGGCACCGGCCTCGGCCCGCTGCTCGCGCTGGGGTCCCGTGCCGCCGCCGCGAAGGTCGGCCAGGGGTCGCTCGACTTCGCCCCGCAGGTCAAGGGGCTCGAGCTGCCCGGCTACGAGCCGCGGACCCTGCACGCGATGGCGCTCGGGCTCGCGGTCAACGCGCGCGGCGCGGACCACAACCGGTCGGGCGCCTACGAGGCCGACCTGGCCGGTGACCTGGACCGGCTCGACGGCGGGGCCAAGCACGTGGCCGCGGCGATCGAGACCGAGGACCGGGCCGCGGCCATCGACTCGCTG
>DATBDW010000130.1:0-4569 GCA_036269735.1 Actinomycetes bacterium
GGTGCACCGGCTTGAGCCCGTCGCGGGCGTCCGGCAGGGCGCGGGAGTAGATGACCGAGTAGGCGTACTCGAGGTACGAGCCCTGCATCTCGTCCGAGACGTCGATGTCGACGATGTTCTCGGTGAAGTCGCCGTCGGGCGATTCGCTGCCTAGCGGGGTCTTGGTCCGGCGTGCCACGGGTGGAGCTCCTGGCGTGAGAGGGGACGGGCGTTCGGGGGGGCTCCCTCATCCTGCCCCGACCATCGGACGAGGCCCGGCAGCGACCCGCGCCCCGCCACCCCGGGACACCCCACGACCGCTCGTTTGCGACATGGATCCCCGACACGCCGTACCGAACCACGGCGTGTCGGGGTCGCAGGTCGCAAACGATCTTGGTACGCCGGAGGCTAGCCGCCGATGACGACGTTCCAGGGCCGGATCTCCCAGCCCTGGACGAGCCCGTTCTGCACATACGGGTCAGCCTCGACGAAGGCCTCGACGACCGTGCGGTCCTCGGTCGACCAGGCCAGCAGTGCCCGGTCGGACGGGTCGGCGAACGCACCCGCGAGGGCCAGCTCGCCGCGGTCGTGCGCCGCCCGGGCCAGCCCCAGGTGCTCGTCGCGGAACGCCGGCCGGCGGTCCAGGTAGTCGTCGACGAGGTCGTAGATCAGCGCGAGGTACATGACGGCACCCTGCCACGCCCACCAATCGGTGATCGCAAACGAGCCGACCTGAGGTGGCTGCCGAGCGTGGTCAGCCTTTGAGGTCGGGGAAGTCCTCCTCGCGGAACTCGTCGTCGGCGCGCGTCTCGCTGCCCCGTTCGATCTCGGCATCGCGCAGCTCGACCCGGCGGATCTTGCCGCTGATCGTCTTGGGCAGCTCGGCGAACTCGAGGCGCCGGATCCGCTTGTACGGCGCGAGGTGCTCGCGGGCGTAGCCGAGGATCGACCGGGCGGTGTCCGCGTCGGCCGGGTAGCCGGCAGCGAGCACGACATACGCCTTGGGTACGGCGAGGCGCACCGGGTCCGGCGCCGGCACGACCGCGGCTTCGGCCACGGCCGGGTGCTCGATGAGCACGCTCTCCAGCTCGAAGGGGGAGATGCGGTAGTCACTGGCCTTGAAGACGTCGTCGCTGCGTCCGACGTAGGTGATGTAGCCGTCCTCGTCACGGGAAGCGACGTCGCCGGTGTGGTAGTAGCCGCCGCGCATGACCTCGTCGGTCAGCGTCGAGTCGTCGCGGTAGCCGACCATCAGCGCGGTCGGTCGCGCCGACAGGTCGAGACAGATCTCGCCCTCGGTGCCGACCTCGGAAGTGACGGGGTCGACCAGTGCGACGGTGTAGCCGGGCAACGGCCGCCCCATCGACCCCGGCTTGAGCAGTGCGCCAGGTGGGTTGCCGATCTGCGCGGTCGTCTCGGTCTGGCCGTAGCCGTCGCGCACCGTCAGCCCCCACGCCTGCTGGACCTGCTCGATGACCTCTGGGTTGAGCGGCTCTCCGGCGCCGACGACCTCGCGCAGCGACGCGACCGGGTGCGCGGCGAGGTCTTCCTGCACCATCATCCGCCACACGGTCGGTGGCGCGCAGAACGTCGTGACCCGGCAGCGCGCCATCGTGTCGAGCAGGGCGGCCGCGTCGAACCGTGGCTGGTTGACGATGAACGCGGTGGCGCCGGCGATCCACGGCGCGAACACGTTGGACCACGCGTGCTTCGCCCAGCCGGGGGACGAGACGTTGAGGTGCACGTCGCCGGGCCGAAGTCCGATCCAGTACGCCGTCGACAGGTGGCCGACCGGGTAGGACACGTGGGTGTGCTCGACGAGCTTGGGCCGAGCGGTCGTGCCGCTGGTGAAGTAGAGCAGCAGTGTCTCGTCGGCGCGGGTGTCGACCTCAGGACTGAACGTGTCCAGGTGTTCGTAGGAGTCGTCGTACCGCAGCCAGCCCGCGACCGGTGGCCCGACCGCGATCCGGGTCCAGTCGCCGTGGACGCCGTGGAACTTCTCGGTGTCGGCCGATGCCGTGATGACGTGCTTGACGTGACCCCGCTCGACCCGGTCCGCGAGGTCGCGGGTGCCGAGCAACGTGGTGGCCGGGATGACGACGACGCCGAGCTTGATGCAGGCGAGCATCACCTCCCACAGCGGCAGCACGTTGCCGAGCACGAGCAGCAGCCGGTCGCCGCGGTCGAGGCCTTCCGCCCGGAACCACGACGCCAGCTGTGCGGACCGCTCCGCGAGCTCGCCGTACGTCTGGCGATCCTCGGAGCCGTCGGCGTTGACGATCCAGACAGCCGGGACGTCGGGCGCCTCTGCGGCCAGGACGTCGAACCAGTCGAAGCCGAAGTTGAAGTGCGTCAGGTCCGGCCAGCGGAACTCGCTGACCGCGCGGTCGTAGTCCGCACGGTGCATCTGCAGCTGGTCGCGGGCGGCCCGGAACGTCTCGGTGGCACTGCTCATGACCGTGACCCTCGCACCGGGGTTCGCCGGGGGTCAACGGTCGGTTCAGGCAGGGACGACCTGGATGGTTCCTGCGTCGTCGACCCAGGTGACGGAGTAGGTCCGGGTCTGGCCGTTGCTGGGGAACTTCACGTTGCACTGGGCCTTGGAACCGCGAGGGGGATGCGTGGAGCTCTGGTGGTTGCACCTGACCGTCGACGAGCCGCCGCCCGGGTCTGGCACCTGCGCGGCCACCATTGCCTCCAGCTGCTGGGTGGGTGTAGCCGACACGGTGCCTCCCGAGCCGCCGACGGACAACCCACCCCCGGACTGCTCGTCGCAGTTGTTGCTGCCCATCGCCACGCAGGGTGCGGCGAATCCGTCGTACACCACACGCGCGAGCAGGACCAAGGCCGGTAACATCACGACAGTCATCGCTGCGAGCAGCAAGGCCACCTCGATGGCGCTGCCGCCTCGATCGCGGACCCTGTCCTCGCGCACGAGCCCTCCCCGAGCCGTCTTCGCCACTGTCCGTCCGCGCTCGGTGCGCGGCAATACAGCAGGTGGCGTAGACGTGCCTCGTACTCGCGGGGCCGACTCAGCCCTCGGGATCGGTGACGTCGGCGACGGCCGCGCCGAACGCGGCGACCATGGCGTCGGCTGCCACGGCGACAGCGACGCCGTGCCCGCCGCCGCCGAGGGTGACCTCGTGCCCGAGCAGCCGCTCGTCGGCGATGACCGGCCAGGCCGTCGTCGAGCCGAATGGCGTGATGGTGCCCCGCTCGTAGCCGGTCGCGGCGAGCGCGGTGGCCGCGTCCGGCATCGAGAGCCGGGACACGCCCAGCAGGTCGCGCAGCTTGGGCCAGGCGATGGTCCGGTCGCCCGGGACGAGGACGAAGAGGTAGTCGTCGTCAGCGCGGCGTACGACGAGGGTCTTGACGACGGCGGCCGGCTCGACGCCACGTGCCTGCGCCGCCTCGGCCAGGCTGCGCACCGGCCCGTGCCGGAGGACGCGGTGCTCGAGGCCGGAAGCCCGGACGGCGGCCAGTGCGCGTTCCTCGCCGGTCACGGGCGGGCCCCCACCCGGCCCACAGCGCGCGCGGCGAGCCGGTTGCCGGCGGCGAGCGCCGACTCCGGCTCGGGGTGCAGCAGCCAGGACGCCAAGAAACCTGCCGCGAAGGCGTCGCCCGCGCCGGTGGTGTCGACGACCTCGACACCGCGTTCGGCCGGCGCGCTGGCAACGATGAAGCCCTGCTGCCACAAGGCCCCGTCGGCTCCCAGCTTCACGACGACCTCGCGGTAGGTGTCGCCCAGGGCGGCGGCCGCA
Organism: Actinomycetes bacterium; assembly: GCA_036269735.1. Classification (GTDB taxonomy): domain Bacteria; phylum Actinomycetota; class Actinomycetes; order JACCUZ01; family JACCUZ01; genus DATBDW01. The sequence continues at coordinate 3,741 of DATBDW010000130.1, forward strand.
GCCCGGGGGTCGGCGACGCCGGTCAGCACACCCGCCTCGTCCCGGTTGGCCAGGAGGACGTCGACGCCGCGCGTCCACTCCAGGAACCGGGCCGGGCCGACCTGCTCCAGCAACGCGGCCGAGGAGGGGTCGACGGAAACGGTCAGCCCGTGCGCGGCGGCCAGGCCGAGGGCCGCGAGGCCGGCGTCCCGGGACCCCGGGTTCAGCAGCGTGTAGCCCGACAGGTGCAGGTGGGCACCGGGACGGAACGGTGCACTCGGCAGGTGCTCGGGCGCGAGGGCGCCGTTGGCACCGGCGTCCGGGAGCATCGACCGCTCGCCGGTGGGCTCCACCAGCACGATGCAGGTGCCGGTCCGCGCCGACGGCTCCTCGCCGACCCAGGCGGTGACGCCGGCGTCAGTGAGCCCGGACAGCACCTCGCGCCCCAGCGGGTCGGTGCCGACCCGACCGATGTACGTCGTCGGCACACCCGCGGCGGCGAGCCACACGGCAACATTGGCGCCCGACCCGCCGCCGACGGTCGTCACCATGGACGGCGTGTCGCTGCCGCGGGCGAGCGGGCCGCTCATCGCGGCCAGCACGTCGACCATGACGTCGCCGACGACCACGACGTCGAGGGTCTCCGCGCCGCTTGGACCGGTCATGGGTTGCAGCTCACGTCGCGGCCGCGACGGCGATCTGCGCGGCCAGCTCGGCGTTGTGCAGGACGATGCGGATGTTGGCCTCGAGGCTGGCGCCCTTGCTCTCGCGGTGGAAGAACTCGAGCAGGAACGGCGTGACCTCCTTGCCGCGGACGTGGTGCGCGTCGGCGGCGGCGAGGCCGTCGTGC
>DATBDW010000131.1:0-4684 GCA_036269735.1 Actinomycetes bacterium
CCTCCTTGACCAAAACGGCCACACGGTGGCCCGCGGGCTGGTCAACTTTGACGTGACGGAACTTCCCGGTCTGCTGGGTCGCTCGACACCGGACCTGGCCCGGGAGCTCGGACCGGCCTTCGGTCGGGAGGTCGTGCACCGGGACGACCTCGTCGTGCTGGGCGGATAAGGAACCGAGGCGCTGGAGGAGGACCCGAGGCGTGGCCGACATGCCGTTCCCCGCGCTGCCTCCTGGGCTGCCGACGAGCCCGGACAGATCGCCGGGCCGCGGGGCCGAGGCTCGCCCGATGTGGCACGTGACGCTCACGCTGATGGGGGCCGCTCGGGACCCGTCGGAGGTCCGCGCCGCGCTGGAGCGGCTGGCCCACGAGCGTCCGTTCCTGCTCTCCGCCCGGTACGCCGGCGACCGCGCCGAGCTGCGCTACTGGGAGGAGGCCCGTGACCTGGAGGACGCCGCCGCGCTGGCCCTGCGGCTGTGGGGCGAGCACCGGCTCACCGCGGACCTGCCCCCGTGGCGGGTGACCGGCCTCGAGGTGGTCGACCGCGCCACGTTCCAGCGCCGCGCCACCGACGCCCCGCCCCCGGCGCTCGTCCCGGCCGGGGGAGTCCGTCCGTTCTGACACCCCGGCGCGTGACACCCCGCGTGCGGACAACCGGGCCGGGCGCGTGGGAGACTTCCCCCGCCGCCGTACCGTCCTCACGAGGAGCTGCCCCGCATGCCCGCCGTCGTCCACCTGCTCGCCGCCGAGGGTGAGTCCCACGGCCGTGACCTGCCGATCCCCCCGTGGTCGATCGGGCTTCTCGCTTTCGGACTGCTGTGCGCTGCGCTGCTCGTGACGCTGACGTTCGGCAAGGACCGCTGACGGTCTCGCGAAGCCCGTGCCCCTTGTCGCCGATCCGGCGCCGCCGTCCCGTCTCGGGGTGATGGGTGGCACCTTCGACCCGATCCACCACGGACACCTGGTTGCTGCCAGCGAGGTCGCGTCGCGGTTCGCCCTCGACGAGGTGGTCTTCGTCCCGACGGGCACGCCCTGGCAGAAGGACCGCGGCCAGGTCACCACCGCCGAGCACCGCTACCTGATGGCGGTCATCGCGACGGCGTCCAACCCGCGTTTCACGGTGAGCCGGGTGGACATCGACCGGCCCGGCCCGACGTACACCGTCGACACGCTCACCGACCTGCGCGGTCAGCGCGGGGCGGACGTGGAGATGTTCTTCATCACCGGCGCCGACGCGTTGGCCCAGATCCTGACGTGGAAGGACGCCGAAGAGATGTTCGGCCTCGCCCACTTCATCGGGGTGACCCGGCCGGGCCACACGCTGTCCGGCGACGGGCTGCCCGCCGACCGGGTCAGCCTGCTCGAGGTGCCCGCGATGACGATCTCCTCGACCGACTGCCGGGAACGGGTAAGTCGCGGCGACCCGGTCTGGTACCTCGTCCCGGATGGCGTGGTGCAGTACGTCACCAAGCACCGGCTCTACCCGGTGACGTCATGACCCGCAGCCAGCGGCGGCGCCGATGAGCAGCGGCAAGCACCGGAGGCCCGAGGCCGACCCGCTGCCCGACGTCGACATCGCCGAGCGCCTCGCCGCCGGGCCGTCCGGGAACGGAACCCGGATCACTGCTCCGGTGGCGTCTACGCCCGCGTCCGCGACGGCCCCCGGTCAGACCGGTCGGCACGAGACCCGTCCGGTGCCGCCGGCAGCTCCGCTGCCCCCGCCCGATGCGGGGCCGGCTGCGGCCGCGGCAGCACCGGGACCGACGGTGATCGCGCGCCAGAGCCGCGCCGAGCAACGCAGCGCCCGGCGCCGCGCAGCGCGGCAGCGCATCCTCGTGGTCGCCGGCGGGCTCGTCGGCATCGCCCTGGTCGCCATCGGAACGTGGTTGCTGCTGCGCGGGGACGGGTCGAGCGGCATCGTTGCGGACGACAAGCCACCGACGCAGCACACGACGCTGGTGCAGCTGACCGGGGCCGACGGCACCGCGTCGGCGAGCGCACTGGTGGGGACCACGGCCGCCGACCACACCGCGGCAGCAGTGCTCGTCCCGTCCCGCCTGATCGTGGACGTGGCGGGCTCCGGTGACGTGCCGTTCGGAGAGACGACCGCGCTGGGCGACCCGTCGGCCTCTGCGGCGGCCATGACCGACCTGCTCGGCGTCCGGGTCGAGGACACCTGGACCCTCACGCCGGACGGGCTGGCCAAGCTGGTCGACGCTGTCGGCGGAGTGCAAGCGGCGGTCGACGTCGACGTCGTGACCACCGACGCCCAGGGCAACCAGACGGTGGTCGTCAAGGCCGGCAACCAGCTGCTCAAAGGGCCCGCCGCCGCGGCGTACGCCGGCTACCTCGCCGACGGCGAGCCCGAGCAGGCCAGGTTGGCGCGCTTCGACGAGGTCCTCACGGGGCTCGCCGAAAAGCTGCCGGCCGACAAGGCCGGCGTGACCACGGCACTCACCGCCGCCGGAGCCGGATCCAACTCCACCCTGGACCCGGTGGAGCTGGCAGGACGGCTGGCCGTGCTGCGCTCGGCCGCCACGAAGGACGCGCTGGTCTCCGACGTGCTCCCGGTCACTGAGCTGGACACCGGTGGTACCGACCTCTCGTACGGCCTCGACACGGGGCAGGCCGCGGCGATGATGCGCACCCATTTCCCCGGGGCCCTGCAGCAGGCCAACGGAGAGACCGTGCGGGTGCTGGTCGAGAACGGGGTGGGGACGCCCGGGCTGACCGAGAAGGCCCGGGCCAAGCTGGTCGACAAGGGGTTCCGTTTCATCAACGGCGGCAACGCCTCGCCGTTCAACGGCGACCCGAGCAGCATCCAGGTGCCGGACGGCACCGACAAGAGCATCGCCCGCGGCCGCGAGGTCGCCGCGGCGCTGGGGCTGCCCGCCTCGTCGGTGGTGCCCGTGGACCGGGGACAGACGGTCGCGGACGTGATCGTCATCCTGGGCAAGGACTTCAAGCCGTGACCGCCATTCATCTGATCGCCAGCCCCGCCGACGTGATTCGGACGCTCCGGGCAACCGTGAGAAACTGGCCCACGTGACCGTCTCCCCGCGCGCCCGCGAGCTCGCTGCGGCCGCCGCAGAGGCGGCCGCCGACAAGCTCGCCGACGACATCATCGCCTTCGACGTCGGCGACCAGCTCGTGATCACCGATGTGTTCGTCCTGTGCTCGGCGTCCAACGACCGCCAGGTGCGCGCCGTGGTCGACGGCATCGAGGAGCGCCTGCGCACCCTGGGCGCCAAGCCGGTCCGCCGGGAGGGCGAGCGCGAGGGCCGCTGGGTGCTGCTCGACTTCATCGACATCATCGTGCACGTCCAGCACTCCGAGGAGCGGGTCTACTACTCGCTCGAGCGGATCTGGAAGGACTGCCCCGTCGTCGAGCTCCCCGACGTCGTGCGCGAGCACAACCGGCGCCGCGCCGGTGCCACCGACGACAACCGCTCCGACGTCGTCCACCACGGGATCACCGGGGCGGCGTCCTGAGCCGACGGCCGGTCGGCCGCCGCGTCGTGCTCTGGCGCCACGGCCAGACCGCGTGGAACCTCGAGGACCGGTTCCAGGGCAGCACCGACGTCGAGCTCGACGATGTGGGCGTGGCGCAGGCACAGCGGGCCGCTCGACTGCTGGCCGGCCTGGACCCGGCCGGCATCGTGTCCTCCGACCTCACACGCGCCTCGGTGACCGCGGCCGCCCTGGGCGAGCTGTGCCGCCTCGAGGTGCGGCTGGACCCGCGGCTGCGCGAGACCTACGGCGGCACCTGGCAGGGTCGAACCGCGGACGAGCTCACCCGCGACGATGCCCAGCTGTACGCCGCCTGGCGGGCCGGCGAGGACGTCCCGGCGGGTGGGGGCGAACGGCGTACCGAAGTGGCTGCCCGGATGTGCGAGGCGATCACTGACGCGCTGGTCGGCTGCCCGCCGGGTGCGACCCTTGTCGTGGTGACTCATGGAGGTGCCGCGCGCGCCGCCATCGGGACGATGCTCGAGCTCCCGACCGACAGCTGGGCTGTCGTCGGCGGGCTGGCGAACTGCTCCTGGTCGGTGCTCGAGGAGACCGACCAGTCATCCTGGCGGCTGGTCGAGCACAACGCCGGCAGCCTGCCCGAGCCCGTGATGGGCGACGACGAATAGGTCCATGGCGGGCCGGGCCTGCCGGTTCGTCTCGTCATCCCGCAACCGTTAGACTGGCTCGGCCCGCTCGTGAGCGGGTTGTCCGATTGTCCTGGGGCTGTGGCGCAGCTGGTAGCGCACCACACTGGCAGTGTGGGGGTCAGGGGTTCGAGTCCCCTCAGCTCCACCCAGAAATCTCAACAGTGGCAAGGGTAAGCCGCCCAACGCGAGACCGTGAACCAAGATCATGTCACCCGTTGTCACCCAAACGGGCCCGCGGCAGGTGACACCAATGGCTCTCCGTGGGCAGGATCTGACACCGGCCAGCGGTTGTCCTGGTCCACCGGCGAGCCCGCCGCCCGGCAGGCCCTGGTGGCACGGTGGCGGGCGTTCCAGGCGTCGGTGGAGAGCGGCAGCAGGCCTCGAACGCGTGTGGACCCCCATGGCGCACGCCGACAGGGTGCCGCTGGTTCAGGCGGTCTGGGAACAGTTGAAGGCTCTCGCGCCGCTTGCCCGCTGCCGATCTCAGACGGCGGCGCGAGCCCCAGCTCGAGGCGGCCGTCTGGT
>DATBDW010000132.1:0-14669 GCA_036269735.1 Actinomycetes bacterium
GCGACACGCCCGGCGTGTCGCACCACAGCGTCGCACGTGGCGAGATCGACGAGGGTCACGCGGGGACGGTCTCCGTTGCGCCGGCCGGCTGGTCGACGTCGCCGCCGGCCACCGTTGCCGGGTGCAGCCGGCCGGGCAGCGCCAGGACGGCGCCGACCGCACCGGCGATGCACAGCAGCCCGATGACCAGGCACGACGTGTGCAGGCCGGCCATGAACGCGTCCTGCATCGCCGATCCGAGAGCCGGCGTGCGGGCCCCGATCGCCTGCGCGACCCCGATCGAGTCCTGAGCCCGGTGGAGCGTGTCGGATGGCAGGACGCCGAACGCTCCGTCGGCCAGCCGCGCGGCGTACACCGAGGCGAAGATCGACCCGACCACAGCGACGCCGAGCGTGCCGCCGAGCTCGCGCGTGGCGTCGTTGACCGCGGACCCGACACCGGCGCGGGCCGGCGGCAGGACGAGCAGGATCGACTCGGTGGCCGGCGTCGAGATCAGGCCCATGCCCACGCCCATCAACAGCATCTGCGGCACGATTACGGCCGGGTACGACGCGTCGACGGCGACCGTCGAGATCCAGAGGAACGCCGAGCCGAACAGCAGCAGCCCGGTCGTGACCACCACGCGGGTGCCGATCCGAGGGGCCAGCTGCGCGCCGAGCACCGAGGCCACCGCGATGCTCAGCGCGACGGGGAGGATCCGGGTGCCGGTCGAGAGGGTGCCGTAGCCGCGGACCAGCTGGAAGTACTGGGTGATGAGGAAGATGAAGCCGAACAGCGCGAAGAACGTCACGGTCACCGCGCCGCTTGCCGCACTGAACCGCGGGTCGCGGAACAGCGTCACGTCGAGCATCGGGTGCGCGCTGCGCCGCTCGATGCCCACGAACAGCGCCAGCAGGCCGGAAGTCAGAACGAACCCGCCGAGCGTCTCGGTCGACGACCAGCCATGATCCGGTGCCTCGATGATCGTGTAGGTGAGCGTGGCGAGCATCGCTACGGAGACGCCGAGACCGGCCAGGTCGAGGCGGGGTACGGACGGGTCGCGCGACTCGGGAACGAGGATGTACGCCGCGAGTGCCGTGAGCAGGGCGAGGGGCACCAGCGCCCAGAACACCGAGCCCCAGTAGAAGTGCTGGAGCAGCAGGCCGCCGGTCACCGGTCCAGCAGCGACACCGACGCCGACGACCGCACCCCAGACGCCGAGGGCGGCTGCGCGCTCGCGCCGGTCGCGGAACGTGTTGCTGATGATGGAGAGGGTGGTCGGGAAGATGAGGGCCGCGAAGGCGCCCATCAGGACGCGGGTCGCGATGAGGGCCTCGGCCGACGTGACGAGCGCGCCGGCGGCGCTGGCCGCGGCGAAGCCGACCAGGCCGAGGATCAGCGCCGGCCGTCGTCCGTACTTGTCGGACAGGCTGCCGGCCGCGAGGACCAGCGAGGCGAACGCCAGGTTGTACCCGTCCACCACCCACTGCAGGTCGCGGGTGCTGGCGTCGAGCTCGCGGGCGATGCTCGGCAACGCGACGTTCACGATGGTCGTGTCGAGGTTGATGGCCAGCACGGCCGCACAGACCGTGAGGAGGATGCCGAGCTTTCCGCGCATGGTGACCCCGGTTGAGCCGTCGACGTGAGCCGTCGATGTGGACAGCGACAACATTCAGGGAACACCTGGATGTGGCCACTGTCAACATCTCGGCTAGAATTTTCTCGTGACGACGCCGCCCTACCACCACGGCAACCTGCGGGCCGCTCTGGTCGAAACGGCCGCGGAGCTGGCCCGGACCTCGGGCCCCGACGGGGTGGTACTCCGGGAGGTGGCCCGCCGGACCGGGGTGTCGCACAACGCGGCGTACCGCCACTTCGCCGACCGAGACGAACTGCTCGGCGAGGTCGCCGATCTGGGCATGGACCACCTCGAGCGGGCGATGCGCGCGCGGCTCGCGACGGTGCGGACCCGCGACCCCGAGGTGCGGGCACGCCGCCGGCTGCGGGAGACCGGGCGCGCCTACGTACAGTTCGCGCTGGCCGAGCCGGGGCTGTTCGAGGTCGCGTTCGCGCAGGAGTGGCCGACCGACGAGACCGGTGCGCCGGACTTCAGCCACCAGGAGTCCGGCCCCTACGCCCTGCTCAACCAGGTGCTCGACGAGCTGGTCGCTGCCGGAGGGCTGCCGCCTGCGCTGCGACCGGGTGCGGACGTCGCCTGCTGGGCTGCCGTTCACGGCTTCTCGATGCTCGTGCTGCAGGGGCCGCTGCGTCACCTCCCGACCGACCAGCGCGACGCGGCCCTCGACGCAATGCTGGACATCGTGTCCCGCGGCCTCACCTGACCCGCCCGGGAAGATCGTTTGCGACCTGCGTCCCCGACACGCCGAGTCATGGCCCGGCGTGTCGGGGATTCATGTCGCAAACGAGGAGACGCGGGTCAGGTGAGGGTGCCGGACAGGCGCTCGCGCAGGCCGGTGGCGCGCGCGGCGGGCCGGCGTACCGCCTCGACGAATGCCTCGGCCGAGCCGATGACGCGGACGTACGAGGTCGCGCGGGTCACCGCCGTGTAGAGCGTCTCGCGGGTGCCCAACGGCGAGCCGGCCTCGGGCAGCAGCACGGTGATCCGCCCGAACTGGCTGCCCTGGCTGCGGTGCACCGTCATCGCGTGCAGCGACCGGACGGCCCCGAGCCGCACGAGTGGTACGACGACGGGCGCACCGCCGCGACCGAACGCCGCCACCAGCCCACCGCCCCCGTCGTCGACCACCACACCGGTGTCCCCGTTGTAGAGCCCGATCTCGTAGTCGTTGGCCGTGACCAGCAGCGGCTCGCCGGCGTAGCGCCCGTCGGCCCGCGGCAGCACCGGGTGCACGTCGGCGATCCACCGCGCGGCCAAGGCGCTCCAGTGCTGGACGCCGCGCGGCCCGCGCCGGTGCGCGCACAGCAGCCGGTGCGCGTCCAGCGCCACGAGCGCGGCCACCGCGTCACCGCCTTCGGCCGCCGAAAGCAGCGCCGCGCCGCTCACCACGACGTCCGCCCGGACGCCGTCGAGCTGCGCCGCCGACAGCTGCGCATCGTCAGCAACCTCGACCAGCTCCACCTCCGGTACGCCGGCGTCGCGCAGCACCGCGAGCGCGTCCTCGCCGCGGCCCTCCTGCACCGCCGCGGCGAGCAGCGCGATGCCGCTGGTCTCGGGGAACCGCCGGTTCGTCGTCAGCGCAGCGACCGCCACTCGCGCAGCGGGTGCCCTCGGCCTGCGATCCACCAGGTCGCCCAGCACCGCGCCCGCCTCGACCGATGCGAGCTGGTCCGGGTCCCCGACGAGGACCAGCCGGGTCGCGGGCCGCAGCGCCTCGAGCAGCCGGGCCATCATCGTCAGCGACACCATCGACGCCTCGTCGACCACGACCACCTCGACCGGCAGCCGGTTGCTCCGGTCGTGGCGGAACCTGCTGCGGGCCTCGGGCAGCCACCCCAGCAGCCGGTGCAGCGTCGTCGCCGACAGCTCACCGAGCCGCGCCGCATCCTCGGCCGGCAGCAACGCCGTCGACGAGCGCACCGCCTCCTCCAGCCGGGCCGCGGCCTTGCCGGTCGGCGCCGCCAGCGCGATCCGCCACGTCGGGTGCTGCTCGCGCAGCAGTGCCAGCAGCCGGCTCACGGTCGTCGTCTTGCCGGTGCCCGGCCCGCCGGCCAGCACGCTCACCCACGACGCCGCGCAGGTCGCGGCCGCCGTCCGCTGGTCGCCCTCGCGCTCCCCGGGGAAGAGCCGTACGAGCCCACGGTCCAGCACCGCGGCGTCCAGGTCGGCCGGCTGTGACGCCGATCGCGTCAGCAGCTCGGCGGCGACCTGCTCCTCCTGGTCCCAGTACCGCGCCAGCCACACCCGCGAGCCCGCCATCCGCAGCGGCCCACCGACGAGCGGGCTCGCCGCGCACCGCGCCACCCAGTCGGCCGGCCAGTCCAGCACCACGTCGAGCGGTACGCCGGCGGGGGAGTCGATGTCGACGTCGGGGCTCGTGGTCGCCTCCGCCGTCGCGAGGTCGAGCACCACGGATCCGTGCCGGGTCGAGCGCACGACCAGCGCGGCCGCGAGCAGCACCGCGTCGTCGGCCTCAGCGCCGATCGCCCCGAGCCGGTGCGCGACGTGCACGTCGGCGGCGGTCAGGATGCCCGCGCGGTTGAACGCCGCGAGCAGCCCGCTTGCCCGCAGGGCCAGCGCCGCGTCGTACGTCGTGGTCATGAGGTCCCCGCCAGCAGGTCGGACAGGCCGACCACGAGAGCTGCCGGGGGTCGCCACGCGAACACGCCCGGCGCCGCACCCGACGCGTCGAGCACGCCGGGTCCCGACATGCCGCGCAGGAACAGGTAGAGCACCCCGCCGAGGTGCACCTCCGGGTCGTACGCCGGTTGGCGCCAGCGCAGATAGCGGTGCAGCGCCACGGCGTAGAGCACAGCCTGCAACGGGTAGTGCGCCTCGACCATCGCGGTCTCCAGCGCCGCCGACCGGTAGTGCCACGCGGTCAGCGGCTCGTCGTACCCGCCGAGCCGGTTGGTCTTGTAGTCCACCACGAGGTAGCGCGGACCGGCGGCACCGCCCACCCGCAGCACCACGTCGATGCTGCCGGTGAGGTAGCCGCGCAGCGGTACGTCGGGCAGCTCGGCCAGCGCATCGGCGTACGACGCCAGCAGGCCGGTCGGAACGTGATGCCGCCAGAGCGGCACCAGATCGGCGAGCACCACCGACGACGGGCGCGCCTCGTCGCCACCGGCCAGCGGCAGCTCGAAATCCAGCTCCGGCAACCGGTCTTGCGGAGGTACGCCGGTCAGCGCAACCCCGCCGGCCAGCTCGCCCAGCGGCGTGGCCAGCGCCGCGAGCAGCCCCGCGCTCAGCGCAGCCGCGTCGACCCCCGGCGCCCACCGTGCGATCTGCGCGCCGACCAGCGCGGTGACCGCGGCGTCGTCGGACAGGTCGGAGAGCTGCTCGAGCACCGAGTGGACCAGCGTGCCGAACGCCGCACTGCCGGGGATCGCGTCCCACGCCGACACGACGTCGCGTAACGCGGCTTCGTCAGCCGACGCCGCGGCCGGCACCTCCTCGAGGTCGGCCTCGTCGTCCTTCTCCACGACCTCCGGCTCGCTGCCGAGCCGCTGCTCGTGGGCCGCCGACGTCAAAGCGCTGTACGACGTGCGTCGCCAACCGGTGTCCAGCTGCCGCCCGAACGCCGCGAGCGACAGCGCCGGCGTTTCACGAGCGGCCGGCGACCATACCTCCGGCGGCCGGGCGCGGACCACTTCGACGCCGAGCCCGCCGCCGCTGCGCGAAGCCCGGCTGCGGAACGCCGCCAGCGCCGACGCGTCGTCGGGCACCGGCACCGACAGCGGCGCGACACCGGCCCCGTCGTGCAGCAGCATCCGGTGCACCGGTGACGTCGGCGTGTTGTAGGACGGCGCCCACCAGACCACGAGATGCGACTGGGCGCGGGTCAGCGCGACGTAGGTCAGCCGCAGCTCGTCGTCGGTCTCCTCCCGCTTGTGCGCCTTGACGTGCGCGGCCCAGTCCGGGCTGCCCTGCCCGCCGACATCGCGCACGCGGTGGTCGTGGTCGTCGTGGAAGACCGCGGTCGCCGGCTCGCGGCCGCCCCAGTTGTCCCACGCGAAGGGCACCATCACGACCGGGAACTCCAGGCCCTTGCTGGTGTGCACCGTGATGATCTGCACCGCGGCCGCGTCGGTCTCCAGGCGGCGGCTGCGTTCCTGCCCTCCCTCACCGGCCGCCTCCGAGATGCGCCGCCGCAGCCACACCAGCAGCGCGGTGAGGCCGAGCTGCCCGGCGAGCGCCGCCTCGTGCAGCACCTGCGCGATGTGCCGCAGGTCGGTGAGCAGCCGCTCGCCGCCGACCAGCCCGAGGATCCGCGGCTGCAGCCCCTGGTCGAGCGACACCGCCTCGAACATCGCCGCCACCCCGCGCTCCTCCAGCACCGTGCCCCAGATACGCAACCGCAGCGCCAGCTCGTCGGCGAACGGGTCACCGGCGGCATCGAGGCCCGCGGCGTCGAGGCCCACGAAGCAGGTCAGCGCGGCCCGGCGTACCCGGGTCGTGCGGTGCGGCTGCTCAAGCGCCTCGAGCAGCCGCTGCCACTCCGCGGCCGCGGGGGTGGCGAAGACGGAGGTCTTGCCGGTGAGTACGACAGGTACCCCCGCCTCGTGCAGCTGGGCCTGCACCAGCTGCGCCTGGCTGTTGTAGCGCACCAGCACTGCGATGTCGGCAGGATGCACCGATCGCCCCGCACCGCCGTCGCGCGGGTGCACAACCCCCTCGCCGGAGAGCAGCGCGACGACCCGGTTCGCGAGGTCGCGCGCGACGGCGTCACGGGCTCCCGCCGTGCGGGCGGTGCCGTTCTGCGCCAGGGCCAACCCGTCGCGCGGCACCACCCGGAGCTGCAGCGGCACCGGCCCGGACACGAGCCGGCCGGTGTGCTCGGCCTCGACCGGGAGGACCCGGATGCGCTCGTCGCCCAGCGCCGCGCCGCCGAACACGGCCGCCATCCCGTCGAGCAGCAGCGCGTCGCTGCGCCAGTTGGTCGGCAGGGTGCGCACGACCGAGGCGCTCGCGCGGGCCTCGAGGTAGGCGTGCACGTCGGCGCCGCGGAAGCCGTAGATGGCCTGCTTGGGGTCGCCGATCAGGACGAGGGTGCGGTGCCGGTGGAACGCCTCGCGCAGGATCGTCCACTGCACCGGGTCGGTGTCCTGGAACTCGTCGACCAGCACTATCCGGTAGCGCGACCGCAGCCGGCCGCATGCGACCGGCCCGGTGCCGGGGTCGGTGAGGGTGTTCGCGAGACGGGTCAGCATGTCGTCGTAGTCGATGAGCTGCTGGCGCCGCTTGCGCCGGTCGACCTCGCCGCGCACCGCGGCGGCGATCCGGGCCCGCTGGCCGGGAAGGCCGTCGGTGTCACCAGGTGGCAGCAGGTCGGTGGCCGGGTCGGTCGCGGCCGCCATGGCGAGCGCGTGGAACTCGGCGCGCTTCAGGTCCGGCGGCTCGGCGCCCGGCGTACCCCACTTGCGGAGGTAGAGGTCGTCGGCCACCTCGGCGACCAGGTCACCGATGTTCTCAACGAGGACGGCGCCGGTGTCGTGGTCGCCCGCGGTGCCCAGCGCCAGCAGCACCTGCTGGGCGAAGCCGTGGGTGGTCGTGACGGTGGCCGCGTCGAAGACGGTGAGCGCCTCCTCGAGCCGGTGCCGTCGTACGGCGACCGTCGGCTGACCCGCGTCGGCGAGCAGCCGGAGCACCCGGTCGTCGTCCGGGATGTACGCCGGTGCGGCCAACCCGTCGCGGGCGCTGACCAGCCGTTCGCGGACCCGCTCCCGCAGCTCGCGGGTCGACTCGCGGCTGAAGCTCACAACGAGCAGCTCCTCCATCGCGACCCCGTCGGCGACGTAGCGCGCGACGAGGTTGGCGATGGTGAACGTCTTGCCGGTGCCGGCGCTGGCCTCGAGCACGGTGGTGCCCTCGGGCAATGGCCCCAGCAGGTCGAACGGGTCCGCGAGGGCGCTCCGGTCATCGGCCTGCACGATCGAACGACGTCCTTCCCCGCGGCGGGCTCCGGGTCACGCTACTGCGGATCCCGCCGCCCGCCGCCCCGTGGTGGGGTCGACGCGGGGGCCAGCGCGGCGCAGGTGCAGGGCGCCGGTGTCCAGCCTCTGCGGCAACATAGACGCGCGCCAACTCCGCGGCACCCGGCCAAGAGGCAGGCCCTGCGGCCCTACCGCCTCCCGCGCCAGGCGTGGACAATGCCGGTATGGCTGACAGCAGCGGCGTCACCGTGCTCCCGGAGCACACGTGTTGGGAGCTGCTGCGCTCCGCCGAGGTGGGCCGGCTGGCGGTTGTCGCCGACGCCCAGCCCGACATCTTCCCGATCAACTTCGTCGTCGATCACGGCACGATCGTCTTCCGTACTGCGGCGGGGTCGAAGCTTGCCGCTGCGTCGTCCAACCGGGTCGCATTCGAGGTGGATGGCTACGACTCGGAGACAGGTGAGGCGTGGAGCGTCGTGATCAAAGGACGCGCGGAAGAGATCAAACAACTCCACGAGCGCATCGAAAGCATGGACCTGCCCCTGTTCCCGTGGCACGCCGAACCGAAGCCCCACGTGGTGCGCGTCGTGCCGGAGACCATCACTGGCCGACGGTTTCAGGTGGTGGACAGCGCTGCCTGGGGGACATCGGCGCCCGGCGCCCGACGCCAACCGCCGGAATAGCCCCAGCTCATTCAACCGGGAATCCAGGCTCTCAGAGCGTTGCCGGCCACCCGTCGAGCTGCGCCGGCCAGGCTTGGAGCTGCTCGACCAGTTCCGGCTGACCGGGGCGCATCGACCGCCGCGATCCGGGACTTTCGCCCCTGCCTGCCTCACCGAATGGCGCGAAGAGTGCAGCGTATGTCCGACGACGTGCTGTCCCTGGAGCTGCTCTCACGCTCCGAATGCGTGCGGTTGCTCACCGGCGCGCAGGTGGGCCGCGTGGTACTCACGGCAGGAGCGTTGCCGGCAGTTGTTCCCGTCACGTTCGCGGTACTCGACGACGCCGTCGTGATGTGCACCGCCTCGGATACCCGGCTCGCGGCCGCCGCAGACGGGGGCATGCTGGCGTTCGAGATCGATGAGGTCGATCTGCCGTCGCGGACCGGGTGGAGTGTCGTCGTGACGGGGGTCGCGGAGTTGGTGATGGACTCCCTGACGCGCTCGCGCATTCGCGGGATGGTGGTCCCTTGGGCGCCGGGTCATCTTGACGTCTTTATCCGCCTTCCGCTCACGGTGATAACGGGTCGACGGATCGTCGCCGAGGCGGCTGTGCCCTTGCCCCAACCCGCGGACTCGACGACGTAGCCGAATGACCGGACTGCGATCTGGTGATGCGGGCTCGTGCCGCGGGGTGGGCCCTCATCTACCGCACCAGGGTCAGTTCAGGCTAGTGGCAGGCGGGACACCCGGGCCCGTCGTGTCGTGGGCCAGTCCAAGGTCGGCGCGCCTAGCGGACCCTGTGATCTTTCGCTGTGACCTCGCACCCGAGGCCATCCCTGTCGTGGTCGAGCGCTCTGTTCGCGCGGTAGACCGCGTCGTCGACGACCAGGTGCCCGTGCACCTTCTTCCCGGCATTCGTGGCTCCGGCTCACTTCACCCCGTAGGGATACGCGGCCCGCAGCGCTTTGCATGACGTGAAGATCGGCGCTGTCCGCGGGCCTGGCGCCGGGCCGGCTACCGAGAAGGTCGGAGTCGGGATCACGGTACGGACGACGTCCTCACCGTGCGACCCCCACCACGTCAGCACGGCGGGGGCGAGCACGATGAACACCGCCAATGCGATGAGCTTCGTCAACGCGTCGCGTCGGGACGCCGCTCGCTTGGCCAGGCGCTTCCGCTCGCGTGCCGAGGGTTCGCGGGGGGTGGCGGCTGATCGTCCGTAGGTGCGGGTGCGGGTGCGGGTGCGCCGCGGCACCGGCACAGCTGCCGGAGGCATCGCGTTGCGCAGGTGGCCGGCGATGCCGAGGACATCGCCGGGCGTGAGCCTGGGCGGCAACCCGTTCGCCCAGTCGACGAGCTGTTCATGAGCAACAACTGTGACGCCCTGACAGTTGTCGACGTTGCCGGACCCCGCGCCCGCTAGCGCGATCGCCGGGATGACGTGCAGGGCCCACGGCAGGTGCAGGAGCGCCCCGACATCCTCCGCGGCGCGCTTCGTTCCAGCGAGCTCCTTGTCCCGGCGGTAGCCGTTCTGGCGAATCATCCCGTCACGGACCGTGACACTGCCGGACCAGTTCTTTGCATCGACGACGAAGATCCCAGGTGGACCGACCGCGATGTGATCGATGTTGGCGCGCTGCCGCCCTGGCCAGTGGACGTCGTGGAAGACGTCGAAGCCGTGTGGTCGGAGCAGCTCGAGTTGGGCCCCGACGGTCTGCTCGCCGTCGTGACCCCGCTGCCACATCTCGGCGGCGCGTTCGTCCCGCTGGATGCGCTCGTCCAACTGCCTGCGCTCCTCGCGCAGGTTCTTCAAGTCGTTGCGCTTTCGTTCAGCCTGCTGGCCAGCTGACTCCCCCGGCATGGCTCCGCCCCGTTCCCTCGTTTCACGTCGTCTCGGTCGGCGTCGTACCGATCTTGAGTAGTTGGCCGGCGTCAACGATCGTCATCGTGCCGTGCGGCGAGGCGTTGCGGCGCTCGATCGGTCCACCTCGCTGCGACGGGCTCGATCTTGGTTGGAACCGGGAAACGCGGTGACCTGGGGCTTTCCCCGGCGGCGCCTCCAGGCGGACCGGAGCCACGCAGCGACTCCCGGGTGGCCCGGACGACTCGGCAGGATTCCGGTCGATCGAGTCGCTGCCGTCATCCGCCGCGGGTGAGGCGGCCTGCCGTCCGCCGGGCGCATGCTGGCTGGGCCGGTGAGCCGAGAAGCGGCGCCGACACTCAGTGATTGTGTGAGGCGGAGGCGACGAGATGCCCAGGATGTTGAGGCGCGCAGCGGTGCTAGGAGCAACGGCGCACGCTGCGAACAGGCGCGGCCAGGCCCAGGGGCAGGCCGCGGCCGCCCAGGACCAGGCCGCGGCGGCTCCGCCGCCCGAACCGATGGCGCCAGCAGACGAGGCCGCCCCGGACAGTTTCGGCGAGTTGATGAAGCTCAAGGAGCTGCTCGACGCCGGCGTGCTCACCCAGGCGGAGTTCGACACCCAGAAGCAGAAGATCCTCAGCGCCTGACCTTCTTGGCACATCCCTCGTCCGGGCACAGCTCGGCAAACCCCAGGAGTTCGGCATGACCATCGGGCCCGTGCAGTTGCTCGTCGTGAGCTTTGACAAGCCCAACTTCAGCGGAGAGGTCCTCGAGGAGCTGACCCGGCTTCGCGAGAACAAGGTGATCCGGCTGATCGACGCCTTGGCCGTTCAGAAGAACCTGGACGGATCGCTGGTTGCTCTGCAGTGGAGCGACCTGTCCATCCCGGAAGCCGAGGAGCTCGGCGCGACGGTGGGAGCGCTGCTCGGCCTCGGGTTCGCCGGCGAGGAGGGCATGGAGGTGGGCGCTGAGGCCGGAGCGGAGGCCGGGGCGGACGGTCACATCATCGATGACTCGGAGGTGTGGGACGTCGCCGCCACCATTGCCCCGGGTAGCGCCGCTGCGATCGCCCTGATCGAGCACGTGTGGGCCGAGCCGTTGCGTGACGCGATCGGCCGCGCAGGTGGGGTCCCCGTGAGCGGAGAGTGGGTGCACCCCCTCGACCTGGTCGCAATTGGGGTGATGGCCGCCGCGGAGCTCGACCCGGCCTAGACCCCGCTGTCGACCCGCGTCACCGGGCCCGCAGCCGCGAACCGGCAAACGTCTGCGCGTTTGGCGTGCGGACGGGGAGGCTGCGCCGTCAGGTCTGTGCTCGGGACTCCGCGTCCGCGAGGCGCCCCGATGCATCCGCGCGCGCCTCTTGGTGACGATGAGTCCGGCGCCCCCGAGGAGTCGGAACGGGCATGACCACAGGACACATCGACCCGAGGTACGGCGACGGCTCGGCCACCGCACCGAGGTGGGACACCGTCGAACGGCTGCTCACGGACGCCCAGCTCTACTGGATCGTCACCGTCCGAGCGGACGGCCGACCGCACGCGGTGCCGCTCGTCGGTGTCTGGCACGACGGCGCCTTCGCCTTCTGTACCGGACCGGACGAGCAGAAGCACCGCAGCCTCGAGGGCAGCATGCAGGTCGCGGTGACCACCGGGAGCACCGGCGCACAGGGCTGGCGATCCGGCAAGGACGTCGTCGTCGAGGGAACCGCGGTGCGGGTCACCGACGCCGAGACCCTGCAGACGCTGGCGGACGCGTGGGCGGCCAAGTACGCCGAGGACTGGCGCTTCGCGGTGCGCGGCGAGGAGTTCGTCGAGATCAGCCACTCCGGCGGCAGCACCGGGGGCGGCGCCTGGGTCTACCGGGTCGAGCCCGCCAAGGTCATGGTCTTCGGCGACGAGCACGGGCAGACGGACCTGCCGCCTCTGACCATGTGCGGCCTCGAGCCTGGACCGTCCTAGGTCTGCACCTGGGACTCCGCGTCGAGCAACCTCCCCCAGAGCCGGCGGGAGAGCAGTCCGAACCGGTCGGTCTCGTCGGCGTGCCAGCCGGGGCCGCCCTCGTCGTCCAGCGGCCGCTGCGCGGTGAGCACGGACAGCGGCGCGGCGGCGCCGTAGAGCAGCACGTGCTCGGCGTCATCCTGTTCGCCGGGAAACATGCCGCGAAGCCACTCGCGCTCGGCGCCCTCGCGCGCGGTGGGGGTGTCGGAGTGGTTGCGGCGCTCGGCGTACGCCGCGGCGGTCTTGACCGGCAGCGGCAGCGGCGCGCGCAGCCCGGCGCGGTACAGGGCGACGAGCTCGTCCAGCGCCAGCCTCGCCTCCAAAGGGTCGAGCGGGTCGAACGTGCTGCGTAGCGCGCCCTTGCCGCGACCGCGCCCGACGGCCGCCGCGCGCCATGGACGATCCGGCACCGCCACGGTGAGTGCGACCAGGTCGATCCAGGCGAGCAGCCGGTGCCGGGCGGCCAGCCGCGAGTAGGTCAGCGTGAGTAATACGTCGCCGCGCACGTCGCTCACCGTGCCGACCAGCCGGGTGCCGTCGGGCAGCGGTACGTCGACGTCGTGGGACTCCGGCGGCGCCTCGCGGTCGAGCACCGAGACGGCGACGATGCCCTCGACCTTGCGGCCGACGTCGCGCAGCGCGGCCTCGCCGAGCGGGCCGGGCGGCAGATCGCCGCGGTGCGCTTCGAGGGCCAGGCACTCGACGGGCTCGAGGCCGGCCAGCCGTTCACGGAGCACCCGCTCGCCGACGGCCCACAGCTCGAGATTGTCCAGCTCGACCGGTAGCGCGTCGGCCGGCTCGTCCTCGCCACGGGTCTCGGCCACCTGCAACCGCTGGCGCAGGAACCCGCGGGCCGGGTGAGTCAGCAGCCGGCGCAGGTCGGCGAGATCGACGTCGACAGCGGGCCGAGACGGCAGTGGCGCGGAGAACACCGGCAACGGCTCGGTGCGCGGCCCGGCGGCGGCCCGCGCACCGGCGTACCCGAGCGGGTCGAAGCTGAACGGCCGCCCGGCCGACCCCGGCTCGAAGTTGCGCGGGTCGAACGGCTGCAGCGCGTGGTGCGTGGTCACCGCCTCGCGCACCCGACCGGAGGAGACAACAGCCGTCCGGTCCAGCGCGTCGAGCAGCTCACCGAGGGGTACGGCCGGCGGCACCGGCGCGCCGGTGCGCTCGTCGGCGCCGGTGTAGGTGATGACGAGGTGGTCCTCGGCGGCGCAGATCGCGTCAAGGAGGAGCTGGCGGTCCTCGCTGCGCGGGTCGCGCTCGCCGACCCAGGGGTCTCGTGCCAGCACGTCGTCGCCGTCCTGGCTGCTCTGCCGGGGGAAGACGCCGTCGTCGAGGCCGAGCAGGCACACGACGCGGTGCGGCACCGACCGCATCGGCACGAGAGTGCACACGGTGAGGGTGCCGGTGCGGAAGCTGGCCCGGGTCGGCCGCCCGGCCAGGCTGCTCGCGAGCAGTGCGCGCACGTCGGCGAGCCCGAGCAGCGCGGTGCTGCCCTCGGCGGCCTCGGCGATGTCGCCGAGCTCGCCGCGCAGCTGCAACAGCTGCCACGCCGTCTCGTGCGTCGTCGCGGCCAGCCCGCTGACGGCGTCCTCCAGCCCGGCCATCCACTCGGCCGCGGTGTGCCGCCCGGACATCAGCGCCTGGGCGGCGGCGAGCCGATCGACGAGCTCGGCGAGCTGTCCTGCCAGGTCGATGTCGGAGCTGTCGACGTCGTCGAGGGGTACGACGTCGTGCCAGTGCTCCAGCGCGCCCTCCATCGTCGCGCCGAGCAGCAGCCGGTCGAGCCCGTCGCGCCAGCTGCCCTGCTCGAGGTCGCCGAGCTGCCAGGTCGCGCGGTGCTCGCGGTCAAGCCCCCAGCGCACGGCGGCGCCGACGGTCCAGTCGCGCAGCCGTTCCAGCGCGTCGTCCTCGAACCCGAACCGGGCCCGCACGGCCGGCGTACCCGCCAGGTCGAGCACCTGGCTCGCGGTCAGCCGCGCGGTACCGAGCTCGAGCAGCTGGGACAGTACGGCGAGCAGCGCGTTGGTCTGGCGCAGGGCCCGGTCGGCGAGCCGCACACGCAGCCGGGCCGCGGGGTGCGCGGCGTCGTCCTCGGCGCCGATCGCGAAGGTGGCCGCGATGATCGGCGCGAACGTCTCGACGTCGGGGCACATCACCAGCACGTCGCGCGGCTCGAGCGTCGGGTCGTCGGCGAGCAGGCCGACGATGACCACGCGGAGCACCACGACCTGGCGGGTACGGCCGGGGCACGCGTGCACCTGCACGCTGCGGTCCGCGGCGTCGAGCGGCGGCGGCTGATCCGGCACCCGGTCGGCGGCCAGGTCGGCCGTGAGTCGGCCCAGCAACGTGTCCGGCGGCTCGGGCGACTCGTGCAGCACGGTCCCGCTTCCCGGCGCGCATCGCGCGACGAGCTGCTGCAGCTCGAGGACGTCCCGCGACAGCGACGTCAGCAGCGGATTGGTGAGCCGGCTACGGCTCGCGTCGTCTTTGCGCCGCAGCACGGGCGGTGACATCGCGACGGCGTCCCACAACGCGGGCGACGAGTGGTGCAGCCACAGGTGCACGTCGCGGTGGTCGGCCAGCGCAGCG